>NZ_JBEOYU010000065.1:0-27713 GCF_040297265.1 Streptomyces sp. NPDC001832
CGGTGGGCCGCATGAGGAATTTGTACGCACGGATCACCGGCCCACCCCCTTCCGGTCGAGCTCGCTCGATCATACTACGCTTGGTTTATGTCACCACGCTGGGAACCGAATTCCGAGGTCCGTCGGGGCCGTCACGTCGTTTGCAACCTCCACGCACACTTGGTGTTCGTGACAAAGTACCGGCGCGAAGTCTTCAACGACGCCATGCTGACGCGCTGCGAGGAAATCATGAGGAACGTCTGCACGGACTTCGGCGCGGAGCTGATCGAGTTCAACGGCGAAGACGATCACGTGCACCTCCTGGTGCACTACCCGCCGAAGGTCGCCCTGTCGGCCCTGGTGAACTCACTCAAGGGCGTGTCCTCCCGCTACCTGCGACAGGAGTTCACCGGTCGTGTCAACCGCTTCATCATGCACGGCCGTTTCTGGTCGGGCTCCTACTTCGCCGGGTCCTGCGGTGGCGCACCGTTGGATATCGTCAAGCAGTACATCGAGCAGCAAAAGCGCCCGCTGCAGCCTGAGAGTTAGAGCAGCCCCGAGATCGGATTCCCACCCCGCCTGAAGGCGGGGATTCCCTCCGAAGAGAGGGATGGCGCCCCGGGCAGGGTTCAGAAGCTGTCGGGCGGCCGCCCGATCGGAGGTCTTCACGCGACTGAGGGCGAAGCCGCCACCGGAGGGGCCCGGTGCCCGTCCGTTAGGGTCGGGCCCGAGCCGCGGGTCACCGAGACGTGGCGAACGCATGAGGGAGGCACAGTGCGCTTGAGAGTGGAGTTCACCACCGAGCCCTTCGATCTCGACGAGGTACCCGCCCACGCGGTCGTGGCCCGCGAGGTCATCCAGACCGCCGCCCTGGACGCCGTGGACGTCGGGCCCTTCGGCAATACGGTGGAGGGCGGCGCCGACGAGGTGCTCACCGTGGTGGACTCCCTGCTGCGCGGAGCGCTGGCATCGGGTGCCACCCGGGTGTCGCTCCAGGTCAACGTCATCGGGGAGGGCTCGAAGTGACCGAATCGGCGGACCACCCCCTCGTTGCCGCGGTCAAGCCTCTCGCCGACGCCATGGGCGCCGAGCTGCTCGGACCCGAGCAGGCGCAGGCGGACGACGTCGTGCTGGCCTGGGAGGGCGAGGACGTCATAGCCGTCCGGCTGCCTCAGCTCTCGGAATCGCTCGACCACATCCTGGCCGCCATGGAGCGTCGGCACGGCATGCCGCTCGCCGAGTTGGACCGCAAGGCCAAGCAGTCTGTGGTGCGGACCCTGGAGGTACGCGGCGCCTTCTCCGTGCGACACGGCGTGGAGACGGTGGCGGGTGCGCTGGGGGTCAGCCGCTTCACCGTCTACAACTATCTGAACAGGGAAAGGGATGCCTGATGTGGAAGTGATATCCACACAGGTGGAGGGTCGTATTCCGTAAACACCACGCAGGGTGCGGAGGCGTGGCAGGTCAGATGGAATCGAATGTACGTTCGACTTGTCTCTGTGTCGGCATGGCAGCGCAGTGCGCGGAAGCCGACGAGAGGAGCCGCATGGGCGCCGCTGGCCTGCTGTGGGCCCTCGGCGTAGCGCGGCCGCCGTATGCCCCGCCGTAGACTTGTCAGAGAGCTTGAGCCTTGCCAGGTGTCCAGTTCAGACGGGCCCCGCGAGATTGATCCCGCCATGGGTGGCGGGATTGGAGTTTCCCACGGCTCCGGCCGTCGCGGGTTCTCTCCGATGAGCGGAAGCCTCTGCCTCACTTTGTGAGCGGCGGATTCCCCTTCCCTCAGGAAGGACGTGGGTCAGATGAGTCACCATGTGAGCCAGGTGCCCATCAGTGACATCACAGTGGCCGCTTCTGCTGTGCGCTGGATTTTCCCCGTTGGTATAGCAGTTGTCGTAGTAGCCATTCTGCTTGGCCTCCTGTGGTGGGACGCGCGCCGTCGGGCTCGGGCGCGACAGCAGGCACCACAGGCCGAGCCTTCTTCCCGAAGCGACGAAAACTTGAGGGCTGCAGATGATTTCGGGGAAGGTCTCAGCCCCTATCAGATCAACCGGCCCTCTTCGCCAAGGGCCCTACCCAAACATGACAACGGTGGGGCTTTTGGCAGCGGAGGGCCCGGCGGCTGACGGATCGGCGACATCGGCGGCACTCGCCGAGAGCATCGGGGAAAATGCCGCCAGGGGCGAGTAGTTGAGGCCGTAGGTGAGCGAAGGCCATGGAGGGTCATGGAAGGCCGTCGTCCGGAGCGTCGGGCGACGGCTTTTTACATGCGCGCAACTTCAACAAAGTGTTGACGAGGTGTTGTGGAGGGCGTTAGCTATCCGCAGCCCGACCGACGCGACGCGACGAAACGCACAGCGAAAACAGCCAGGGAGGCTCCCGTGACCTCGAGTTCCACACCGGGCCTCACCCGGTTCAACACCCTGGCGGACGACGAGGCCGCCACCGCGTTATACGAGGTGTGTGCCAGTGCGGCTTGGGGGAGAGCGATGCTCTCCCGACGCCCGTACGACACCGCAGAAGCCCTTCTCCTTGCCGGTGACGCCGCCACGGCCGCGCTGACCCCGGAGGATCTGGCCGAGGCGATGGCCGGTCACCCGCCGATCGGGCGCCCGGAGCCAGGAGACCCGGCCTCCTCCCGCGAGCAGCGGGGGATGGCGGACGCCACTGAGGAACTCAGGGCCGAGATGGTCGAACTGAACCTGGCCTATCAGGAGCGGTTCGGACACGTCTTCCTGGTCTGCGCCACCGGAGCCACCGGTGAGCAGATGCGCGACGCGGTGAAGTCCCGGATCGGGAACACGCCCGAGCAGGAGCGCGAGATCGTGCGCACCGAACTGGGCAGGATCAATCGCATCCGGCTCACCCGTCTCGTCACAGAAGGCGCGTAACAGAAGGCGCGTAACAGTAAGGAGAGTGAGGGTCTTGAGCACCTCTGCCACCGCATCGGTGTCCACCCACATCCTGGACACCAGCATCGGCCGCCCCGCCGCGGCTGTCGCCGTCCGCCTCGCCGCCCGCAGCGGCGGCGGCGGCGACGCACCGTGGACGGCACTCGGCGGTTCCGCGACCGACACGGACGGGCGCTGCAAGGACCTGCCGGAACTGCCGGAGGGCACCACCCATGTACGGCTCGACTTCGACACCGAGACGTACTTCGCCAATGAGCACAGTTTCGAGAAGCAAGCCGAGGCGCAGCAGGACGCCCCCCGCGTCAGGGACAGCGGCGTGTTCTTCCCCGAGGTGGCGATCACGTTCGCCGTCACCCCGGGCGAGCACTATCACGTACCGCTGCTGCTCAACCCGTTCGGCTACTCCGTTTACCGAGGGAGCTAGCACCGACATGACCGCCGATTGCCACCGCCCCCGCCCTGTGATTCTCGGCCAGAACCAGTACGGCAAAGCGGAGAACCGCGTTGTCAGGATCACCCGGGACGGCGGCACCCACCACATCAAGGACCTGAACGTCTCCATCGCCCTCTCCGGCGACATGGACGATGTCCACTACTCCGGCTCCAACGCCCACGTTCTGCCGACCGACACCACCAAGAACACGGTGTACGCGTTCGCCAAGGAGCACGACATCGAGTCGGCCGAACAGTTCGGCATCCACCTCGCCCGCCACTTCGTGGCGTCGCAGGAGCCGATCAGGACGGCCAGGATCCGGATCGAGGAGTACGCCTGGGAGCGCATTGCTGCCTCGGACACCAACGCGCAGTTCATCGGCGCCGACGAGACCAAGCACTCCTTCGTACGCAAGGGCCAGGAGACGCGCACCACCCAGATCACTTTCGACGGCGAGAAGTGGCAGATCATCTCGGGGCTCAAGGACCTCGTGGTGATGAACTCCACCAACTCCGAGTTCTGGGGCTACGTCAAGGACAAGTACACGACGCTCAAGGAGGCGTACGATCGCATCCTCGCGACCGAGGTGTCCGCCAAGTGGCGGTACAACTGGACCAGCGACGACGCACGGATGCCGAACTGGGAGAATTCCTACGAGCAGACGCGGGGCCACATGCTCCAGGCCTTCGCCGAGACGTACTCCCTCTCCCTGCAGCAGACCCTGTACCAGATGGGTTCGCGCATCATCAGCAACTGCAGCGAGGTCGACGAGATCCGCTTCTCGCTGCCGAACAAGCATCACTTCCTGGTGGACCTGGAGCCGTTCGGTCTCGAGAACGAAAACGAGGTCTACTTCGCGGCGGACCGCCCGTACGGCCTGATCGAGGCCACCGTGCTGAGGGACGGTACCGAGCCGCAGATCCCGGTCGACATGACCAACCTCTGACGCGAGAGGTCGCCGGAGTCTTCTGCCTGACCCGTCGCCGGAGGAGAAGAGGAAGCGCCATGACAGCATCGGCAGCCCATGAGCACGTGGAACGCATCGTCATCGAGAACTGTTCGATCGCGACCGTCGACGCTGACGACACCGAGTACGCCTCGGGCCATGTCGTCGTCGCGGGCAACCGCATCGAATCCGTCGGCGCGGGCCGGGCACCCGAGGGCCTGGAGAACGTCGTACGTCGCATCGACGGCACCGGGCATCTGGTCACCCCCGGCCTGATCAACACGCACCACCACTTCTATCAGTGGATCACCCGCGGCCTCGCCACCGACCACAACCTGTTCGACTGGCTGGTCGCGCTGTACCCGATGTGGGCGCGCATCGACGAGCCGATGGTCCGCGCCGCCGCGCAGGGTTCGCTTGCCATGATGGCCCGCGGCGGCGTCACCACCGCCATGGACCACCACTACGTTTACCCGCAAGGGGCCGGCGATCTTTCCGGCGCCATCATCGGGGCCGCTCGTGACATGGGCGTACGGTTCACACTCGCCCGCGGCTCCATGGACCGCAGCGTGAAGGACGGCGGGCTGCCGCCGGACTTCGCCGTGGAGACCCTCGACGGTGCGCTCGCCGAAACCGAGGCGACCGTCGACGCCCACCACGACGCCTCGTTCGACGCGATGACCCAGGTCGCCGTCGCACCCTGCTCCCCGTTCTCCATCTCCACCGAACTGCTGCGACAAGTTGCCGAGTTGGCCCGCCGCAAAGGAGTACGCATGCACACCCACGGTTCGGAGACCGTGGAGGAGGAGAAGTTCTGCCACGAGCTGTTCGGAATGGGTCCGACCGACTACTTCGAGTCGACCGGCTGGCTCGGCCACGATGTATGGATGGCGCACTGCGTCCATATGAACGACTCCGACATCGCCGCTTTCGCCCGCACCGGAACGGGCGTGGCGCACTGCCCCTCGTCCAATGCCCGGCTCGCCGCGGGGATCGCCCGGGTGCCCGACATGCTCGCCGCGGGCGTCCTGGTCGGCCTCGGCGTCGACGGCACCGCCTCCAACGAGTCCGGCGAACTCCACACCGAACTGCGCAACGCCCTCCTCATCAACCGCCTCGGCGCCCACCACGAAAAGGCCCTGAATGCGCGTCAGGTCCTGCGCCTGGGAACGTACGGCGGCGCCCAGGTACTCGGCCGCGCCGACCAGATCGGCTCCCTGGAGCCCGGCAAGCTCGCAGATCTGGTGCTGTGGAAGCTGGACACCCTCGCCCACGCCTCCATCGCCGACCCGGTGACCGCACTCGTCTTCGGTGCCGCGGCCCCCGTCACCCTCTCCCTCGTCGACGGCCGGCCGGTCGTCGAGGGCAACCGACTGATCACCGTGGACGAGGACGTCATCGCCCGCGCCACCCGCGACGAGGCCCGCCGCCTCGCGCAGATCGCCGCCGGAGCCTGACGCTCCGGGGCCGGTGCAGCGCTGTGGCGCGTACGGCGCCCCTGGCGGGTTGCCGTACGCGCCACAGCCGTGACCCGGGCGTGCGTCAGCCGATGTGATAGCTGTCGCCGTACACCTTCCAGTCGAGCGGCGGATTCAGGTTCAGATTGCCCTTCTTCAGGAAGACCCGCTGGGCGGTGTCCACCCGGCTGGTGTCGGAGTGGGCCTCCTCCTGCTTCATCGCCCAGACCCGGGCGTCCAGGAAGGCGTTGAGATACGTGACCTCGTTGCCGCCCTTGGCCGGCGGCTTCGCCTTCGCGAGGGCCCGCTTGCGGATGGAGCTGAAGCTGGTGCTGTCGCCGCCGTCGCCGTGCATGACGATGGCGTCGTAGTAGGCGAACTGGCCTAGCGTGCCGATGCCGTCGGCCTTGCCCTGGCTGACCGCCGGGTTGAAGTACACCCGGTCCCGCTCGTCGTTCTGCGCTCGCTTGAACGCTGGGTCGGATGCGGCGGTCGCCCAGTCCTTCTTGAAGTTCGGGTCGAGACCGCTGTGCGAGTCGGTGCCGTCGACCTTCCGCAGCGCGGGAAGGTACTTCGCGAGGACGTTGCCCGGCTTGCGCTGGGTGTACAGCTCGACGAGGTCGAGCATGTCGCCGGTGCCGGAGCAGAAGCCGATGATGCCCGCGGTGTAGCCGCGGCCGTCGCCGATGTCCTCGATGTACTTGTACTGGGCCTTCCAGTTGAGCGAGGAGTTCTCCGCGCTGGAGACCAGCTGCATGGCTATCTCCTTCTTCGCCGGATCGTCGAGCCCGGTCGCGGCGTCGGCCTGACGGTCCACTGCCGTCTGTCGATGTACCGCCGGGTGTGTGGGGGCACCGGCGTAGGCCACGACCGGTAAGGCCGTGAGGGTCAAGCCGACCGCGATGACCGCGATGCGCACGGAGCGGTTGCTGCGACGTGCGGTGCGCTTATGGGGAGCGTGCACCAGTCCTCCAAAGGGAGTTCGTCGTTCTCATTCTGTTAGGAAGCTTTCCTATCAGAGTGGAGCGAGTGTCGTATACCCCTTCGAAACGCGGGAGTTGGAAAGCTGCCCCGGGGTGCAGGAAGGTCCCGCATAGCGCGTTCCGCGCGATGCGGGACCTGCGCGCCGGCCTCAGCAGTCGAGATACGCCGTGTGGATCCAGACGCCCGTGGGACCGCCCCACAGGTCACCCATGATCCAGTTGCCTTGCTGGCCGCGTGCGTTGAGGTTCTGGCCCCGGTTCACTTGGCCCAGGACCGGGTACTCGGAGCCCGGTCCGCCGCGGAAGTTCACCCCGTTGTCGTTGACGGTGCAGATCGCGGCCTGCACGGCGGCGGGGCTCTGCACGGCCTGGGCGGCGGGGCCGAGGGCCAGCCCCAGACCGGCGGCCATGACCGTCGCGGCCAGCATCATCTTCTTCCTCATGCGCTTGTCTCCTCCGTATCCCGGCTCACATCCGCGTGCGCCGTTCGTCAGCCTCAACGCAGCGGCCGACCCTCGGGTCACGGCTCCGGAGCAGCCTTCGTGCAGGAGTGAAAGCGCAGGTCATATGGCATGTGCACCGGCGTACGCAGTCAACGCGGCGGACGCTTCCCGCGCCCGTCGAACACGGGTTTAACGGGCGTCGATCCGGTATCCGTCGCCGTACACCCGCCACCGCAGCGGGTGCCAACCCTGCCAGGCCGCGGGTGAAAGGTCTTCGCTCTTTCGGCTGTAGCGTCATGGGTATGGAAGATCAGTCTGTTGTGGATGTCGGCGATGTACGGCTGGCGTATCGGACCTGGGGCGACCCCTTTGGCTCGCCCGTGGTCCTGCTGCACGGCCTCGGCGATTGTGCCGCAAGCTGGGAGGCGGCCGGGAGTCTGCTCGGCGAACAGTGGCGGGTGTACGCCATCGACCTACGCGGTCACGGCGAGAGCGACTGGCCGGACGAGTACTCCGTCGAGCTGATGCGGGACGACGTCCTCGGCTTCCTCGACGAGTGCGAGCTCGACCGGGTAGGCCTGGTCGGCCACTCGATGGGCGGTGTCGTCGCCCATCTGCTTGCCCAGGAGCACGCGGACCGGGTGGAGCGGCTGGTGCTGGTGGAGACCCCGCCGCCGTTCCCGAGCGAGTTGAAGCCGGCCCCCGAACCGGAGGGACCGGTGGACTACGACTGGGCCGTCGTCGCTCCCATCCGGGCCGAGGTGGCCGACCCCGACCCCGAGTGGGCGGCCGGCCTCGGCGAGATTGTCGCGCCGACACTGATGATCGCCGGCGGCCAGGAGTCCACGATGCCCCAGGGGCGCCTGCAGGACATGGCCTCGCTGATCCCGGACTGCCGGCTTATCACGATCGGGGGCGGCCACCGAGTGCATGAGACCTACCCTGACCAGGTCGCCCAGCAGATCACGGAGTTTTTCACCAGCTGAGCGCGAAGGCTGTCGGCCCAGGACCCGGCAGCTGTGTGCTCCGCCAGCGCCGAGGCGAGCTCGTCATCACCCATCGACCCCGAGGTGTCGATGACGACAGCGACACGGGGCAACGGGCGGCGGAGGCTTGGCAGGACGACGCCGCGGAGCGCCGCGCTGCGGCGGGAGGGGCGACGGTAGGTGTAGTCGATCGCCCCGGCGGCCCACGCGGCGGCCTCGCGGACCGCGCCCGCGAGCGCCTGCCGCCAGTCGACCGTGGGCTCCAAAACCTGGTCCGCCCAGCGCTCCCAGCCCGCCGGGAGGCTGCCCCGGCTGCGCCGATGGGCACGCAGTCGGTGTCCCGCATCGTTGCCAGGTCGACCGCCGCCCTGGCCGCCACATCGGGCACACCCGCGTCCACGGCCTTCGCCAGCACCGCCCAGCCCGCTTCCCAGCGGGAGCGGGTGAGATCACCCTGGACGGCCGCGACGACCGCGATGAGGAAGGCCAGCTGCCGGTCGCCGCGCTCGGGCAGGGCGAACGCGGCAGGGTCCGCCAGTACGCGGTCGAGGTCGGGCAGGTCGAGGTTCTCCAGGTAGGACAGTAGCTCGATTCCCGCGCCGTCCCCCACCGCCCCGGTCAGCGCGGCGGCCACCGCCTCCCGCCCGGCTCCGGTCGCAGGTCGGGCAGCAGCGGAGTGTGCCGTTCGACGCGGGCGCTGCCGTCGGCAAGTGCGTCGGCCACCCGGTTCACGCCGGCCCGCACAGTGGACCAGGTCGGAATGAACGGATGCTCGTTGAGGACCAGGACCAGGACCAGGACCAGGACCCGGAAGTCGCTCAGCCGCTGGTGGCGTACACCCGGGAGAAGACCCTGGAAGGCCAGGAATCCGCCCGCAAACGCGGCCGCACCGGCGGCCGGCCACCCTCCCTCGACGCCGACCAGATCGAGTACACCCTCACCCTGCGCGCCAAGGGCACCCCCATGAAGGAGATCCAGCAGAAGACGGTCATCACCCGGGGCAAGCACAAGGGCAAGCACCCCAGCCTGCCCACGCTGTACCGCACCCTCGCCGAAGCCGCCGAACAGCGCTCGGACATATGACCACGACCGCGCGCTTGACTTGCTACGCGACCAAGATCAATCTCACCGAGACTGGCTGTTCCGTTGGTCCCCACGGCCGGTGCGCCCCGTGGGTTCACGCGAACTGAAGGTCTTTCGACGGGAACCCGAGGATGGGCTGTCGTGTTTTCATAGGTTCGGTCTTCGGGTTCAGGCGAAGACGCGGAGTGAGCGCCGAGCGGACCGCCCCCTGGGCAGCCCTCCTTGGGAACGGGCTGGCATCGTACGAATCATGAGAACAGCGGGAACGACACCGGAACCGAAATCCTCAACACAGAGTGGCCTCACGTCTCTGGGTGAGGTGGCGTGCCGTTATCAGGCGGATGAGATCCGCCCGGAGGACCTGCCGATGATTGCTGCCGAAGCACTCGCTGCCGGGCTGGACACCCCGACGTTGTGCGAGCTCGCCGGTTTGCCTCGCAACGCGGATGCCCGCGATATCCGCGACGCGTTCGAGCAAGCACTCTCCGAGGCCGGAATCGCGTTGCCCGATCCGGGCCTGGCACGGCGCCACGCGCTGCGCCGGCTGGCGGGGAGGCTGATCAATGAGGAAATCGCTCCCGCTGCCCTGGCGACGATGACTGGTGGGAGACGGAGGTCGAAACCGCTGAGGAGCGATCGTTTGTATCGCTGATCCCACAATGCGGGTGCTGCATTGAGCACACGTTGGGGCTTGACCAGCGAACGTGGGCGGCCGAGCTGCGGATCGCCGCGCTCGCCCTGACATCGTCTCCGCCGATCGGCCCCGGCTGCTGACTCTGCCCTGGTGCCGTCCGCAAGCTCTGCCGAAGCCCGCGCGAAAACGAACCCGGCGAGCACATCGGTCTCGAACTGTTCCAGTTCCTCCGCCGAGACCGGATCGCGGAACTCACGCAAGTCGCGTACGGCTGCCAGCGCCAAGCCGACCCTCCTCGCCTTCACCCTGATCACAGATCGATCGGATGAATTGAGGATGCTTCAAGAATCCTGAAGTTACGTCACCAGTTCGAAGAACACCCCAAGGAGACAGAACGCCCTGGCCACAGGGACAAGGACTCAGCAGGGCTCAGGGGAACTTGCGGGATGTCGCACACGCCTTGCTGCCTCGCCGCCTCGCCGGGTGGAGGACCTCAGGACCTGGCGGCCGGAAAAGAAGCCCCGCGGCCGGGCGAACAAGGCTGATTGAAATCCGCGTGCATGCTCGTACAAGAGGACGCCCCGCCACCGGATTGTTTCGGTGGTGGGGCGCCGTCGTCCATGCGGTGTCAGCTCTGTGCGGCGAACTCCACGAAGGCCCCCCAGCCACCAGCGGCGACAGACAGGATTGGCCCCGTCCTGTCCTTCGAGTCGCGGACGTGGACGGTACCGGGGCAGGTCGCGACCTCGATGCACTCGCCGCCCGCTCCGCTGCTGTAGCTGCTCTTGAGCCACGCGGACTCAGGCAACGTCCCCACAAGCGCTTCGGCGTTCATGTCTCTCCCAGAAATTTCTCGATGAGGGCCAGCGATTCGCGCGGAGTAAGTGCCTGGGCCCGGAGAACTCCGTACTGCTCCTCGAACTCCCGGACGGACCTTCGCTCCGTGTAGAGACGGCTGTCCTTGTGCGCCTCAACGTATGCGATCCTCCGCTCTTCCTTGGTCGCGATCAAGGTGAAGGGACCGGCCATCCCGGCATGCTCCTCGCGCCGGGTCGGCATCACCTGGATCTCGACGTTGCGGTTCTGGCCGACCAGGAGAAATTGCTCCAACTGACCACGCAGTACTGCTTCCCCGCCCAGGGGGCGGCTCAGGATGCACTCCTCGATCACAAAGCTGATGGTCGACCTGGGGCGACGAGAGTAGATCTCGTGCCTGGCCAGGCGTGCTGCCACTCGTTGCTCCACGACCTCGTCTTCCAGTACTGGTCGCCACATCGCGAACACTGCCCGCGCGTAATCTTCCGTTTGCAGCAGCCCAGGCACGCCGTGGTTGGCGTACACGTGCAGCTCAACCGCCTCCGCCTCCAGCCGTGCCGCGTCCCGGAAGAACGCCGGATACTGTGCCCGAGCGACCTCCTCCTTGCTGGCCTTCAACACCCCGGCGGCGTCGAGCAGTTCGTCCGCCTGGTCGCTGAACTTCGGCTGAGGGATCCGGCGCCCCTGCTCGAACGACGCGATGGACGAAGCCGAGTACCCCGTCATCGCTCCGAACTCCGCCCGATCCAGACCGGCCCGTACCCGGAACAGCTTCAAGTGCTGCCCGAACACGTGCAAGATGCCCGACCCGACCTCGTACTCGTGCCCCGGCTGCTGTCGCTGATCGTGCCATGGCGGGATCTACCTGTGCGTTTCGGTCTACGGAAGACGGTGTACGAACGGCGCAGACGCTGGGCGGCGGACGGCACCTGGGAAAGGATCTTCGCGGCCGTCCTGGCCGACGCCGACGCGGACGGCCGGATCGACTGGTCGATGGTGAGCGTTGATTCGACCTCCTGCCGGGCCCATCAACACGCCGCCGGGGCTCGTAGGAAACCGCCACGAGTGCCGGGAAGACGCACGCCCCGACAGCATCGCCCCGACGAGGGACTCGGACGCTTCCGGGGCGGGCGACCCGTGCAAAGGCGGCGGCAATCGCCATCGCCAAGGTGGTATTGGCGGCCGTCCAGAACACGAGCTTGGCGTTCGGCCCATTGACCGTCCGCAACTCCCCGTCTGCGTGGAGGCAGAACGAGTCGGGCGGGAAATACTGCGAGACAGGAGTGGTGCGCGTGCCGTAGCAGGGCGACGTATCGGGAAACAGTTTCGGCTGCGCGCGCTGCGAGAAGAACCCGCCGACGAACACTGTCAGCCACCCGGCCAGCAAGAACACGACCAGCGTCCAGTTAGGGATCCTCGCTCGCCGCCCAAGCAGCCAAACTAGGGAGGTCGGCATGACGAAGACGACAAATACAGCGAGCAGTAAGATCAGAGCCTTCATGATCCTATGACCATACTGATCAAAGATCCGCCGGACAGGCCTTGGCGAGAGCACTGCCACATGCTCGCGCGTGCATCTGACAATGCCCACGCCTCAATGCGCTCAGAAGTCGCCGCCATAACTGCAGGCGGCGCTCCAGAAGGGGCGTCAGGGCAGTGCAGGCTCACCCCTATGGACGGCACGCATGGCGCGCTCGACAGTCTCCTGGTTTTCGCCGACCGGAGCCACGTAGCCGATGACGTCGCGCGCGGCGTTCTCTCCGAGCATCCGGGTGATAACCCACGTCGCGAGATACTGGGACGCCAGGCAGCCGCCCGCTGTAGCGATGTTCCCCTCGACGTAGAACGGCACGTCCAGCACGGTGACGCCGCAGGCTTCGACAAAGGGCCGGCTCGTCATGTCCGTGCAAGCCGGCATGCCACCCAGCAGCCCGAGGTGCGCCAGCACCAGCGCGCCGGAGCACTGCGAACCGATCAGCTGTCGCGAAGGGTCGAGCGGCAACATGGAGAGCAACCGGTCGTCGGCGACCACGTCGCGTGTCTTCACTCCGCTACCGATCAGCACGACGCTGGCCTCGGTCACGAACTCCATCGGGCGCTGCCCGGTCACCTCGACGCCGTTCATCGACGTGACCACCGGCGTCGGCGTCGTAATGAAGGCTTCCAAGCCGTCCTTGCGGCAGCGGTTGATCAACGCGGCAGCGATGAAGCTGTCGAGCTCGTTGAACCCGTCGAAGGTGACCACGGCTACCTGCATGACAACTCCTCCATACGGCATCAGATGGCCAGTCCTACTGGAGTGCCGCGCCAGGTCGAGAGCCAATCAGCGGCTGGCAGCCTGCCTTCCGCCGATTCTACATTTCGATCCCCGAACCTCACGTCCCGAAGCCCGCCAGGCTCGGCTTTCGCCAATCTTGCGGGTGGCGGTGACGACGACGAGATCGCTGACGGAAGCGGCAGCGTCGAGGACGCTGAGCGGCAGGCAGCCGCCGAGCAGGACCACTCCGATGTCTTGATCGAGGTCAGCAGCTGTACCAACTCCACTGTGAGTGACGGTGGTTAGAGCTCCGGTCTGCTTCGGCCGCCAGGGGATTCGGGTGCGGGCTGAGCCCGCTGCCGGGTGGCCACTCTATGTGTTCGGTGGGGCGCTTTCCGGTCGATAGTTCACCGAAGGGTGGAAAGGGGTGCAGGGGGCTAGACCGGGCCGAGAGGTACTGTCTACCTTCTTCTGACATGGCTACTCCACGAAGAACGATCCTTCGCGCCATGACCGCGATGCCCTTAGCAGCGGCGGCCGGAGGACTGTTGCGCCCCTCGACCGCACACGCAGCGCCCACCGTGTTCCAGGTCGCCATGAAACTCGGGTACGCCCAGGGCCGTAGCTGGGCTGACGCGAGTGACGGCCTGAGAGAGGAGCTGCCCAACGCCGACCTGGCGCGGATACTCGACACCGCCAGGTGGAACGGCGCGGAAGTGGGCGACTGGAACGACGGCGGTGGCAGCGCTCCGCCCGCCGGGACGGTGCCGGACCGGTTCCAGTACGGCTTCGCCTGGGACACCAATACCAGTGCGTCAGACGGCACTTGGGACCGGAACACCGCGCGTTGGTACCCGCAGGGCGTTACCACCAGTTTCGACGGCTACGGCGGCACGGTGCCGGGCCTCGGCCGCGATGTGCTGGTGGTCTCCTGGTATGGCAAGAAGGACTACGAGTCACGCGGTGCCCGGGTCACCTTCGTCGACGTCACCGGGGACCCGGTGAACCCGAAGTACCAGCACGTACTCCTGGTCGAACCCCGCCAGGCGCGGGCGGGCAGCCGCCCCACCTACCGGCCGGTGGAGATCCATGCGGGTGGCATGGCCTGGGTCGGCAACTTCCTCTACATCGCGAACAGGCCGGGCCGGAATACCACGGTCAGGCGCGGTGGCATGAGCGTCTTCGACATCACCAAGATGGTGAGGGTGACCGGCGGCGCCGCTGCCCGGAACCGGTTTGGCTACCAGGACGGCAAATACTACGCGTACGGGTACGACTACGTGCTTCCGCTGCACCACATCTACGAGAACACGGCGGGATCCAACTTCCAGCATTCGCAGCTCTCGCTCGACCGTACCCAGGGGGCGATGGCCTCCATCGTGTCCAGCGAGTACCGGCCCAGCTCCCAGGGGCACGCCGCGCGCTGGAACCTGGCCGCCTCCGGCTACATCGCCGACGGATCTTCCGACGAGAGCTGGATGCTGCGGACAGCCAGGGTTCAGGGTGCGGTCAGTGTCGCCGGCCGCGCCTACTACTCCGCCAACGTCTCGACACCCGGAGCAGCGGGCCAGCTGTGGGTGCAGACGCCCCGCGACGCCAAGGCGGCGGTGCACGGAAAGCTCTCCATCGGCCCCGAAGACCTCAGTTACACCACCGCTCACGGTGGAAGCCTCTGGGGGCTGGGGGAGCATGTTCGTCGGCGCAGGGTCTACCGGGTCGGGCTCGGCGAGTAACTCGTACGGAACCGCTCTGACCGGCTCCGCCGTCCCGGCCCGGAGGTGCGGGCGAGCGGACGGATCGGCCGACGAGGTCCTGTCTGGGAAGGCCGGCAGACCATAGGCGTGGAGCCGCCAGCTCCATTCCAGCGGTGCCGGGAGTCGAGGTTCGCCGTCCGCCCCGTCTTCCGGGAACTCGATGACCCGGTCAGGTCGCGGGGACGGGCAGCAGCCGGTAGGCGTCCCCGTGGGTGACGACCCGGCCGGCAGTGGGCGGGGCGAAGTGGGTGCCCAGCAGGAGGGCGTCGGTGCCGGTGAGGGAGGCGAGCAGCGCGCGGCGGGTGGCCTCGGACCGCTGGGGGTCGATGTCGACGCAGGCGCCGATGGCGGGGTGGGCGAGCTGGACCGGGTGGTGGACGCAGTCGCCGGTGATCAGCGCTGTCTCACCCCGGCTGGTCAGTTCGACTGCGACATGGCCGGGGGTGTGGCCGGGAGTCGGGAGAAGGCGCAGGCCCGGGGCGATCTGCAGGCCGTCGGCCGGGACGTCGACCAGGTCGAGCAGGTCGGCCCGCTCGACCGGGATCACCGAGTCGCGGAACATCTGGCGGCGCGCTTCCTCCATGTCGTACCCGGCCCAGAACTCCCGCTCGGCGCGGGCGGTGACGTAGCGGGCGGCGGGGAAGGTAGGCACCCATGCGCCGTCCACCTGCCGGGTGTTCCAGCCGACGTGGTCGGCGTGCAGGTGGGTGAGGATCACCAGGTCGACGGTCACCGGCGGGAAGCCGGCGGCGGTGAGCCGCTCCAGGTAGTCGGTGCGCAGGTCGTGCCAGGCCGGGTTGGCCCGCTCCTTGCCGTTGCCGATGCCGGTGTCGACGAGCACGCGCAGCCCGTCCACGACGAACGCGAAGCTGTGGCTGTCGATGTGGAGGATGCCGTCGTGGCCGACGAAGTCGGGGCGCAGCCAGTCCTGGCCGGCCACCACCTCGGGGGTGGCGTCGGGCAGTAGCCACGGCCCGGTCGCGGGCGGCAGCGGCACTTCGTCGACGCGGTGGACGGTGACGTCGCCCACGGTCCAGGAGGGGAGGGTGCGCGTGGAGGCGGACTGCATGATCTGTCGTTTCCTTTGCTCTTCAGCGGAGGTGGTCGGTGGCGGGGCGGGCCGTGGCTGTCCGGCGCCGTGACACGGCGAGTGCCGTCAGGGCGGCTGCGGCGAGGAGGGCGGCGATGGCGGCGTAGGCGTGGGAGGTGGCCCCGAGCCCGTAGCGCTGGGTGGCTGCGCCCGCGGCGACGGCGGGCAGGCTCATGGAGAGGTAGCTGAGGACGTAGTAGGCGACCAGGGTCGCGGCGCGGTCCCACTCGTCGAGCGGGGCGAGAAGCAGGCGCAGCACCCCTTGGGAGACGGCGCCGAAGGCCGCGCCGGCCAGGGCCGCGCCGCCGTAGACGGCGGGCAGCCCGGCACCGTGCAGGCCGCTCAGGGTCAGGGCCGCGGCGGGCAGAACGGTCAAGCATCCGCCGGTCGCGGTGGCGAGGGGCTCGGCGCGGCGCAGCGCCCACACGGTGAGCGCGGCGGTGGCGCTGAGGGGGAAGAAGACCATGCCGCGGGCCGCCTGCGGGGCACCGGGGGCCACCAGGCGTACGAGGGCCGGGCCGAGGGAGGAGTAGAAGCCGCCCAGGGCCCAGACGGCGACGACCGCGGTGCCGGTGCTCAGCAGTGTGCGGCGCGCCCCGGGCGGGATGCCGAGGTGCGGGCGCAGCGACCGCAGCGCGCCCGTGTGGCGGTGGGCCGTCTCCGTGGTGAAGACGACCGCGATCGCCTGGGCGGCGAACAGCACGGCCAGCAGTACGTAGACGGTGACGGTGGGGGCCGGGGCGAAGCGGACGAGGAGGATGGAGAGGAGGACGCCCGCGGCCATGCCGGCGACCGGGGCGATGGTGTTGGCAAGGGCCGACCGGCCCGGATGTCGGGGGTTCTCCAGGTCGAGGAGAGCCGCACCCGCGGCGCTGGTGGCCGCACCGGTGGCCACCCCTTGCAGTAGGCGGGCTGCCGTCAGGGAGCCTGCGCTGTCCGCCGAGGCCAGGAAGGAGGACCATGGAGGCGGCCTCCGCGACGAGGGCGCCCGCCAGGACGGGGCGCCGGCCCAGGTGGTCGGAGAGCGCTCCGGTGGTAAGCAAAGCCCACAGCAGCGCCAGTGAGTACGCGCGAACACCACGGTGACGGCGAGCGCGGAAAGGCTGCACTGCTCCTGATAGAGGGGGTACAGCGGTGTGGGGGCGCTGGAGGCGGCCAGGAGGGTCGCGAGGATCGACGTGTCGAGGACGAAGGACGCCGCACGGTTCTTCCCGCGGGTGCGACCCACCAGGAGGGGGCAGTGCGCGGGTGTGCCGGACGTGACGCCGGACATGGGACTCCTTCCGACAAAAGCAATGGGTTTGCTTTAAGCGACGGTAGGCCCTACCGTCGCTTAAAGCAAACCCATTGCTTTTGCTGTGGAGCGCTTCGTCGATCCGGGTGCCCG
The DNA here is from genome assembly GCF_040297265.1 of Streptomyces sp. NPDC001832. Lineage (NCBI taxonomy): Bacteria > Bacillati > Actinomycetota > Actinomycetes > Kitasatosporales > Streptomycetaceae > Streptomyces > Streptomyces sp. NPDC001832. The sequence continues at coordinate 17,158 of NZ_JBEOYU010000065.1, forward strand.
CCGCGCTGAATGGCGTGGTCGGCCTCAAGCCGACGTACGGGCTGGTGCCCCGCCACGGCGTCACCTCGCTGTCCTGGTCACTCGACCGCGTCGGCCCGGTCAGGTCACCCGCACCGTCGAGGACGCGGCCCTGGTCCTGGCTGTCCTCGCCGGGCACGACCCGCGCGACCCCGCCTCACTGGCCACCCGCCGTCGACCACCGGCCGGAACGGGACCCGGACCTGACGGGCGTGCGCATCGGGGTGCCGGGCAACTACTGCTTCGACCACGTCGACCCTGAGGTGGCCGCCACCGTCCACCGCGCCATCGCCCAGCTGGAGGTGCTCGGCGCCCGGCGCCCGGCTCGTCGAGAACGGCGGGCATGCCCATCGGGATGCAGCTGCTCGGCCGACCCTTCGGCGAACTGACCCTGCTGAGGGTGGGCCACGCCTACGAGCGGACGCGGCCGGCCCGAGCGCTCGCACCGGTCGCCTGAGCGTGGTAGTTCTCCGGCGACACCACAGCCCGGACGGCCTGGCCGGCATCGCCGCCCGGACCGTTGACGATCAAGCCCGTCCGCACCGCACCGACGGGCGACGATCGTGGGCAGGGACGGACAGGAGCGGCGGCAGCCCACCTCGGCGGCGAGGAGTCCGTCGACATCTGTCGGCAGGTGAGCGCCCTGCTGTTCGGGCACCCGCTAAACGCAAAAGCTAGGCTTTAAAATGGCGTCATGAGTCGTAAGCAGATGGTGCGCCCCGGCGGGCGCAGCGCCCGGGTCCAGGCCGCGGTGCACTCCGCCGCGCGTGAACTCCTGGCGGAGGTGGGGCGCGACGCGCTGACCGTTCCCCTGGTCGCCCAGCGCGCCGGCGTCACCCCGTCGACGATCTACCGCCGCTGGGGCGACCTGGACGAGCTGTTGTCGGACGTCGCGGTGGAACGACTGCGCCCCGACGGCGAGCCGGAGGATCGCGGCGATCTGCGTTCCGACCTCACGGCCTGGGCCGAACAGTTCCTCGACGAGATGGCATCCGGCTCGGGCCGCGCCTACATCCGGGACGCCCTGCTCGGCGATCCGGACGGCAGCAACGCCGGCCAGTGCTCGGCCTACGCAGCCGAACAGATCAACCTCATCCTCGCCCGCGCGGCCGTCCGCGAGGAGCACACTCCCGACGTCGAAGCGGCCATGGACCGCGTCGTCGCCCCCATGATGTACCGCATCCTCTTCCGCCCGGCCGGCCTCGACGCCGCGTACGCCCGCCGACTCGTGACCGACCTCCTCGACGCCCCCGGAGAGGGCGGCCGGTAACGGGGTGGCGGCGGTCTAGGTGTACTGACCCGTGAGGTTGCCGACACCACCTCGCGCCGCCCGGATGGCCATCACCACAGCAACGAGCTGAGCGTCAGGGCCAGGCAGTGCGAGGGAGGACGTATACCTCAACAGTGTTCGTGCGGCTTCCCCTTGCTGGGAACTCAGCAAGAACGGCTGCGGCACTGTGGTCTGGGTGGAGCTGACCTTGCTGGGGCTGGATGCATTCTTCGGCACGACGGCCTCAGCGCGTAGCGAAGGGTCCGGTCACTATCCATGGTCCATCTGGAGCAGACCGGAATGAGATTGTCCTGGTCCGGTCTTTCTGAGAAATCCGAACCCTCGGATACAGGAAGGATGGCCCCCAGGTGGGCACCCCTCGCCTGAGCTCGCGCACGCCTCAAGAACTTCAACACGCTGAACTTGACAGAGAAGGCCGTCGGCGAGGCGGCGGGCTGCTCCTGCCCGCGTGGTCCGATCCCCTGGTCGACGAGTCGGGCAGCCATGGGCCCGATCACGGCGACCGTGACGGCCTACGCCGAGACCTCCGCTCGCGTTCTCGTCACAGATCGACTGCCAGGTGCGGGTGTGTCAATCCTTACGCGCCCCGAGCTTGGACTGCTGCCTGCTGACGCGGACTGTTGAGGTGTGTGGCGTGGGTGTGTGCGCTCACCCAGGAGCGACAGAGCGCCGATGACGATGGTGATCAGTGCGCACGCGACGAAGGCGGTTCCGGACCCGGCGATGTCGAGCAGGGCGGCGGCCATGAGGCCGGCGGCTCCGTAGCCCACTCCGGCTGCGGCGTACAAGACGGAGAAACCGGTCGCCCAGGCGTGCTGGGGAAGGCGTTGCTGGAGGGCGAGGTTGCGGATGACCATCAGCGGGCTGTAGAGGAGTCCGCCGACCGCGAAGGCGGCGGCAAAGCTCCAGGGTTGCGTGGTCAGGCCGGGGAGAGTGAAGGCGGCGGCGAGGCCGGGGAGCAGGACGAGGCTTTGGCTCAGGGGTGTGCCCGGCCAGCGGCGGCTGCCGTACAGGAGTCCGGAGATTACGCTGGCGACGGCGAAGGCGGTCATGACAAGACCCGCCAGCGCGGGGGAGGAACCGACGTCCTCCAGACGGGCCGGGAGGGCGACATCGACGGTTCCGATAAGGAACATGATCGCCGCTGAGAGCAGTGCGGTGGGCCAGACGAGTCGGAGAATCGCCGTTGTACGCAGCCGCTCGTCCCCGATTTCTCCGGGCGTCTCGGGGAGTGAGGTGGCGTGCGGGATCCGGTGTGCGAAGAGCAGCGGAGCGGCAGAGGCGACGGCCATGGCGATGAGCGCGCCCGATGCCGAGAACTGAACGTACAGCAGGGACGCCAACGGGGGCGCGAAGGCCCAGACGGCCTGACTGAGCGAGTTTTCCAGGCTCAGCGCGGTGGGACGCAGGTGCTCCGGGGTGGTCGCCGAGAGCTGGGCCCGCATGCCGCCGGGGGCTCCCGCGGCAGCGGCGCCGGCCACGAAAGCCAAGGCCAGCATGACGGGAACGGGGGCGTGGCCGGCGCTGAGGGCGAGGGCGGTGAAGGCGAGGGCCTCGGCGCCGAGGGCCAGCCTGAGTTGGCCGACGAACGGCCGGTGATCGAAGCGGCGGCCCATGACGGGAGCACCTGCGGCCTCGCCGAGCGCGTGGACGGCGGCGAGCATGCCGCCCACGCTGAAGGACTGAGCCGAGCGGCCAAGGAAAACCAGCGCGAGGGGCGCCATGACGACAGGCGCGCGGACCAGGGCCGCGGCTATGTACCAGGTCGGGTGGCCGGGCAGGGACAGGACGCTGCGGAAGGTGCTCCGAGGGATTTCCGCACCCAAGGTGTTACCAGTCATAGTGATAGATGGTAAACGTGCTGCAGGTAGCGTTTACCACCTACCCTGATTGCATGGCAACGGCGACGATGACGATTCCTGCCGTGGAGGAGCTGCGCGGCTTCCTGAACAGTTGGCTGATCCCGAACGACACCCGGGTGCCGACCGAGACCCTGCCGGATCTCGCGGCGGACGCGGCGGCCTGGCGGCACACGTTCGCCAGGGTGCCGGTGCCCCGTGGCGCGGATGTCACGGCGGAACTGCTGCGATTGCGCGACGATCTGCGGGCCGATGTGGAGGAACACGGCTCGGCGCGGCTCGACGCGTGGCTGGAGCGATGTCCGCAGACGGCTCGCATCGAGAACGGAGAACTAGTCTTCCGCGGTCCAGCCACACCACACGGTGAGGTGCTGAGGGTGGCTGCCGAGTTGGTGAATGAGGGGCGCTGGCGTCGGCTGCGTGCATGCCCGGACTGCCGGTGGATCTTCTACGACCAGTCGCGCAACAACTCGCGTACCTGGTGCAGCATGTACGCCGGGGACAGCGGCCGCGCCTGCGGCAGCATCGCCAAGGTGAAGCGGATGCGTTCCCGCAAGGCCGCCGAGGCGACATAACCCGCCGTACCCCGGCGCGGTGACACGCGGGGGTACGGCGCCGCCGCTCGCCTCAGCTCAGCTGCTCGTACGCCGGCAGCGTCAGGAAGTCCGCGTAGTCCTGGTCCAGGGAGACCTGGAGCAGCAGGTCGTGGGCCTGTTGCCACTTGCCGGACGCGAATGCCTCGTCGCCGATCTCGGTGCGGATCGCGGTGAGTTCCTCGGCCGCGATCTTGCGGGCCAGGTCCGCCGTGGCGTGTTCGCCGTTTTCGAAGACCACGTCCGCGTTGATCCACTGCCAGATCTGCGAGCGCGAGATCTCGGCGGTGGCCGCGTCCTCCATGAGGTCGAAGATGGCGACCGCGCCCATGCCGCGCAGCCAGGCCTCGATGTAGCGGATGCCGACTGCGACGGCGTTGCGCAGGCCGTCGTACGTGGGCTTGGCCTCCAGGGTATCGATGGCGATCAGGTCGCCCGCGGCCACCGAGACGTCCTCGCGCAGGCGGTCCTTCTGGTTCGGCTTCTCGCCGAGGACCGCGTCGAAGGAGGCCATGGCGATCGGGACCAGGTCCGGGTGCGCGACCCAGGAGCCGTCGAAGCCGTCGTGCGCCTCCCGGTCCTTGTCGGCCTTGACCTTCTCGAAGGCGACCTTGTTGACCTCCGCGTCGCGGCGGGACGGGATGAAGGCCGCCATGCCGCCGATGGCGTGTGCGCCGCGCTTGTGGCAGGTGCGGACGAGGAGTTCGGTGTACGCGCGCATGAACGGGGCGGTCATCGTCACCGCATTGCGGTCCGGGAGGACGAACTTGGCGCCGCCGTCACGGAAGTTCTTGATAATGGAGAAGAGGTAGTCCCAACGGCCCGCGTTCAGCCCGGAGGCGTGGTCGCGGAGCTCGTACAGGATCTCCTCCATCTCGTACGCGGCAGTGATCGTCTCGATGAGGACGGTCGCGCGGACCGTGCCCCGAGGGATGCCGACGTAGTCCTGGGCGAAGACGAAGATGTCGTTCCAGAGACGGGCCTCCAGGTGCGACTCCGTCTTCGGGAGGTAGAAGTACGGGCCCTTGCCGAGGTCGATGAGGCGCTGGGCGTTGTGGAAGAAGTAGAGGCCGAAGTCGACCAGTGCGCCCGGCACCGGGGTGCCGTCGAGCTGGAGGTGACGCTCGTTCAGATGCCAGCCGCGGGGGCGGGTGACGACCGTCGCGAGCTCGGCGGCGGGCTTCAAGGCGTACGACTTACCAGACCCGGGGTCGGTGAAATCGATGTTGTGGGTGTAGGCGTCGATCAGATTGAGCTGGCCGAAAATGACGTTCTCCCACGTGGGGGCGGACGCGTCCTCGAAGTCGGCGAGCCAGACCTTGGCGCCGGAGTTCAGGGCGTTGATGGTCATCTTGCGGTCGGTCGGACCGGTGATCTCCACCCGGCGGTCGTTCAGCGCGTCCGGGGCCGGCGCGACCTTCCAGGAGTCGTCCGCACGGATCGCCGCCGTCTCGGGCAGGAAGTCCAGCGTGGAGGTACGGGCGATCTCGGCGCGGCGCTCGCCCCTGCGGGCGAGCAGCTCGTCGCGACGGGGCGTGAACTGTCGGTGCAGCTCGGCCACGAACGCGAGGGCCGCGTGGTTGAGGACCTCGCCCTGCCGGGGCAGGGGCTCGGCATCGACGATGGCCAGCGGGGACGGCGCTGGTGCGGACATGGGCTGTCTCTCCTTCGGCGGGCGGTGCTGGCCATTGGAGAATAATTTTCTCATGGTGGAAGTTCAACCGTTTGTTGATGTCGAGATTGTCCGGGTCGGCGGAAGTGGGGCGGTGCCGGCGCCGGGTGCCGCCCCGTTCAATCAAGGTGCTTCAGGTCCTCCACCGTGTCGATGTCGTACGCCTGAGCCACATCGGAACACTCGACGAGCGTGATCGCATCGCGGTGCGCCCGCAGATATGCCCGAGCGCCCTGGTCGCCCACCGCTCCCGCCGCGATGTCCGCCCACCGGTCGGCCCCGAACAGCACCGGATGGCCCCGTTCCCCGTCGTACGAGGCGGCCACGAGACTCGTCCGGGAGCGGTACGCCGACCTCACCCGCGCCACCGCGCCCGCGCCGATACCTGGCTGGTCGACCAGGAGGACGAGTGCCGCGTCCGCCCCCGTACCGGAGAGCGCCCCGAGCCCCGCCCGCAGCGACGAGCCCATGCCCTCGGTCCACTCGGGGTTGACGGTCACCGTGCAGCCCACGAGGTCGGCGCGTGCTTGTACCTCTTCTGCCGCGGCGCCCACGACGACATGGACGCGGTCGCAGCCGCCCTCCCGCAGTACGCGTACCGCGTGCTCCACCAGCGGCCGGCCGCGGTGTTCGAGCAGAGCCTTGGGCTGCCCGCCGAGTCGTCGTCCGCCGCCCGCCGCGAGCAGCAGCCCGGCGACCACCGGGGTCTGTGTTGTCCGAGTCATGCGGACTGGATACCTCAGGCCGACCGGCACATGGGGGTCACAGGCGGGCAGGGAAGGGCGGTGCCGTCCCCTAAGCCATATGTGCGTCACCCTTACGGGGCACCCTGAATTCTGTCCGCGGAGTGGCGCTCGACACCTGTCATGGCGTTAACTTGCACGCATCTCCGGAGACTTGACCGCGGTCCGGGACCCCGGTCGAAACACTGGCACGAGGATGTGCGAGGGGGGAGTGCTTTGTTGCGAAGCGTGGGGCAGACGCGGGTGACTGGCAGTGGTGAGGACCCGAGGGTGACGGAGCTGCGTACGGCTGTCTCCCGACTCCGCCGCGAGCTGGCGGGGCATCCCGCGGAGTTCCCGGACCGGGGGATCGCCGAGGACGAGCTGGCCGCGCTCGATGCGATGGCGATCAGCGGCGCACCCGAGATTCCGCGCTTGCGCCGTTCGCTGCTGCTGATCGCGGGGGCGATCGGCTCGGTCAGCGCACTGGCCTCCGCACTCAGGGACGTACGCGTCGCCGTGGATCTTTTCGGCGAGCCGCCGCGCCGCTGACGTACGGAAGCGGGGAATCAGCGGCGGATCAGTCGGCGGGCCGTCGCCGCCGCGACCGCCGAGGTGCGGGAGTCCACACCCAGCTTGGCGTAGATGTGCACCAGATGGGACTTCACGGTCGCCTGGCTGAGGAAGAGCTTCTTGCTGATCTGCAGGTTCGACAGGCCCTCGCCGACCAGCTGCAAAACTTCCAGTTCGCGCTTGGTCAGGGCCTCGGCCGGGGTCCGCATGCGGTCCATCAGCCGGTGGGCTACGGCCGGGGCGAGTGCGGACCGGCCGGCCGCAGCCGTGCGTACCGCCGCCGCCAGCTCCTCGGGCGGGGCGTCCTTCAGTAGATAGCCGGCGGCGCCCGCTTCGACCGCGGCCAGGATGTCGGCGTCCGAGTCGTAGGTGGTGAGGATCAGCACCCTGGGCGCGCCCGCCTCCGCCGTGATCGCCGCGGTGGCCTGCGAGCCGTGCATGCCCGCACCGAACTGAAGGTCCATGAGGACGACGTCGAACTCGCCGGTCGCGGCGAGCGTGACGGCCCGCTCGGCGGTGGCCACGTCCGCGACGACGTGGAAGTCGGGTTCGGCGTCGAGCACGGCCCGCAGTCCCGCCCGTACCACCGGGTGGTCGTCGGCGAGCAGCAGCCTGATGGGGGTGGTCATGCGGCGTCCTCTCCTGGTCGGCCGTCGGAGAGCGGAAGCGGAAGGGTGAGGGCCACGGCCGTGCCCTGACCGGGCGCCGATTCGACACTGAGCGTGCCGCCCAGCGAACGGGCCCGGGAACGCATCGCGGGCAGTCCGAAGCCGCCGGTGCCGGTGTCGGCCGCGACCGGTCCGCGCCCCGGGGTGAAACCGCGACCGTCGTCGACGACGTCCAGTGACACGGACGTGTCCATGAAGCTGAGAGTGATCTCGCCGCGCCGGGCCCCGGCGTGCTGCACCGTATTGGCCAGTGCCGACTGGGCGGTACGCAGCAGCGCCACCTCGTAGGGGGTGGGCAGCTCCACCGGAGTGCCGCTGATCGCGAACTGCACCGTGAGGCCGGGGGTCGTGGTGCGGGACGAGAGACGCTCCAGGGCGGCTGCCAGGGAGCCGTTCTCCAGGTCGGGTGGCGACAGGGCGCGGACGAAGCGGCGGGCCTCGGCGAGATTGTCCTGCGCGGCCTCGCGGGCCCGGCGGACATGCGCGGTGGCAGGGTCGTCGGCGGGCAGCGTGCGTTCGGCGGCGCGCAGCAGCAGCTGGATGCTGGACAGGCCCTGCGCCAGCGTGTCGTGGATCTCGCGGGCCAGCCGCTCACGTTCGGCGAGGGTGCCCGCAGTGCGTTCCGCCTCGGCCAGCTCCGCCCGGGTCGACACCAGCTCGTCGATGAGCTCGCGGCGCCGTTCGCTCTCCCGGAACAGCGCCTCGTATCCGAGGACCGTCGCGACCGCGACCGCCGCACCGAGCACCGGGCCGATGAATGCGCCAGGATTGATGGCCTGGCCGTGCAGCACGAAGCTTGCGATGCCGGCCGCCGCGGTGACGGCGACGGTCGGCAGGGACCAGCGCGTCGGCAGCAGATGCAGTTGCAGGAAGTAGAGGGGGAAGGCCACCCAGAGGGCGTCGGGCGACAGGACGAGCAGTACCAGCCAGACGGCGCCGAGCAGCGCCAGCCACAGGGCGGCCGCGCGGTTGTGCGGTTGTACGGCGGCGGCGAGCGCGCCCGCCGCGTACACGCCGGCCATCACACAGCTGACCACGACGACGGCGGTGGCGTGCGGTGCGTCGGCACTGACGGCCCGTACCGCCGCGAGCGCGAGCAGCCCCACCAGCAGCGCGTGCAGACACATCCGCAGCGCGGCGGCGACCGGGGGGTGGGCAGGGGAATCCATGATTCGTCCAGGGTAGACGTAGGGCGCCAGTGGCCGGTCAATCGAAAGGTTGATGCGAGGCCCCACCGCCGAGCGATGTTTCCGGGGGCCTGTGCACCGAGGCTGGAAGCATGTTCGTCGCATGGAGAGATCTCCGGTTCGCCAAGGGCCGGTTCGCGCTCATGGGCACGGTCGTGGTGCTGATCACGCTGCTCGTGGGCTTGCTGTCCGGTCTTACGGCCGGTCTGGCCCGGGAGAACACCTCGGCCGTCACGGGGCTGAACGCCGACCACCTCGCGTTCGCCGCCCCGCCCGACGGCCAGTCGGTGTCCTTCACCAATTCGACCGTGGAGGAGAGTGCCTGGCGCAGCTGGGCGAAGCAGCCCGGCGTGAGCGCCGCGGAGCCGCTCGGTATCCGTACCCTCAACGCCACCGCCGCCGACGGGAAGCACACGGCCGCGGTGTCGGCGTTCGGCGTCGAGCCGGACGGGGGTCTGGCGCCCGACGGCGGGGCGTCGGTCGCCACGGGGAAGGTGGTGTTGTCCGAACAGGCCGCCGACGACCTGGGCGCCGGGACGGGAGACCGGCTGCGAATCGGCAGCACCGACGTCACCGTCGCGGCGGTCGAGGGCGATGCCTCGTACAGCCACACCCCGGTCGTGTGGACCTCGCTCGACGACTGGCAGCGATTCGGGGCCGATGGCTCCGGCTCGGCTCAGCACGCCACGGTGATCGCCCTGACCACCACCGACGGCGCCGACCTCGCCGCGGGTGACGCAGCGGTGGGAACCAGCACGCTCTCCCGCGAGGACTCCCTTACCGCCATCGGCTCCTACCAGGCCGAGAACAGCTCGCTCCAGATGATGCGCGGCTTCCTCTACGCCATCTCCGCCCTGGTCATCGGCGCCTTCTTCACCGTCTGGACGATTCAGCGCAGTGGCGATGTCGCCGTCCTCAAGGCGCTCGGCGCCTCCACCCCGTATCTGCTGCGCGACGCACTCGGGCAGGCCGTCGTGATGCTCGCCATCGGTACGGGGGTGGGCACCGCGCTCGCTTCCGGCATCGGTGCGCTGGTCAGCGGCGGGGCCGTGCCGTTCGTCCTCGATGCGGCGACCGTCCTGGTCCCGGCGGCCGTGATGATCGTCCTCGGTGCCGTCGGGGCGGCCCTGTCCATCCGGCGGATCACCGCCGTCGACCCGCTCACCGCACTCGGGAGTGCCCGATGACCCTCGCCCTTGCCGATGTCACCCTCACCTACCCCGACGGCGACGGCCGGCTCACCGCCCTGGACCGAGTCTCGCTGGATGTGCCCGCGGGTTCGCTAACCGCGGTCGTCGGGCCGTCCGGTTCCGGCAAGTCCAGCCTTCTGGCGGTGGCCGCCACCCTGGTCACGCCGGACGAGGGACGGGTCGTCGTCGCCGGTACGGACACCGCGGGCCTTGGCCGTGCGGAGAAGGCGGTGCTGCGTCGTGAGCGCATTGGCATCGTCTTCCAGCAGCCCAATCTGCTGCCGTCGCTCACCGCGGCCGAACAGCTCCAGGTCATGACTCATCTGTCGGGCGGCGCCGTGCGCGGAGCCCGCGGCCGGGCGCTGGAGCTGCTGGACGCGGTCGGCCTCGCGGACAAGGCCGACCGCAGGCCCCACCAGCTGTCGGGCGGACAGCGTCAGCGGATCAACATCGCACGAGCCCTGATGAACGACCCGGCGGTCCTGCTCGTCGACGAACCGACCAGCGCACTCGACCACGAGCGGGGTGCGGCGGTTCTCGAGCTGCTGGTCACGCTGACCCGGCAGCGGTCGACGGCGACGGTGATGGTCACCCACGACAGGGCCCATCTGGACCGGGTGGACCGTACGGTCACGATGGACGACGGCCGTCTGACGGCGCCCGCATCGGCCTGAGAGGCGTTCGGGTGACCTCTGATCGGGCGGATCGGAGGCCACCCGACAGTCGCTGAGATGTGCGGGAGGGGTGGGCGAATGATTTGTGCGGGTGGGGTGGGCCTCGCCC
>NZ_JBEOYU010000066.1:0-23291 GCF_040297265.1 Streptomyces sp. NPDC001832
GGAAGCGTCAGAACTCCCATCATCGCAGGTCAGCAGGCACCTCTTCTTGATTCCTTATCCACAGGACGCGGGTCACTCGGTGGATCGAGGCTTAGCCGCATGAGGTGTCTTTCCACGCCATAGCCGTGGGAGAGGTTGAGGGTGTCTGGCGGGCGGCAGGTTAGTGATTGGGTCAGCAGGCGCCGCCGCCGAGGCCGACACGGCCTGCGCCGACCTCGCGATTCACGAGCTCGGGAACAGGGGGCCGCCCGCCATGAGGCCACCGTCGGCCACGAGGATGTGCCCGGTGATGTAGCTCGCCCTGTCCGAACCCAGGAACTGGACGGCCTCGGCGATCTCCTCCGGGGTACCCGCCCGGTGCATGGGCAGTACCGAATCGACCGCGGCACGAGCCGTGTCGTCGCCGGTGAACCGCTCGTACATAGCAGTCCGGGTGTAGCCGGGCGCGACCGCGTTGACCCGGATGCCGTGAGCGGCCCCTTCGAGTGCGGCCGCCTTGGTGATGCCGACGACGGCGTGCTTGCTCCCGACGTACAAGGTCGCCCCGGGATAACCCATCAGGCCGAAGTTGGAGCTGACGTTGACAATGCTGCCGCCGCCCTGTTCCCTCATGACCCGGAACTCATGCTTCAGGCACAGCAGCGTTCCCTTGACGTTGGTGTCGAAGGTGGCCTGGTAAGCCTCGTCGGTCACCTCGGTGACCGGGGCGGGTGTTCCCTCGGTGCCGGCGTTGTTGAAGGCGACATCGATCCGCCCGAACCGCGCCACCGCACGGTCGACGAGGTCCTTCACATCGACTTCGGAGCGGACGTCGGCACGCACGAACTCGACCGGGGCGCCGAGTTCGGCCAGCTCCCCGACAAGCTGCTCGCCCACGTCCTCGTGGCGGCCGGAGACCACAAGGTTCACGCCTTGACGGGCGTAAGCGAAGGCGGTGGCGCGGCCGATGCCGGTAAGCGCGCCCGTGATGAGGGCAACGGGATCAGACATGTCGAGGGTCCTTCCTGCAACCACCCGGGTGAACTAGGGGCAAGCGGTTCGGAGCCCGCACGACACCGGGTTCCTCTTCGTACCGGGGCGTACCCCCGGTACGCCCGCAAGGAAGGTGTCCCAGCCGAGCGACAGCCGCATCGGACCTGACCGCCGCCATCCATCGAACGGCGGCACTCGATGACCCGTATGGCCCACAAGACGGCGGCCGGGACAGACGACCCGAAAGCTCGTACGGAATTCCCGCCAGCGGCTTTCCCTCCAGAGGAACGATGTACTGCTCAGAACGCACGAACGGTGCTGCACGCGTCGTGCAGCACCGTGCCGCCCGGCTCATCGATCCATAGAAGCCAATGGCTCGGCAGTACCGGCTCTCGGTGCCGCCGCCTGGCTGGTCGCCTGCGATCGCTGTTCACCTGCGACAGGACGTCCGCGGGCAACCCGCCACGGGTGTAGACGACACGACACAGCGGGGTCACGCGCGCCAGCATCTCCTGTGAACCAGCGCCCGCCATGGAGGTCGAAAGCGCTCGTAGGACCCGCTGTCGCCACGGTCACGAGTACACGCCGGCGAACTCGTACCCGGACCTTCGGGGGTTCCGACAGTGCCGCACCTGTCGTAGCGAGAGGAACAAAAACCGCTAGGTTCGACCCGGTCATGTGAGATCCCGTGAGAGATGAGAGGGTCAGACGGGTGAGCGAGACACCACCGAACACCCTGCAATACCGCTTTGACGGGCCAGAAGACGCACCGGTCCTTGTGCTGGGTCCCTTCCTCGGTACCACATGGCACATGTGGGACCGGCAGATACCGGAGCTCACCCAGCACTGGAGAGTCTTCCGCTTCGACCTCCCCGGCCACGGCGGCGCTCCCGCCCACCCCGCGACAGCCGTCAGTGAACTCTCCGACCGGCTGCTCGCCACCCTCGACGGCCTCGGCGTCCAGCGCTTCGGGTACGCGGGCTGCTCCATCGGCGGCGCGATCGGCGCCGACCTCGCGCTGCGCCATCCGCACCGGGTCGCGTCGCTGGCCCTGGTCGCCGCCTCGCCCCGGTTCGGCAGCGCCGACGAGTTCCGCCAGCGCGGGGTGGTGGTCCGTACCAATGGCCTGGAGCCGATGGCCCGCACCGCACCGGAGCGCTGGTTCACCCCCGGCTTCGCCGCCGCGCAGCCCGCCATCGTCGATTGGGCTGTCCAGATGGTCCGCGCCACCGATCCCGGCTGCTACATCGCCGCCTGCGAAGCCCTCGCCGCCTTCGACATCCGCGGCGAACTCGGCCGCATTACCGCGCCGACCCTCGTCCTGGTCGGCGCCGAGGACCGGGTCACCGGACCGGGCGACGCCCGCACCCTGGTCGCGGGCATACCGGACGCCCGGCTCGCCCTTGTCCCCGGCGCCTCCCACCTCGCCCCGGTCGAGCAGCCCGGAGCCGTCACCGATCTGCTCCTCACCCACTTCTCCACGGCCTGGCAGGACACCCTCGCCGCCATCCCCGTCCCGCCCCACGGCCCGCAGCTCTCTGCCCCTGTGCTGCCCGTCGCGGAGATCACCGCCGCCCCACCGCAGCCCGAGACCGGGACCACCGGACGCGCCGACCCGTACGAACCCGGCATGAAGATACGCCGCGAGGTGCTGGGCGACACCCATGTGGAACGGACCATGGCCGCCTCCGACGACTTCACCGACGACTTCCAGGAACTGGTCACGCGCTATGCCTGGGGAGAGGTCTGGGCCCGGGAGGGCCTGGACCGCCGCACCCGCAGCTGTGTCACGCTCACCGCGCTGGTCGCCTCCGGCCGTCCGGAGAGCCTGGCCGCCCATGTCAGGGCCGCATTGCGCAACGGTCTCACCCCGGCCGAGATCAAGGAGGTGCTGATGCAGACCGCCGTGTACTGCGGCGTACCGGCCGCGAGCGCCGCCTTCTCGATCGCCCAGACCGTGATTCAGGAAGAAACGACGCCCCGCCCGTAGCAGGATGGGGCTCATGAACGCCGTGAACCCCGTGCACCTGACACTGACCAAGAAGACGCACTCCTGCATCCGTCTGGAGAAGGACGGGCGGACGCTCGTCATCGACCCGGGCGGCTTCTCGGAGCAGGACGCCGCCGTCGGCGCCGACGCGTTGCTGGTGACGCACGAGCACCTCGACCATTTCAACGAGGGGCGGCTGCGCGCAGGCATGGAGGCCAACCCGGCCGCCGAGATCTGGACCCTGCGCGCCGTCGCCGACCAGCTCTCCGCGGCCTTCCCGGGCCGTGTCCACACCGTCGGCCACGGCGACACCTTCTCCGCGGCGGGCTTCGACGTACAGGTGCACGGCGAGCTGCACGCGGTGATCCACCCGGACATTCCGCGGATCACCAACATCGGCTTCCTGGTGGACGGCTCGCTCTTCCACCCGGGCGACGCGCTCACCGTCCCCGAGCAGCCGGTCGACACGCTGATGCTCCCGGTGATGGCGCCCTGGAACAAGATCTCCGAGGTCATCGACTACGTCCGCGAGGTCGAACCACGCCGCGCCATCGACATCCACGACGCCCTGCTCACGGATCTCGCCCGCCCGATCTACGACACCCAGATCGGCAGCCTCGGCGGCACCGACCACGGCCGGCTGACCCCTGGGGATTCGACCGTCCTGTGACCGCCGATCCGGCGACTGTCGGTGGGAGCCGCTAGGTTTACGTACATGCGCATCGCCACCTGGAACGTCAATTCGATCACCGCTCGGCTCCCGAGGCTGCTGGCCTGGCTGGAGAGCACCGGCACGGATGTGGTGTGCATCCAGGAGACCAAGTGCACAGCCGAACAGTTCCCGGCGGACGAGCTCCGCGAACTCGGCTACGAGTCCGCCGTCAACGCCACCGGCCGGTGGAACGGCGTCGCGCTGGTCTCCCGGGCCGGCCTGTCCGATGTCGTCCAGGGACTGCCCGAAGGTCCCGAGTACGAGGGGGTGCAGGAGCCCCGGGCGATCTCCGCGACCTGTGGCCCGGTCCGCGTCTGGTCGGTGTACGTGCCCAACGGCCGCGAGATCGAGCACGCGCACTACGCGTACAAGCTGCGCTGGTTCGAGGCCCTGCAGAAGGCCGTTGCCGCGGACGCCGCGGGCTCGCAGCCCTTCGCGGTCCTGGGCGACTTCAACGTGGCCCCGACCGACGAGGACGTCTGGGATCCGGCGCTGTTCGAGGGCGCGACCCACGTCACCCCCGCCGAGCGCGCCGCCCTCGCCGCACTGCGCCAGGAGGGGCTGTCCGACGTCATGCCGCGCCCGCTCAAGTACGACCGCCCCTACACCTTCTGGGACTACCGGGAGCTGCGCTTCCCGAAGAACAAGGGCATGCGGATCGACCTCGTCTACGGCAACGCGCCCTTTGCCGCGGCGGTCAAGGACAGCTATGTGGACCGCGAGGAGCGCAAGGGCAAGGGCGCGTCGGACCACGCCCCGGTGGTCGTGGACCTCGACCTCTGACGCCTCGAACGCCGGCCGTCGTTGTCAGTGGTCGCCGATACGGTGGTCGATGTCCTTATCCCGCTTGCTGGCTGCTTGCTGTGACCAGGACAGCCCCGCCCGTTCAGCGCCGGGCGGGGCATCATCCACGGCCGGTCAGACCACAGGAATTCCGTCGCGGCTCCGGTCGGCGGCCCGGCGCATCTCAAGTGCCGCCCCGGCGGTGCCCAGTGCCAGGACCATCAGGAGTGCGCTCACCCACAGCGGGGCACGGAAGCCGAACCCCGCGTCGATCGCGAGACCGCCGAACCAGGGGCCGAGCGCGCCGCCCACATTGAACGCGGACGTGGCGAACGAGCCGGCCAGGGTCGGTGCGTCGGCCGCCAGCCGGAACACCCACGAGATCAGCGCCGTCCCGGTGCCGAAGGCGAGCATCCCCTGGACGAAGACGAGCATGATCGTGGCGAACGGGCTTTCCGCGCTCAGCGCGAACCCGGTCCAGCCGACGGCGAGCGAGACGAGGCCGGCCGTGGTGAGGGCGAGGGGCCGTGCGTCGACGAGCCGGCCCGCGACGGTGACCCCGACGAACGAGCCCAGGCCGAACAGCGCGAGCAGAGCGGGTACCCAGGCGGCACCGAGTCCGGTGACATGGGTTGCGAGCGGCTCGAAGTAGGAGAACGCGCAGAACGTCGCCCCTTGCACGAGGGCGCTCGTCATCAGGGTCAGCAGCAGTCGTGGACGGGCCAGGGCCCTCAGCTCGTCGCGTGCGGGTGCGGGGGTGGACTCCGGCCGTGCCCCCGGAATCGTCCTGGCGATCACGACGACAGCCGGTACGGAGACAAGGGCCACAGCCCAGAATGCCGACCTCCACCCCCAGTGCCCGCCCAGCGCCGCACCGGCGGGCACCCCGGCCACACAGGCGATGGTGACGCCCCCGACCACCACGGACGTGGCGCGCGCCCGGGCCTCGGGGCCGACCATGGAGACCGCGGTCACCAGGGCCACGGCCCAGAAACCGGCATTCGCCAGCGCCCCGACGACCCGCGTCGCGAGAAGCACCCCGTAGCTGGGGGTGAGTGCGCCGATGACATGGACGGCGCCGAAGGCACCGAGGAAGAACAACAGGGCACCGCGGCGCGGCCAGTTCCGGCTGAAGAGCGCCATCAACGGCGCCCCGACGACCATCCCGATCGCGAAGGCCGAGGTGAGCAGCCCCGCGGCCGGAATGGATACGTGGAGGTCGGCGGCGATGTCCGAGACCAGACCGGACAGCATGAATTCGGATGTGCCCTGGGCGAAGACGGCGAGCCCGAGCGCGTAGACAGCAAATGGCATGAAGGAACCCCATGGACGGCTGATGGATGGACCAGGCAGGGGGTGTGGACCGCGCCCACCCGTCATGACGAGTGGCAACACGGAAGAACATCCGGGGTCTTCATGGACGGGAGTCGACAGCTCGGTAGGCGCCGGAGCCGGAGAATCTGCGCACGAGCGCATAAAGGGAAGACGCGGCCCACACTGCGGTGGTCCTGCGGCGGCAGCCAGGCGACAGCGATTTCACGACCGGTACTCGGCCGTGCGGGATCACCTCGACAGCGGATCAGCCACCGGCGGACCAGTGGCTAGTCTCTGTCGGACTCGGGGCTGGACATGATCGCGAAGCTACCAGCTCGGATGTCCTCGCTTCCACCAATTTTCCGCCGGATGACCGGAGCACTGGGTCACCGGCACGTTTCGGGACGCCTGGTGCGGCGTGCGGAACTCCGCCCGGCCGCGTCCGGCGGCCGGGAAGGGGGACCGAGACTGTGTTGCCCGGGCGGTTGCGGGCGGTGCGCGCGGCCGGGGTGCTCGCGTCCGGTTCATCAGCCGAACGACAGGCCGCGCGCCCTGTGGTGCGTATCACGCCAGGGATGCGACCCTGAGTGGTATGAACATCCCCTTCCTGGGCACTTGGCGTAAGCGTCACGACGGTACGCGAGGGGCGGGGCTCTCAGCCGCCGTCACGGCTGATCCCGAGGGCGTGGCCGAGCTCCTCGCCGAGTGCGAGCTGCTGCGTGTCCGGGCGGGGCAGCGGGGGCTCGAACTCGACGACAGCCCGGCCTCGTTGGCGGCTCTCGACCAGCTGCCGCCGCGCTGGCGCGACGACCCCGAGGAACTGCCCTGGCTGGGCAACGACGCGGGGCTGTACCTGGGCACGGTCCTGGTGCGCAACGTCCCCGGTGCGGTCTGGAACATCTGGCCGAGCGGGCAGCCATTGGTCCGGCTTGCCTCGGGGCGGGAGATCGATGTGGTCGAGGCCGGGCTGGACTGGGCGATGGCGGGCAGCCCCGAGCTCTCGCAGGTCTACGCGGAGTCGGCCGAGGGGTAGAGCCTTCGCCGGACCACATAAAACGCCTTATGTCTCATTTGTGCGTGTCGGATGTTAAGTCCATTTTTGGGCTGGATAGTTTGCGGCTGACCTCGACATAGCGACAAGTGGGTGGGGCAGCGTATGGCCGTCAATCCGTTGATCGAGCTGCGGGACGTCAACAAGTTCTATGGACAGTTGCACGTACTGTGGGACATCAACCTCACCGTCGGTCGCGGGGAGGTGGTGGTGGTCATCGGTCCCTCCGGCTCCGGTAAATCAACGCTCTGCCGCACCATCAACCGGCTGGAGACGATCGAGTCAGGTCACATCGTGATCGACGGCAGGCCTCTTCCCGAGGAGGGGAAGGGACTGGCCCAGCTCCGGGCTGAAGTGGGCATGGTCTTCCAGTCGTTCAACCTGTTCGCGCACAAGACTGTGCTGGCCAATGTCTCGCTCGCCCAGCTCAAGGTCCGCAAGCGGAAGAAGGACGAGGCCGACCGGCGCTCCCGCGAGCTGCTGGAGCGGGTCGGTCTCGCCTCGCAGGCCGACAAGTTCCCCGCCCAGCTCTCCGGTGGCCAGCAGCAGCGGGTGGCCATCGCGCGCGCCCTCGCCATGGATCCCAAGGCGCTGCTCTTCGACGAGCCCACCTCGGCACTCGACCCGGAGATGATCAACGAGGTGCTCGAGGTCATGCAGCAGCTCGCCCGGGACGGCATGACCATGGTCGTCGTCACACACGAGATGGGCTTCGCCCGCTCCGCCGCCAACCGCGTGGTCTTCATGGCCGACGGCCGCGTCGTCGAGGACCGCACTCCCGAGGCGTTCTTCACCGCTCCGGAGAGTGACCGCGCCAAGGACTTCCTGTCCAAGATCCTCAAGCACTGACGGGGAGCAGCGCGTTGCGTACGAGAAGAGTTCTGGCCGCCTGCGCCGGTCTTCTGCTGGCCGTGCTCGCCGCCGGTTGCGGCAAGGAGGGCAGTCCGCCGGTGAAGGGCCCGAAGCCCGAGCAGCTGCCCGTGTACGAAGTCGACACCAGCTTCCGGCTGCCCGAATCACCGACCTGGAAGAAGGCGAAGAAGCGCGGATACCTCCGGGTCGGAGCCAAGGAGGACCAGCCCTATCTGGGCGAGAAGGACCCGGCCACCGGTGTCTACTCCGGCTTCGACATCGAGATCGCCGGGATGATGTCGGCCTCGCTCGGCTTCGCCCCGAAGACGATCCGCTTCAAGACCATCGCCTCCGCCAACCGCGAGACGGCGCTTCAGAACGGCCAGATCGACTACTACGTCGGCACCTACACCATCAACGACATGCGGAAGAAGCTCGTCGGCTTCGCCGGGCCCTACTTCATGGCCGGGCAGTCGCTGCTCGTCCGCACCGACGAGCACGACATCAACGGCCCGCAGGACCTGGCCGGCCGGACGGTCTGCTCGGCGGCCGGCTCGACCCCGTACCAGCGCATCGCCGCCGACTACCCGAAGGCGATCCTGGTCGCCTACGACACATACGCGATCTGCGTCGACAACCTGCTGACGTACCAGGTCGACGCCGTCACCACCGACGACGCGATCCTGCTGGGCTTCGCCGCCAAGGCGCCCAAGGCGCTGAAGGTGGTGGGCAAGCCGTTCTCCGAGGAGCCGTACGGCATCGGCGTTCCGCGCAGCGACAACGCGTTGCGGTTCGCCCTCGACGACGCCCTGGAGGCGAACGAGAAGAACGGCAACTGGAAGAAGGCGTTCGAGGCCACCCTCGGTCTGTCCGGTGCGCCCGCACCGACTCCGCCGCCCATCGACCGCTACCCGGCGAGCTGAGAGGTCGGGCCGGCCATGGACGTACTCACAGAGAACTTCTCGCTCTACGGCAAGGGCTTCCTCGGCACGGTCGAGCTGACCGTCTACTCCTCGGTCCTGGCCCTGCTCCTCGGCTTCGTCATGGCCTCCTTCCGGGTGGCGCCGGTCGGCTCGCTCCGGGCGCTCGGCACGGTCTGGGTGACGGTGCTGCGCAACACCCCGCTGACGCTGCTCTTCTTCGCCGTCCTGCTCGGACTGCCGCGTTTCGGCCTGGTACTTCCCTTCCAGGTCTTCGCGGTCCTCGCGCTCGGCTGCTACACCTCCGCGTTCATCTGCGAGGTGCTGCGCTCCGGCATCAACACCGTGCCGAGGGGGCAGGGCGAGGCGGCCCGCAGCCTCGGCATGACGTTCGGTCAGACGCTGAGCACCATCGTGCTGCCGCAGGCGTTCCGTTCGGTGATCCCGCCGATCGGCTCCACACTGATCGCCCTCGCCAAGAACTCGGCGATCGCCGGGGCGTTCAGCGTCACCGAGCTGCTCGGCACCTACAAGACGCTCAACGAGCTGGGCTACAGCATCATCTGGACTTTCGTCTGGATCGCCGTCGGCTACCTGATCATCACCCTGTCCATCAGTGCGCTCTTCACCGTGCTGGAGAAGCGCTGGGGAGTCGCCCGATGACCATCCGCACCGCGCCGTCCCCCACCGCGCTCTACGACATCCCTGGCCCGGTCACCCGCAAACGCCATCGCTTGTACGGAATCGTCTCGACGGCCCTGATCCTCGCCCTGGTCGCCTGGGTCATCCATCTGCTCTTCGACACCGAGCAGTTCACCAGCGTCAAATGGACACCCTTCACGTACAAGGGCATTCAGGAACTCCTCCTGCGCGGACTGGCCAACACGCTCAAGGCGTTCGGGATCGCCGCGGTGCTCTCCCTCACACTCGGGGCGGTGCTCGCCGTCGGTCGGCTCTCCGACCACCGGGTCGTGCGCTGGCTCTCGACGCTGCTGGTCGAGTTCTTCAGGGCCATGCCCGTACTGGTGATGATCTTCTTCATCTTCGTGGCGTTGAAGGTGCAGCCGCTGCCCGCGCTGGTCACCGGTCTGACCCTGTACAACGGTTCGGTGCTCGCCGAGGTGTTCCGTACCGGGATCAACTCGGTGGAGCGCGGCCAGCGCGAGGCCGCGTACGCCCTGGGGATGCGCAAGACGCAGGTCACCACGTTCGTACTGGCCCCGCAGGCGGTGCGTGCCATGCTGCCCACGATCATCAGCCAGCTGGTGGTGGCGCTGAAGGACACCTCGCTCGGCTATCTGATCACCTACGAGGAGTTCCTCCACGCGGGCAAGCTCATCGCGTCCAACCTCGACTACGATCTCCCCTTCATCCCTGTGGTGATGGTTATCTCGCCGATCTATATCGGGATGTGCATGCTGCTCTCCTGGTTCGCGACCTGGGTGGCCAAGCAGGAGCGGCGCAGCCCGAAGACGAAGGCCGTGGAAGTCGCACCGGCCGAACCAGGAACGCTGCTGCCGGAAGCGCCGTAGCCGGGGACCGTCGCGAAGCGGTCCCCGAGAAGCGGCGCCGCGTGTGCGGCGAACTGCGCCCGCCTGCCTCCTACTGCCGCGGAACTACTCCTCTCCTGACAGCATCGGCAGCAGCAGCGCCGCGGACCAGCTGAAGTTGGGCGAATTGAGCGGCCCGCCAGTAGTCGGGTCGTAGTTCTCCATGATCGGTCCGTTGCGCGCGAGGCCCGACGCTCGGGTGAGAAGCTGGTCCGTCAGAGCGTCCGCGTCCTTGCCGTAGCCGTAGCGGCGCAGGCCGCCGAGGGCGAAGTAGGCCTGGTCGAGCCAGACGGGGCCGCGCCAGTACGCGGTCGGCGAGAAGTAGGGGGAGCTCTTCGCCACGGTCGGGAACGGGACGGTGGTGGCGAACTCCTTCGGGTCCGTCAGATTGTCGCGCACGGCACGGGCCTGCGTCTCGGACGCTGCGCCGATCCACAGCGGGACCGCGCCTTCGATGCCGCGTCCGCGGGCGGTGAGCGGAGCGCCGGTGTCCAGCGCGGTGTCATGGAACCAGCCGTCCGCTGGGCTGTACATCTTCGTGCTGACGGCGGCGGACGTGGCGGCGGACCGCTGCTTCCACCGCTTGGCGTCGGCGCCGCCGCCCATCGCGCCGGCGATGCGCGCCAAGTAGCCCTGGTCGGCGGCGAGATAGGAGTTCAGGTCGACGGACTCCTGGTTGAGGGAGTAGCCGAGGAGCGTTCCGTCGGCCGCGTGGTTGGCGATGATGTCGGTGCCGAGGGCGGCGTCGAAGCGGGGCGCGTTGTCCATGCCGCTCTCCCAGGCCGCGGCAAGGCGTCGCTCCTCGGGCGAGTTGTTGGCGGGGTCCACGGTGGCGCCGTACTCGGCGAGCCCGTTGTGGTCGTGGTCGCGGTTGCGGTACCACCAGGCTTGGTAGGCGGCGAGTTTCGGGTACATCTCGCGCAGGAAGGCCTTGTCTCCGGTCTTTGCGTACACCTCCCAGACTGCCCAGGCGGCCAGTGGGGGCTTGGAGTTGCGCTCGTTCCAGTTGCCGCCGCCGCGCGAGGGGTCGTTGTAGAAGATGACGTCGGGGACCATCCCTGCATCCTGCGGGCGGGTTATGGAGTCCGGGTCCACCTGCCAGTCGAACACGGCGCGGATCTGCGACTCGGCGAGGTCGGGCGCGAAGCGTGCCGTGCCCACGGCCTGCTTCCAGGTGTCCCAGGCCCAGATGCCACCGGTGAACCACTTGTAGGAGATCGACGGTGTGATCCCGTCGTGTTTGATCTGCCCTGCCGCGCCACGCCAGTTGGTGACGAGCGTCTCCAGCGACTTCACGGCCGTGCGCCGCCGGTCCGTCGGCACGCCCTGGGTCACCCCGGCGACATAGCCCCGCCAGCGCGCGTCGGAGGAGGAGACGACGGCATCGGGGTGGGCGAGGACGTCACGGACCTTCGTCTTCTCCTTCGCACGCTCGGCGGCGGTGAAGGTGTAGGACTCGGTCCAGTCGAAGCTGTGCGAGCGGCCCGGCGCGAGGGTCACCGGTCTTGCGGTCTCGGTGCGGTACGTGTCGCCGTCCACCGTCGTGCGGACGGCGTCCTTGTGCGTGACCTCGAAGCGTTCCGTGCCGTCGGTGAGGTAGTCCCAGGTCTCGCGGACCTTCGCGAAGTCGACGCCGACACCGCAGCCGGTGGCGGTCAGCGAGGGCGCGTCGCGCATCGGACGGTCGGCGGGCCGCAGCAGGCTGCCCGTCCAGTCGGCGCCCAGGGTGCGGGGCGCCGGGCCGGTATTGCGGACCTCGGCCCGCACCAGGGCGCTGCGGTCGGTGGCGAAGCGGAGTTCGAGGGTCAGGCGCAGGCCACGGCCGAGGTCGTACGAGTGGAGGAGCCGGCCTGGGAGCGAGGTGTAGCGGGGCTCGCCTCCCCCGGCCAGGTCCAGGGGGTGGCCGTGTTCGGTGAGGCGGATACGACTGAAGGACTTGCTGAGCCACCACGGGTATTCCTGTGCGATGTAGAGGGGCCCGGAGAAGCCTCCGTACGCGTCCTTGTCACCGGTGTTCGGCAGGGCGTAGGCGTGCCAGGCGCCCTGGTCGGCGAAGACGGTGACGGGGTTGTTGTCCTCGTCGTCGCCGGGCAGGGCGGCGGTGGGAGTGCCGTGCAGGTCGAGGACGTCGGCGTACGAGGGCGGTGGTGGCATCGGGCGCCCGTGGGCGGAGGCCGTCTGCGGCACGGCGAGGGTGCCACAGGCGAGGAGGAGTGCGGTGAGGGCACTCAGGGGACGGTGTCCGGTCACGTGTGGGTCTCTCCCAGGGAATCGGTGGTGGCGATGCGCAGGACGGCGGCGCCGAGCGGGCCGAGGTCGACGTGGTCGCGGCCACAGGCCCCGGTGAGCAGGTCGGTGCCGCCGAACGCGTAGGGGCCGCTCAGTGGGGTCCGCGTGTGGTGGTCGTTGTGGTTGAGGACGAAGAGGTATGTGGCCTCCGCGCCACAGCGGATGGTCGCTTCGACTCCGCCGGGGACGTCGAGCACGGGGCGTACGCCCGCGGCGCGCAGCGCGTCGTCGAGCAGGGCTGCGATGCCGTCGCCGAGGTGGGCGCTCGCGTACCACGCCGTTCCGGTGCCGCAGGGGTGGCGGGTGACGGCGGGGTGGCCGGTCAGCTCTCCGGACGCGTATGAGTCGACGACCTCGGTGTATTTCTCCTCGGGGTTGAGCATGAGCAGCGGCCAGATGAAGCTGTTCCACTGCGCCATCCCTTTCTTCGGAGGGAATCCCCGCCTTCAGGCGGGGAGGGAATCCGATCCTGAGCCCTGCGGCGCGGAGCGCCGCAGCGTCGCTCCGGAATGCTGCCATGTTCAGGTGGGGCGTTTCTGGTTCTCGATGTAGTCCTTGACTACTTGGAGCGGTGCGCCGGCGCAGGATCCAACGAAGTAGGAGCCGGACCAGATGCGTCCGTGCAGGGTGGCCCGGTTTACGCGGCCGGTGAACTCGGCGCGCAGGTAGCGCGAGGAGACGCCCTTGAGACTGTTCACCAGGTGCGACAGGGCGACGTTCGGCAGACGGTGGTGACCGGGTGGGCGTGATAGCTGGTCGTGACGTGTGGGGGTATGGCTGGAAAAGGCCCCGTCGGCCCGTCGGCCGCAGTGAAGTACGTCGCCGATCTGGTGGAGGTCCCGGCCACCGAGGCGACGGCCGTGGCGGCCCGTCAGGCGCGGCTCGGTGCCGGCTCCGGCTCGGAGAGAGGAGCTGCCGCACGGCGGGGGAGCAGTAGCGGGGTCGCCAGCAGGAGCACGCCGGCAAGGCCGATGGCTGTACGCGGGCCGAGCAGGCCGCCCAGTACGCCCCAGACGGCCGTCAGGAGCGCGGTCGAGGCTTTGGTCGTCACCGCCCAGGCGGTCAGTGTGCGGGCGATCCGGTCGGTCGCGGTGTGCTCGAGGCGGTAGGTGGCGCAGACCGGGTTGAAGACCCCACAGCAGAAGATGAGCCCGAGTTCGACGCCGATGACCAGCAGCAGCCCTTCGGTGCCCGGCCCCAGGAAGGCCAGGCCGACGGGCCAGATCGCGCGCAGCGTTCCGGCCACGACCAGGACGTGGTGCTGCCCGAACCGGGTGACGAGCGGTCGGGCCAGCCGCGAACCGAGCAGCCCGCCGATCGCGGGCGCGGCGAAGGCGAGGCCGTACTGCCACGGTGCGAACCCGAGTCGGCCGAGCATCAGGACGGCTAGCAGTGGCTGGGCGGCCATCACCAGGCCGTTGAACAAGGCTGTGTTGAAGAACAGCGGACGCAGCGTCGCGTCGGCGAGGATGTACCGCCAGCCGTCGAGCAGGTCCCCGGCCCGCATGCGCGCGGCCTCCCGGCGCTCGGGCCGCGGCTCGTGCCCGCCCATCGCGCGGATGCCCAGGGCCGAGAGAAGGTAGCTGACCGCGTCGGCGACCACCGTTGCCACCGGACCGAGGAGCCCGATCGCCGCGCCGCCCAGCGGCGGTCCGATGATCGAGGTCGTCCAGGCCGTGGACTCGAACCGGGCGTTGGCGACAAGCAGGTCCTCGGCCGGCAGCAGCGTCTTCAGGTACGCGCCGGAGGCGGAGCGGAAGGTGATGTCGGCCGCCGCGACGACGACCGAGACCAGCAGGAGCTGAAGGAAGGTGAGCACGCCGAGCGCGAACGCGGCGGGGATCGTCAGCAGCGCCGCGAACCGCACCAGGTCCATCGCGATCAGCACGGGCTGCTTGCGGCGGAACTCCACCCAAGGGCCGAGCGGCACCGCCACGGCCGCGCCCACCGCCGACCCTACGGAGGAGAGCGCGGCGACCTCGGCCGGTCCGGCGTGCAGCACCTGGATGGCGATCAGCGGGAACGCGCCGAAGGCGAGCCAGGTGCCGAGCGCGCTGGTCCCGTACGCTCCCCAGAGCCACCCGAACCGCCGCCCCAGCCGATGCCCGAGCAGATGTCCCAGCCGGTGCCCGCTCCTCATGCCCGACGCCCCTCGCCACTCACCCGCACAACCGATCCGCGATCGGAAGTATCAAAGCGAGCACCAGACCCAGGGATCAAACAACCGCAGAGCCGTCGGTCACAACCAACAGTTGTGCCCATAGGGTATCGGGATGGACCTCGACACCGTCCGCACCTTCGTCGCCGCCGCCGACGCGGGACAGTTCCAGGTGGCCGCCGCCGAGCTGGCGGTCACCCAGCAGGCAGTCTCCAAGCGCATCGCCGCGCTGGAGCGCAACCTCGGCGTGCGGCTGTTCACCCGCACCGCGCGCGGCGCCGAGCTCACCATCGACGGGCAGGCGTTCCTGCCCCACGCGCGCGAGCTGGTGCGCGTCGCCGAGCGCGCGGTCGCGTCCGTGCGCACCGGCCGCCGTCCGCTGCGCGTCGACGTGATCAACTCGCGCGGCGCGGCGTCGGGCCTGATGCGCGACTTCCACCGCGCGCACCCCGAGATCGAGCTCGACGTGCTGTGGCTGTTCGACATCGAGACGGCCGTCGCCGCCATTCGGTCCGGTGCGATCGACGCGTCCTTCCGCGCCGTCGCCATGCCCGGCCGGCCCCTTCCCGAGGACGTCGAGTCCGTCCAGGTGCTCGACGAGCCGCTCCAACTCCTCACCGGCCCCGCCCACGCGCTGTCGCGCGCCCGGTCGGTGACCGTCGCTCAGCTCGCCGGGCACCGGATCTGGATGCCCGGCATCGTCCCCGGTACCGAGTGGGCCGCCTACTACGACGACCTCGTCGCCGAGTTTGGCCTCACCATCGAGGCGACCGGCCCCAACTTCGGCTCCGACGCGCTCCTCGACACCGTCGCCGACACCCCGGCCCTGGCCACCTTCATGGGCGCGCAGACCCGCCTCGTCTGGCCCACCGGTCACGGCCTGCGCCGCATCCCGGTGACCGACCCGACGCCCGTTTACCCGCACTCGCTCCTCTGGCACCGCGACAACCTCCACCCAGCGCTGGCCACTCTCCGCGCCCACCTCGCCGCCACAATGGCCGGCCACGACGCCGCCGGGACCTGGGCGCCGAGCTGGGTGATCCCAAGCTGAACGCCGCTGTCGCGAACTCTTGGAGACGAGGCGGTCAGCGTGTGGGTGGGACGAACTCGGGCTGCACAGCCGGCAAGCATTCACGCGGTGAAACCCGTCCGCTCACCACCTTGGCGGACGGCGAGCTCGGCGGAGCCCTCGGACAGCTGTGGATAAGCCTTCGCCGCAGCCGCCCATACCGGCATGGGTGACGAAGCGTCCGCCTGCTCCAGGATCGCCTGACCGCGTGACGGAAACCCGTCACGCGGGAAACCCGCCACGCGCGGCATCCCTACGTGATCCGTATGTCTGCCAGGATGCGGCCGCAGCATGGCATGTCCACGGCGTCACGTAGGGAGACTCATGCGTCCCATAACGCGTATAGCCTTAGGCGCAGCGACCGCCGCCGTCCTGGCTGTCACAGCGGTCACGCCTTCCGGGGCGGCGGATACGCCGCCTGATGGTGCCTCAGGGAAGAGACCCGTCATCGGCAGCGAAAAGAGCAAGGCCCAGAGCGGCAAGCAGGTGACGGTCACGCTCGTCACCGGTGACAAGGTGCTGGTGACCACGGACGCCTCGGGCCGCAGCTCGGCGGCCGTGCTGCCCCGCGAGGACGGCACTCAACCGATGGCCCAAACCTATCAGATGGGTAAGGACCTCTACGTCTACCCGGAGGAGGCCTCCCAGGCGATCGCCGAGGGCAAGGTCGACGAGCAACTGTTCAATGTCACTGGGCTCATCCGTCAGGGATACGACGACACACACACCGACACGCTGCCGCTCATAGCCACATACCAGAACGGTGTGAACATTACCGGCAGCGCGCCGGCGGCCCCTCGCGGGGCCGAGCGTGGTCTGAGTCTCCCGGCTGTGGGCGGTGTCGCACTCAAGGCCGACAAGGACGCTGCCGCCACCTTCTGGCAGGACGTCACCAACAGCCGCTCACGCTCTGCCTCCACCCTGAAGAAGCTGTGGCTGGACGGCAAGGTCGAGACCACACTGGACCGGTCCACCGTGCAGGTGCACGCGCCGGAGGCCTGGGCGGCCGGCTACGACGGCAAGGGCACCAAGGTCGCCGTGCTGGACACGGGCGTGGACGCCGAGCACCCGGACCTGGCGGGCCGGGTCGCCGCGTCCAAGAACTTCACCGACTCCCCGAGCGTCAACGACCGGCAGGGGCACGGCACCCACACCGCGTCCACGGTCGGCGGGTCGGGAGCGGCCAGTGACGGCAAGAAGAAGGGCGTCGCCCCCGGGACGGACCTGCTCATCGGCAAGGTCCTCAGCGACTACGGTTACGGCCAGGCGTCCTGGATCATCTCGGGTATGCAGTGGGCCGTCGACCAGAAGGCCGATGTCGTCTCCATGAGCCTCGGCAGCTCCGATGTCGGCGACTGCACCGACCCGATGGCCCAGGCCACGCAGGAGCTGTCGAAGAACACGCACACCCTGTTCGTCATCGCCGCCGGCAATATGGGGTCGGGCATCGAGACCGTCTCCTCGCCCGGGTGTGTGCCCGGCGTGCTGACCGTCGGTGCCGTCGACCGCGATGACAGCACCGCGTGGTTCTCCAGCCGGGGGCCCGTAGCGGTCACCCACACCCTCAAGCCCGAGATCGCCGCCCCCGGCGTCGGCATCTCGGCGGCCAGTGCGGGCGGCCGCGGCGTCTATGCCTACCGGTCGATGTCGGGCACCTCCATGGCCACCCCGCATGTCGCGGGCGCTGCGGCTGTCGTCCGCCAGGCGCACCCGGACTGGACCGCGCAGCAGGTCAAGGCCGCCCTGGTCTCCTCCTCCCGCACCAGCGGCAAGGTCGCCGGCGCCGACCAGACCGGTGGTGGGGTACTTGACGTGTTCGCCGCGGTGAACCAGAAGACGCTCTCCGCGCCCGCCGTCCAGGCCGGCAACTACGCCTGGCCGCAGGACGCGTCGGACCGTGACACCGTGCAGGTGCCCTTCACCAACACCGGCAGCAGCGACCTGACTCTGAACCTGAAGGTCAGCGGTGTGCACGGCAATGACGGCAGCGACATCAAATCCGGCGTCCTCAAGCTGGACGAGGGCAAGGTGACGGTCCCCGCGGGGGCCACCGGCCAGGTGCCGCTGAGGGTTGACCCCACCGCCCATCTGAAGGCCGCCCAGTATGGCGCCGTCACGGGCCGAATCCTCGCCACCAGCGGTGATGTGCACGTCTCCGTGCCCGTCACGCTCTACGTCGAGCCGGAGACGGTCACCCTCCGGGTCAAGGTCATCGACCGCAACGGCAAGCCCGCTAGTGGCTACACGTCCTCGCTGGACGTCGTCAGCCTCGACACCGACAAGGGCGAGCGCCGCAACAACCAGGGCGAGACCGAGCAGATGTACCGCGTGCGCCCGGGCGAATATGCCATCAGCAGTTTCGTGACGACGTATGACGCGGACAACGCGCCCGAATCGATCAGCTACCTCGCGAACCCGCAGCTGCGGATCACCGAGAACGCCACCGTCGTCCTCGACGCCCGCAAGGCGCATCAGCTGAGTCTGCGCACCGACCGGCCCTCGAAGGTGAGCAACACCACGTTCAGCTACGCCCGCACGTGGGATGACACCTGGCTGCTGAACGGATCGCTCATGGCCGGCAGCACTGTCCAGAAGTTCTACGCAGACGTGGACGGGCGCGCCCAGAAGGGCACCTTCGAGTTCCGGCCCACCTGGCGCGCGACCGGTTCCGAGGACGGCTCGCCGTACGTCTACAACGTGTCGTTCCCGGCCGAGGGGCCGCTGCACTCCGACCAGGTCTACCAGCCGAAGGACTCGAAGCTGGCCCAGGTCACCGAGACGTGGAACTCCATGGGCAAGGAGGCCGACTACATCGACGCGATGTTCCTCCGTCCTTCCTGGAGCAGCAACACTTTCATCCCCGTGAGCCCGTTCGGCCAGGTTCACGTGCCCGCCACCCGCACCGCCTACTACACGACCGGCGACGACGCCTGGTACCACGGCGCGATGAGCAGCTTCCCGTTCGCCGCGTTCATGGGCGACCAGGACCGCACCTACCAGGCCGGACAGCGGAGCGCCGAGGAGTGGTACGGCGGCCCCCTGCGGCCGGCCGCGCCGCGCGACGCCGACGGCAATCTGATGCTGGCCGCCGAGCGGCAGGGCAACCTGATCGGCATCCAGACCGCGTTCTGGGTCGACAGCTCCGGCGACCACTGGTCCTACGGTGGGTCCTTCGGCGACATCGGCAACCTGAGGCTGAAGCGCAACGGTGAGCAGATCGCCACCAGCGCCTGGCCGTATGCCGCGTTCAAGGTGCCGGACGAGGACTCCGCATACGAGCTCACCCAGAACCTGTTCAAGATTGACACTTCGGATAAGAACTGGCTGCGCTCCAGCGCTGTCACCACCACCTGGAGCTTCCGCTCCCACCTGGAGCCGGACGTCTACTCCCGCGGCCTGCCGATCCTCTTCCCGGCGTATGACCTTCCGGTGGACGGCATGAACACCCTGCCCGCGCAGAGCGGCATCAAGGTCGGCCTGTCGGTCGAGGGCCACGCCGGATACACCCCGGCCGCGATCACGGCGGCCTCGCTGTCCTACTCCTACGACGGCGGCACCACCTGGACCCAGGCGCCGACCGAGCAGCAGGACGGCAAGTGGACGGCCGTCCTCGACCACACCGGCGCCTCCGGCAAGCAGGTCACGCTGAAGGCCACCTTCACCGACGCCAACGGCAACGCGGTCACCCAGGCCATCACCCGCGCCTACGACGTCCGGTAAACCACTCAGTCCGGCCGGGCGCTCTCCCGCAACGGGGGGGCGCCCGGTCGCCCATCTGCTGCCCACACCTCCTGGGCCGGCTTGGTCCTGGACGCAGTGTCAGTAGTGCGGCAGACCGGCGCCTCCGCCGACCACCGCCGCGAGGTCCGTCCCAGCAACGCGCTGCAGTGGAAGATGATGCTCGACGCCGTCTTCGTCCCGGAGTTGGTGCGGGCAGCCAGGAACCATGCCGACGGCGGAGCCGCGTACACCGACCGGCTGCTCACCATCTGCACGATCGGGCTCCTCGCCCTCACCGCGCTCACGGTCGTCGGCGCCCCGTGGATCGTCTCGGTCTACGCCCCCGACTACCACGGCGAACAGGCCGATCTCACCATCGCACTGGCCCGCTACTGCCTGCCGCAGATCCTCTTCTACGGACTGTTCACCCTCCTCGGTCAAGTACTCAATGCCCGCGGCCGGTTCGGCGCGATGATGTGGACCCCGGTCCTCAACAACGTGGTGATCATGGCCGTGTTCGGGATCTATCTGGCCGTCGCGGCAGGATCCGACGGTACGTTGACCTCCGCGCAGGCCCAGTGGCTCGGCTGGGGGACCACCGCAGGGATCGCGGTGCAGACGCTCGCCCTGGTGCCCGCGCTGCGCGCCGCGAAGTTCCGCTGGCGGCCCCGGTTCGACTGGCGCGGAAGCGGACTCACCCGGCCGCTGCGCGCGGCCGGCTGGCTCGTCATGCTCGTGCTGACCAACCAGATCGCCTACTGGGTGGTCACCCGGCTCGCCACCGCCACAGGTCAGCACGCCGTGGAACAGCATGTGCCGGGCGGCGTGGGCTACACCGCGTACAGCTACGCCTTTCAGCTGTGGGTGGTGCCGCACGGCATCGTGACCGTCTCGCTCGTCACCGCGTTGATGCCCCGGATGAGCCGGGCGGCGGCCGACAACGACCTGACCGGTGTGCGGCGCGATGTCTCGTACGCGCTGCGCACCTCGGCCGCGGTCGTGGTGCCCGCGGTGGCCCTGCTGTTCGCGCTGGCACCGTGGGTGATGGGGGCCGTGTACGGATACGGGCGCACCGGGGACGCGGACATTGCGGTGATGGCGGGGATGTTGATGGCCTTCGCGCCGGGGCTGATCGCCTACTCCGGGCAGTACGTGCTCTCTCGCGCGTACTACGCGATGAGTGACACCCGTACCCCGTTCTTCCTCAATCTGGTGATCGCGGCGCTCAACGCCGGACTCTCCGTTGCCGCGTATCTGCTGCTGCCGGTCCGCTGGGCCGTGACCGGGATGGCCGGGGCGTACTCGGTGGCGCTGTTCGCGGGCTTCGCCGTCACCGCGTATGTGCTGCACCGCAGAGTCTCCGGCAGCGATGCCGCCCGGCCCTCGCTGCTGCGTTCGCCGGGGCTGTGGGCGCAGCTCCGGCTGGTGGTGGCTTGCGTGCCCGCCGGGCTGCTGGGGTACTTGGCCGCTCGAACCTGCGAGGGGTCCGGGGACTTCGCCGCTGTGGGGGCGGGGGCTGTCGTGCTCCTGCTCACGGTCGCGCTGCTGGCACGGCCGCTCCGGCTGCGGGAGATCACTGCCATGATCGCGGCGGGCCGGGGGCGGCTGCGCCGGGCGTGAGCCCTGCCGCCCGCAGCGTGCGGCCTCCGTTTCCCGGCGGTCCTGACGTGGTGGACGGAGCGGCGATACCCTGCGGCGGACGATCCTTCACTGGAGGTGCGCATGCGACGTTCCGTGGCCCGGAATGTGTCGTTGCCCGTTGCTCTCGCCGCTGCCGTCACGATCGGGGCAGCAGCACCGTCCACGTCCGCACCACCGACCGCGCCACCCCCCAAGTCGCCTGTCGCGGTGGGGTACGGAGGTGCCGTCGCCAGCGTCGACGCGGATGCCTCGGCCGCCGGTATCGAGGTGCTCCGCAAGGGCGGCAACGCGGTGGACGCCGCGGTGGCGACCGCGGCGGCGCTCGGTGTCACCGAGCCCTACTCGTCAGGTCTCGGCGGTGGCGGCTACTTCGTCTACTACGACGCCAAGAAGCGCACCGTGCAGACGATCGACGGCCGGGAGACCGCACCGCGCAGCGCGAACTCCTCGCTGTTCCTGGAGAAAGGTAAACCGCTCGACTTCGCCGACGCTGTCACCAGCGGACTGAGCGTGGGCACCCCCGGCACCCCGGCCACCTGGGACACCGCGCTCGACGCCTGGGGCAGCAAACCGCTGCGGCAGGTGCTGAAGCCGGCCGAGCGGCTCGCCAGGGACGGCTTCGTCGTCGACAGCACGTTCCGCTCGCAGACCGAGGGGAATCAGGCAAGGTTCGCCGACTTCCCGGCGACCAGGAAGCTCTTCCTGCCGGGTGGTCAACTACCGGTGGTCGGCTCCGTCTTCAAGAACCCAGACCTGGCGCGTACATACGAACAGGTGGGCCGCAAGGGTATCGACGAGTTGTACAAGGGCGAGTTGGCCGACGACGTCGTACGGACCGTACGCAACCCGCCCGTGGACCCGAAGGCCACCCGGGTCGTGCGTCCCGGCGACCTCACGGCCAAGGACCTGCTGTCCTACCAGGTGCTGCGGCAGGCTCCGACGAAGGTCGGCTACCGCGGCCTCGATGTGTACGGCATGGCACCCTCCTCGTCCGGCGGTACGAGCGTCGGCGAGGCGCTCAACATCCTTGAGTCCACGGACCTTTCGAAGGCGAGTGAGGCGCAGTTTCTGCACCGCTACATCGAGGCGAGCCGGATCGCGTTCGCGGATCGTGGGCGATGGGTCGGCGACCCCGCGTTCGAGGACGTACCGGTGCAGGGGCTGCTCAGCCAGCGGTTCGCCGACTCGCGGGAATGCCTGATCAGGGACGACGCGGTGCTGACCAGCCCGCTGGCGCCGGGAGACCCCGGCCACCCGGCCGACTGCAAGGCCGACGGCACGGCCGCCCCGACGACGTACGAGGGGGAGAACACCACACATCTGACGACCGCCGACAAGTGGGGCAACGTCGTCGCGTACACCCTCTCGATCGAGCAGACCGGTGGCAGCGGCATCACCGTTCCGGGGCGTGGGTATCTGCTCAACAACGAGCTGACGGACTTCTCTTTCGCGCCTGCCAATCCTGCGGTCCACGACCCGAATCTGCCGGGTCCGGGCAAGCGTCCGCGTTCGTCCATGTCGCCGACGATCGTGCTGAAGCACGGTGAGCCGGTGCTGGCCCTGGGCTCACCGGGTGGCGCCACGATCATCACGAGCGTGCTGCAGTCGCTCATCGGCAAGGTCGACCGGGGGCTGCCGCTGGTCGACGCCATCGCGGCGCCGCGCGCCAGCCAGCGCAACTCGGCGACGACGGAGCTCGAACCGGGGCTGTGGAACAGCCCCGTGCGGGCGGAACTGGAGTCGCTGGGGCATGTCTTCAAGCTGAATCCCGAGATCGGGGCGACGACAGGTGTGCAGCGGTTGCCGGACGGACGGTGGCTGGCGGCTGCGGAGAAGGTGCGCCGGGGCGGAGGGTCGGCCATGGTCGTGAAGCCGAGCGGGCGGCCATGACGTTCCGGCAAGTACCGTAGATCACAACGCGGTCAGGATGCGCGGACCGTCGTCGGTGATCGCCACCGTGTGCTCGGCGTGCGCCGACCGCAGATCACGCCGGGAAACGGGGTGGGGGCGAAATGCGGCCGGTGGTTCAGGAACGGTGACCCGGCGCCCGCCTCGCGGAGGACCCCCGGCCCACCTCGTCGAGTTCACGCAACGAGACGCCGACCGCCGCCGCTTCCCGCACGGACGCCAGCAGCTGCGCGACGACCCGGCCGGGCCGGTCTCGCGCATCGCTTCGGTGACTCCTCCCCCCGGATGAATCCGGGGGGCTTCT
Source organism: Streptomyces sp. NPDC001832 (assembly GCF_040297265.1). Classification (NCBI taxonomy): domain Bacteria; kingdom Bacillati; phylum Actinomycetota; class Actinomycetes; order Kitasatosporales; family Streptomycetaceae; genus Streptomyces; species Streptomyces sp. NPDC001832. Next base: position 23,234 of record NZ_JBEOYU010000066.1, read on the forward strand.
CCTGTCGGTGGCTAGGCCACGTCGGGAAGGGCCAGCCCGGCCCTGAGTGCGACGTTCC
>NZ_JBEOYU010000067.1:0-22709 GCF_040297265.1 Streptomyces sp. NPDC001832
TACTGCAGGGGGGACCCTGTGGGAGAGTAGGACGCCGCCGGACTCCTTTTACGGGAAAGCCCCGTGCCCTTGTGGCACGGGGCTTTCCTGCGTTCTGAGCGTCTAGGCTCGAACCATGCGCTACGAACTGGTCATCTTCGACAACGACGGTGTGCTCGTGGACAGCGAGCCGATCTCCAACACGATCCTGGCCGAGTACCTCACGGAGCTCGGTCACCCCACCTCGTACCAGGAGTGTGTTCGCGACTACATGGGGGCTGACGTGCACCGGGTGCACGGTCTAGTCGAGGAGAGGACCGGGGAGAAGCTGCCCGCGGACTTCGACGAGACGCTTGACTCGCGGGTCGTCGCTGCGTTCCAGCAGGAGTTGGAGCCGGTGGCGGGTGTCGACGATGTGCTGGGGAAGCTTGTCGCCGACGGGGTGGCCTACTGTGTCGTGTCCTCCAGCCGCCATGAGCGGATCAGAGCCGGGCACTGCAAGACCGGGCTCGACCAGTGGTTCGAGGAGGAGTGGATCTTCAGCGCGGAGGATGTGGGGCAGGGAAAGCCGGCGCCCGATCTGTTCCTGCGCGCCGCCGAGCGGATGGGCGTACCTCCCGAGCGGTGCGTTGTCATCGAGGACAGTCCGCTCGGAGCGGCGGCGGCCAGAGCCGCGGGGATGGATGTGTACGGCTTTACGTCGATGATGCCGGCGGACCGGCTCGCCGGGGTGACCGGGCACTTCTCCGACATGAGTCAACTGCGGGAAATGCTCGCCTGATCCATCTACCCATGGGTAGAGACTGGCCCTACGCTCGCGGCCATGACAGATGCTCGTTTGCGGCACGGCAGGGCCTCCCTCGCGCTGAGCTTCTTCGTGCAGGGAGTCACCTTTGCTCTGCTCGTGACGCGGATTCCCGCCATCCAGGACCGGTACGGGATATCCGACGGGCTGTTGCCGGTGTTCCTGGCGGCGGTGCCGATCCTGGCCGGGGCGGGCAGCGTGGTCACCGAGAAGGTGGTCGCGCGGGTGCGGCCCGGGGTCGTACTGAGGTGGGCGCAGCCTGTCGTGCTGCTCGCGCTGCTCGGTGTCGGGGTCGGGAGTGCGTTGTGGGAGGCGGCACTGGCGCTCGTTGTGTTCGGGTCTGCCGTCGGGGCGCTCGATGCCTCCATGAACATGATGGGGGTCAGTCTTCAGCGGGCGTACGGGCGTTCCATCATGCTCGGGTTCCATGCCGCGTACAGCCTGGGTGGGATCGCCGGGGCGTCCATGGCGTGGGCCGGGGCGCACTGGGATCTGTTGCTGCTGGTTTCGTACCTGCCGGCGGTTGTCGTGCTACTGCCTGTCGCGTTCATCGGGAGCCGGTGGTACGTCGACGGTTCGTTGGTGGAGGAGGGCCCGGGGGAGGGGCAGGGGAAGGGGGCCGCCTCGGTCTCCTTCAGGTTGCTGATGCCGCTCTGTCTGGTGATGGGCTTCGCGTACATCGGGGACTCGACAGTCTCCAACTGGAGTGCCAAGTATCTGCAGGACGTGCTGGGGAGCTCGGAGCAGCTGTCGACCGTTCCGTACAACGTATACATGGTGACGACGTTGCTGGGGCGGGCCGTCGGGGACTTCGGGGTGCGGCGGTTCGGGGCTGTGGCCGTGGTGCGGTTCGGGAGTGTGCTGGCTGCTGCCGGGTTCGGTGTGGTGGCGGTGGCCGATGGGGCGTGGGTCGGGATGCTCGGGTTCACACTGCTGGGGTTCGGGTTGTGTGTGATCGTGCCGCAGACGTTCGCCGCTGCCGGGCGGATGTTCCCGGGGGCGAGTGATACGGCCATCGCGCGGCTGAATGTCTTCAACTACGTGGGATTCCTGGTGGGGTCGCCGCTGGTGGGGGCGCTCGGGGACGCCTGGAGCTATCGGGGGGCGATGCTTGTGCCGATGGTGTTGGTGCTTGCGACGCTCGTGTACGCCAGGTCGTTCGGCGAGGAGCCTGCCCGATACGGTGGCGGGCATGAGCGGCCGCACACAGCTGATGTGGGATGACGCAGTAACGGGATACGACTTCGGGGAAAGTCATCCGATGGATCCCGTCAGACTCGTCCTGACGATGGGGCTGGTGCGGGCGTTCGGGCTGGACGGTGCGGTGGATGTGGTGGCGGCCAAGCCCGTCGGGGAGTCCACGCTGCGGCTGGTGCACCGCGAGGACTATGTGGCCGCCGTGCGCGCCGCCTCGGTGGATCCGAAGCACGCCGACCAGAACTACGGTCTCGGGACGGTGGACGATCCCGCTTTCGCGGGGATGCACGAGGTGTCGGCGCTGATCGCCGGGCAGTCGGTGGCGGCGGCCGAGGCGGTTTGGCGCGGCGACACCGCGCATGCCGTGAACTTCGCGGGCGGGCTGCACCACGCCATGCCGGGTGGTGCGGCGGGGTTCTGCATCTACAACGATCCGGCGATCGCGATCGCGCGGCTTCTGGAGCTGGGTGCCGAGCGGGTCGCGTACATCGATGTGGATGTGCACCACGGGGACGGGGTGCAGGCGGCCTTCTGGGAGGATCCGCGGGTCTTGACCGTGTCGCTGCACGAGCACCCGCGCACGCTTTTCCCGCAGACGGGCTGGCCGGAAGAGACCGGCTCCGGGGTGGGTAAGGGCAGTGCCGTGAATGTGGCGCTGCCGGCCGGTACGGGGGACGCGGGGTGGCTGCGGGCGTTTCATGCGGTGGTGCCGGAACTGCTGGCGGACTTCCGGCCGCAGGTACTGGTGAGCCAGCACGGGGCCGATACGCATTTCGAGGATCCCCTCGCTCATTTCGCGGTGTCGCTGGACGCGCAGCGGGCGGTGATGGCGGCCTGTCACGATCTCGCCCATGAGTGCGCGGAGGGCGGGCGCTGGGTGGCGCTGGGCGGAGGCGGCTACGCGGTTGTCGATGTGGTGCCGCGGTCCTGGACGCATCTGGTGGGGATCGCCGCGCATGCGCCGGTGGAGCCGGAGTCGGTGATTCCGTCCTCGTGGCGGGACGAGGTCTATGCCCGGACGCGGCAGCTGGGGCCGGCCCGGATGACGGACGGGCGTACTCCTTCCTGGAAGTCGTGGGAGGAGGGGTACGACCCCGCGGATCGGCTGGATCAGGCGGTGTTGGCGACCAGGCGGGCGGCGTTTCCGTTGCGGGGGCTGCTGAGCTGAGGCGGGCGGTGCGGTCGTGGTGTGGCCGATTCCGTTCGGTGGCGGGGAATGGTTGCGCTAACTGTGGGGCGTAGCTGGGCTTCTGACCCCCCGTCCGGGTGATTGGGGGAGCATCGGTGGGGTGTTGAGCACCGGAGCGCTGCGTGCGCATCTGCTGGCAGCCCGGCTGGCCGGGCCTGTGGCCACATCGAGGGAAGTGAGTCTGCGGAGCTACCGGCTCTTCGCGGCCCGTGACCCGCGGGCGATGCTCGGCCTCGACCCCGAATGGGGCTGGAAAGAGCCCGATCTTCTTCGTCTCATGGCCGACAAGTGCGGGGTTTCGGATGATCCTGCTCACGTCTCGGGCCCTGATGTGATCGATCCGGAGCGGACTCTGGCAGGTCTGGATGCCTTTGCCGCGCGGCTGTCGTGTGCCGCGGTCCGGCGGGCGCCGGTGCTGTTCGGGACCGGTCATCCGCACCGGCTGCTCGGTTTCTACGCAGAGCTGGCAGACGCCATGTCGGCGGCAGGGTGCCCCGTACTCACTCCCGCGCAGGGGCGATGTATCGACATAACGACCCGATTCGGGGTACGCACGTACAGCCTCGGCTACGTACGAGGTGTCGCGATGGTGCGCGAACCCGGCGTGCGGACTCCCGGTGGTGACACCGGCGCACATACCCATTCACCGTTGCCGGTCCGGGTCGCTCTGGAGGCGGTCGCGGAAGGTTGCGGACAGCTGCCGGAGCTGGTCATCGGGGACCACGGATGGGTCTGCGGGGCAGGTCAGCTGGGCATCGAGGCGATCGGTCTTGCGGATACGGACGATCCGGCGCTGTTCGTCGGGGAGGCCGAGGGGCGGGTGTCGGTCGCCGTTCCGCTCGACGACGCCGTACGGTCCGCCTACTACAGGCCGCTCACTCGCTATGTACTCAATCGGGCGTGTCTGTCACAGTAGGCGGCCGATCGTCTCTCCTCTTCCCCACTCGCATCACGCGCACCTAATCTGGGGAGTGAGCGCACAACGACGAAGAGTTACCGGAGGGGAAGCCGGTGCGCGTCTCGTGCGGAAGGTACAGGTGGGTCATGGCTGCTGGCAGCGAGAGGCCTCTCAACGAGGTCAAGTTTCTGACTGTGGCGGAAGTCGCCTCGGTCATGAGGGTGTCGAAGATGACCGTGTACCGTTTGGTGCACAGTGGTCATCTGCCGGCGATCCGGGTGGGGAGGTCCTTCCGGGTTCCGGAGCAAGCGGTTCACGAGTATCTCCGCGAGTCCTTTGTGGGGGTTGAGTCCGCCTGAGAGGTCACCCGACAGCCTCTGAGGTTCACCTCGGATTACGCCCCTCACGCGGTGGCGGGTAGGCTAGGCCGACGTAGGTCGTGTGGGCCCAGACGCCCCGCACCAGTGAAGAAGAAGTGAGCGAGGGTAGTCGTGGGCTCTGTTATCAAGAAGCGGCGCAAGCGGATGGCCAAGAAGAAGCACCGCAAGCTGCTCAAGCGCACGCGCGTTCAGCGTCGCAACAAGAAGTAAGCGCACGCAGTTCGTGAATCCGCAGCCCTTCCGCCGAGACGGCGGGAGGGCTGCGGCGCGTTGTGGGCGGCACGTACGCGCATTTGGGCCAAAGACTTGTCAGAAGGCCGCCGCGCGGTCATCGCAGGGCAACATCCACCCGCTACGGTGACGGCCAGGGGAAACCTTTCGACGGAAGGCGCTGATCTTGGGGAAGGTCGTGCTGGTCACGGGAGCGGCCCGGCAGCTGGGCAGCCGTTTCGTGTGGCGCATTCAGCGGGATCCGGAAGTGGACCGGGTGATCGCCGTCGACGCAGTCGCGCCCGGACATCAGTTGGGCGACGCCGACTTCGTCCGTGCAGACATTCGCCAGCCCGCGATCGCCAGAGTTCTCGCCGAGCACTCCGTCGACACGGTCGTTCATCTGGACGTCTCCGCCAAGGCGGTCGGTACGGGTGGCCGGACGACGGTCAAGGAGACCAACGTCATCGGCACGATGCAGTTGCTCGGCGCCTGCCAGAAGGCACCGAGCGTGCGGCGGCTGGTGATCAAGTCCAGTACGAATGTGTATGGCTCCGCGCCCCGCGATCCTGCGGTCTTCACCGAGACCACGCCGCCCAAGTCCCTGCCGAGCGGGGGTTTCGCCAAGGACGTGGTGGAGGTCGAGGGGTACGTACGGGGCTTCGCGCGCCGTCGGCCGGACGTCGCCGTGTGCGTGCTCAGGTTCGCGAACATCCTGGGGCCAAAGGCGGATTCGCCGCTCGCCGACTATCTGTCGCTGCCTGTACTGCCGACGGTGTTCGGATACGACCCGAGGCTCCAGTTCGTGCACGAGGACGATGTCGTCGACGTACTGGGAATCGCCTCGCGCGAGCCGAGACGCGGGACGCTGAACAGCGGCACCTTCAACATCGCCGGGGACGGCGTGCTGCTGCTCTCGCAGTGCTCACGGCGGCTGGGGCGGCCGACGATGCCGCTGCTGCTGCCCGCCGTCACCTGGGTCGGACAGGCGCTGCGTACGGTCGGCATGACGGACTTCTCGCCGGAACAGATCCGGCTGCTCACGCACGGCCGGGTGGTCTCCACCGTCCAGATGCGCGAGACCCTGGGTTTCCACCCGCGGTTCAGTACCGCGGAGACGTTCGCGGAGTTCGCGCGCAGCCAGGGGCCGGGACTGCTACCGCCGGAGGCGGTGGGCAGGGCGGTCGACCGACTGGCCGCCATGCCGTTCGCCGGGGCGGCCGGCGATGTTCCGGGGATCACCGGGGCGGGCGACACGCACCCGACCCCCAGCGCGAGGTAGAGGAGCGCATCGACGATGGCGGATGCCAAGGTCATTCCGTTCGACGACGACCGTTCGCGGTCGGGCGGTTCACCGCGCTCTGCGCGACGCCGGTCCGCAGGGAGCGCCGCCCGGGGCCAAGGGCCCTCGGCGGCCTCTGTGGTCGGGACCGCGGCCGTCAGCGCCCTTCCGGGGCAGCAGGACGCCTCGCTGCCGCAGGAGGAGCCCCAACCGGCCGGGCAGCCCCTGGAGGGGGCCGAGCGCGGTGGCTGGGAGCGGCGGATCGCCGGCGGACTCGCGTTCCTGCGGCGGCGGGTCACCGGTGAGTACGACGTCGACGAGTTCGGGTACGACAAGGAGTTGACCGATCAGGTCCTGATGTCGATGCTGCGGCCGATGTACGAGAAGTACTTCAGGGTCGAGGTGAAGGGCATCGAGAACATTCCGTCCGACGGCGGGGCGCTCATCGTGTCCAACCACTCGGGGACGTTGCCGCTCGACGGGCTGATGCTCCAGGTCGCCGTGCACGACAACCATCCGGCGGGGCGGCATCTTCGCTTGCTCGCCGCCGACCTCGTCTTCGTGCTGCCGGTGGTCAACGAGCTTGTCCGCAAGGCCGGGCACACGCTGGCCTGTGCGGAGGACGCGGAGCGGCTGCTGCGGCGGGGCGAGGTCGTCGGGGTGATGCCGGAGGGCTTCAAGGGCATCGGCAAGCCGTTCGGCGAGCGGTACAAGCTGCAGCGCTTCGGGCGTGGCGGCTTTGTGTCCACGGCGCTGAGGGCTGGAGTGCCGATCATTCCGTGCTCGATCGTGGGGGCGGAGGAGATCTACCCGATGATCGGCAACTCGAAGACGCTGGCGCGGCTGCTGGGGGTTCCGTACTTCCCGATCACGCCGACGTTTCCCTGGCTGGGGCCGCTCGGGGCGGTGCCGTTGCCGACGAAGTGGACGATTCAGTTCGGGGAGCCGATTTCCACCAGCGGGTATCCGGTGGAGGCGGCGGAGGATCCGATGCTGATGTTCAATCTGACGGATCAGGTGCGGGAGCAGATTCAGCACACGCTGTACAAATTGTTGGTGCAGCGGAGGTCGGTGTTCTTCTGAGGGGCGCTTTAGGGCGTGTTGGGCGTTTTGTCCTCAATCACCGGACGGGGCTGGAGCGCCCGTCCGGTGATTGCCGGTCACGGCATTAGTCGTTCAGGTCCTCGCCGTTGATTCCCAGGCCAGGGAGCAGGCCGGGGAGGAGCGGGGGCAGGGTTACGTCCGGGGTGGGCGGGGGGCTGACGCGGCCGTCGGTGGACGGCTTGGTGTCCGGGGGCGGGGTGCCGAGAAGGCCGCCCGTGCCGCCGCTGATCAGGCCGTCGGGCGGGGTGCTACCAGAGTCGGACGGGTGGGGCGGGGCGCTGCCCGTGCGGCCTTGTGAGGCTTCCGGTGACGAGGGCGAAGACTGGTCCGTAGGGGACGCTCCTGTGCCTTGCTCCGCTTCCCCCGACTCCTGCGAACCGCTGCTCCTGTCCTGGGTGCGGGGCAGCAGCGATTGCAGCGGTCCGACCTCTTCGTCTATGGCGTCGAAGACCGAGCTGACCTGGTCGCCGACATCGGTCAGCTGTACGGGCAGCCGGTCGCGCAGGCTGCTCCAGCTGTCGCGGTGCGAGCGGGAAAAGGACTCCAGGGTCTGCATCGGGCCGATGGCGCCGTCCCGCTGGTAGGCGGTGTGGAGCAGGCGGTGGCCCTCGGTGGCGTCGTGCGTCATGCCGTTGAGCGTGCGCCTGACCTCGCCGAGCTGTTCATGGTCCAGATCGCCGGAGCGGGCGCGCTCCATCAGTCGGCGGGCTTCGCTGAGCCGGGTGGATGCCTGGTCGAGATAGGCCTCGCCGCGGTCGGCATCACCGCTGGCCATGCCGAGGTGGATGTCCTCCATGCCGCGCTTGAGCCCGTACAGCGAATCACCCGGCAGGGCGTCGGAACTGGCAGCGGCCACTCCGCCGAAGGCTCCCGCCGCCACACCGACGGTGAGTCCCCCGGCCGCGAGGCCCTTCGTCCAGCGCGAGCGCGGACGCAATTTCCGGAACGGGGAGGCCCGGTGGGCCCCCTTGGCCCGCTGTTCGGGCACCGTAGGGCCCGCGGACACACCGCCCTCGGCGAACATGGCCTCCATGGCGGCGACGAGCTGGGCTCGTTGCGCCACTTTGACTTCGGGATCCAGCTCCGGTTTCGGCAGCTCACCGAGGCCGTTCGCCAGGGCCAACAGCGGTCCGTGGGCGGCCGGTTCGGCCGGTTCCTCGGGCTGTACGGCCGCCGCACCGCGGAGCGACTGCTCCTCCAGGGCCTGGGCGAAGGCGTTCGCCCGCCGGTGTGCCGAAACGTTTGCAATCACTGGCGGCACCTCCTCTCGTCATGACGGTCGACTCCCCTGGGGTCCGGAAGGTTGCACACCTTGAGCGCTTCCACACGAAAGAGTGAGTGTCGGCGGACATGGGGTGACGACAGGGGGCCTGCAACCGGCACAACGAGGGGCGCGGCACTTGGGTTACGCACGAAAGATGATCGGACCAGTGCGCGATGAACATATCGCCGAGTGCAATTCGGGCGGGGTGGGGTCAGCGGGCATCGTCCGGAAGGAGCCGGGCCAGGGTGCGGACAGCGCGGTACTGGAGGGTCTTGATCGCCCCCTCGTTCTTGCCCATGACCCGGGCGGTCTCGGCGACCGAGAGGCCCTGCAGGAAACGCAGGGTCACGCACTCCTGCTGCTGGGGGTTGAGTCGCCGCACGGCCTGCAGCAGTGCGGCGTTGGAGAGGGACTCCAGGACGGAGTCCTCCGGGCTGCGCTCGACCTCGTTGGCGTCGAGCATTTCGCCGGTGGTCACCTCCAGCCGGAAGCGGCTGGACTTGAAGTGGTCGGCGACCAGGTTGCGGGCGATCGTGACCAGCCAGGCACCGAAGTCGCGGCCCTGCCAGGTGAACGTGGAGATGCGGCGCAGGGCGCGCAGGAAGGTCTCACTGGTGAGGTCCTCCGCCGTCGCCTTGCCGCCCACGCGGTAATAGATGTAGCGGTAGACGGTGTCGCTGTACTGGTCGTAGAGGCGGCCGAAGGCGTCGGCCTCGCCGGCCTGTGCGCGCTCGACGAGATCCATCATGCGCGCGCTGTCGCTGTCGGCGGCGGGCCGGCGAACGGTGGATGTAGTAGTTGCGCCGCGGTTGCCGCGTCTTCCGACCGCCGCACCGCGTTCGGCCAGGGCGTAGCAAGGGCCGACAGGTGCAGGGGTGGCAAATGCGGGTACGGCGTACGCGGTGGGGACGAAGCCGCGTAAGCGGTCGGCGACCGTTGCGCGCAGCGTAGCCAGGCCCGAGGCGTCAACCCCGACGTGTGGGTACACGGGACTCCCAGAGGCAGAGCTTCCATCACGTGCAGTGCGAAACCGTCACTCGTCGTAGTGAGTGGTGGGCTCCGGAATGCGTCTGAGGAGAATAACGCTTCGTACAGGCAGTGCTACACCCAGTTGCTCAAATCATCGATTACGTCGTTTCTGTAGCGACTAATCGATGCATCAAGTAGCACATCGTGACCGGTTATTGATCGGAATACTTCGCGATCTGCCTGCGGGTGCGACGGGTTGTGGCCGGGCGCGAGCAGTCCGACTGGCGGGAGCGGTCGTAAGGTTTCCCGATCGGCGGCAGGCGTTCGGGCGTGGCTCGGCAACCCCCGGCCGGATCGGGCGGGGGCGCGGGCGGGTGTGCGTCAGCGGCGGCGGCGGTGCAGGGCGACGGCGGCCGCGGTGCCGCCCGCGAGGGCGCCGACACCGGCCGCGGCCGGGATGCCGACCTTGGCCGCCTTGCGGCCCGTCCGGTAGTCCCGCAGCCGCCAGTCGAGCGCGCGGGCGTGTTTGCGGAGCTTGGCGTCCGGGTTGATCGCATACGGGTGTCCGACCAGGGACAGCATCGGGATGTCGTTGTGCGAATCGCTGTACGCCGCACAGCGGTCGAGGTCCAGGCTCTCGGCCGCAGCCAGCGCGCGGACCGCCTCGGCCTTCGCGGGGCCGTGCAGCGGCTCGCCGACCAGGCGGCCGGTGTAGACGCCGTCGACGGATTCGGCGACCGTGCCGAGCGCACCGGTCAGGCCGAGACGGCGGGCGATGATCGTGGCGGTCTCCACCGGGGCGGCGGTGACCAGCCAGACTCGTTGTCCGGCGTCGAGGTGGGCCTGGGCGAGGGCGCGGGTGCCGGGCCAGATGCGGTCGGCCATGTACTCGTCGTAGATCTCCTCGCCGATGGACATCAGCTCGGAGACGCGGTGGCCCTTGACGATGGACAGGGCGCTGTCGCGGGCGTCCTGCATGTGTTCCGGGTCCTCGACGCCGGCCAGTCTGAACCAGGCCTGCTGCCAGGCGAACCTGGTCAGCTCGCGGCGCTGGAAGAACTTCCGCTTGTACAGGCCGCGGCCGAGGTGGAAGATCGCCGCGCCCTGCATCACGGTGTTGTCCAGGTCGAAGAAGGCGGCGGCCCGGTCGTCGCCTACGACGGGGAAGGGGGGTTCCTCGGCCTCGACGAGGGCAGAGGTGTCCCGGTCGGTGGCGGAGGACTGATCGTCGGGGAGGGAGGACTTCCGCGCTGCCTCAGCTGCTGCCTCGCCTGCCAGCACGCTCCGTGCTGTCGCGGGGCGCCTACGGGGTGTGAGCCATCCAAGTGCGGCCATGTCGTGAGCATAGCCAGTTGGTCCGGCTCTTCCCGACCTGCCGGGATGCCGTGCCGTGAACTCTCGGCTACTGATTTGTTGAACGGGTGATTCGGGACGTATCGGATCAAGGGGGAAGTGGTCCCCTTCCGGCTCGCAGCGGCGGTCTTCTTCCGGCTTCTTCCGGCGCAGAATGAAGGCATGAGTGCCCTGCTGCGACGTACGAAGAAGAAGCCCACGGACCGGGTGGTGACCCTGGTCGGGAAGCCCGGATGTCACCTCTGCGACGACGCGAGGGCGGTGGTGCGGGAGGTCTGTGCGCAGACCGGTGCGTCCTGGGAGGAGAAGGACATCACCCAGGACGAGGAGCTGCATCGGGAGTACTGGGAGCAGATCCCGGTTGTCCTGATTGATAACGAACAGCACACGTTCTGGCGGGTGGACCCGGTAAGGCTGCGCAACGCACTGCGTTCGTGAGGAAATCGCGGTTACCATCATGGGCGTTTTGAGTGTTCTCGGGGGAGCGGTTGTGAGGAGTGTGTACAGCTTTGCCCCCTTCGGGCCCGCAACGGGTTGATGCGATCCTTGGTTCCGAGATCGCGCGACGAATGTGCGTGACCCCGGTCACTTTGACCGGACAAAACGGACACTATCTTTGTGCACGTGTTCACAAAGGCATAGCCTGCATTCGACGGGGCGGCCCTGGGACATACGGCCGCCTGCAGCCCCGCTCATCCCGCAGGAGCACCGTGGCAACTGGCCGAAATCACCGACCGGCGACCCGTAGCCGAGGAATTCCCGAGGCCACTGTCGCCCGACTTCCGCTGTATCTACGCGCACTGACCGCGCTCTCCGAGCGCTCGGTCCCCACGGTCTCGTCCGAGGAGCTCGCGGCGGCGGCGGGGGTCAACTCTGCCAAGTTGCGCAAGGACTTCAGCTACCTGGGGTCCTACGGGACGCGTGGTGTCGGGTACGACGTCGAGTATCTCGTCTACCAGATCTCCCGCGAACTCGGGCTCACCCAGGACTGGCCGGTCGTGATCGTCGGTATCGGTAACCTCGGCGCCGCGCTCGCCAACTACGGCGGCTTCGCCTCCCGTGGTTTCCGGATTGCCGCACTGATCGACGCCGACCCCGCGATGGCCGGAACGCCCGTCGCCGGGATTCCCGTGCAGCACGCCGACGAACTGGAGCAGATCGTCGGCGACAACGGCGTGTCGATCGGTGTCATCTCGACCCCGGCCGGTGCCGCTCAGCAGGTCTGCGACCGGCTCGTCGCCGCAGGCGTCACCTCCATCCTGAACTTCGCGCCGACGGTGCTGTCCGTGCCCGACGGCGTCGACGTCCGCAAGGTCGATCTCTCCATCGAGCTTCAGATCCTCGCCTTCCACGAGCAGCGCAAGTCCGGCGAGGATGCCACCGGGAGCAGCCCGGAGCCGGCCGCACCGTCCGTGCGTGCCGTCACCTCCGGCCGGAAGGGACCTGACGGGGACATGCCCGCCGTGATGCCGGCATGAGTCTTCTTGTCGTAGGACTGAGCCACCGCAGCGCCCCCGTCTCCGTACTGGAGCGGGCCTCGCTGGCTGCCGAGACGCAGGCCAAGCTGCTCCAGGACACCCTCGCCGCGGAGCCCGCGGCCGAGGCCGCCGTGCTGGCCACCTGCAACCGCATCGAGCTGTACGCCGACGTGGACAAGTTCCACGCGGGCGTTGCCGAGCTGTCCACGCTCCTTGCCCTGCACAGCGGCGTCGGGCTGGACGAGCTCACTCCGTATCTCTATGTGCACTACGAGGACCGGGCCGTCCACCACCTCTTCTCGGTGGCCTGCGGTCTGGACTCGATGGTCGTCGGCGAGGGCCAGATCCTCGGCCAGATCAAGGACGCGCTGGCGCTGGGGCAGGGGCTCCACACCGCCGGCCGGCTGCTGAACGACCTGTTCCAGCAGGCTCTGCGGGTCGGCAAGCGCGCCCACAGCGAGACCGGGATCGACCGGGCCGGGCAGTCGCTCGTCACCTTCGGTCTCGAACAGCTCGCGGCCGGTGCGGATGTCGCCGACTGGGCCAGGGGCAAGCGTGCCCTGGTGATCGGCGCCGGCTCGATGTCCTCGCTGGCCGCCGCCACGCTGGCCCGTACCGGTGTCGCCGAGATCGTCGTCGCCAACCGGACCCGGGCCCGTGCCGACCGGCTCGTCGAGATCCTGGGCCAGCCCGGCGGTACGGGAGTGGCCGCTCACGCCGTGGAGATGGCCGCGGTCCCCGACGAACTGACACGCGCCGATGTCGTCGTCTCGTGCACCGGAGCGACGGGTCTCGTGCTGACCGCCGAGGCCGTCGCCGGAGCGCTCGGCCTGGCCTTCGACCCCGCGTACGCGGCCCCCGCCGCGACCGTCCCCGTGCCGCCCGCCGACCCCGACCGGCACGCCGCGGGGGAGGTGGAGAAGGGCACCGCCGGTACGGCGCGCCAGGCCGTCCGTCGGGCCACCGTGCCCGCCCAGGGCGCCGGCCCCGTCCGCCTCGCTCTGCTCGACCTCGCCATGCCACGCGACATCGACGGAGCCACCGCCCGCCTCGACGGCGTGCGCCTCGTCGACATCGAGTCGCTCGCCGAGGCGTCCGCGGACGCCCCGATGGCCGCAGATGTGGATCAGGTGCGCACCATCGTCGCCGACGAGGTCGCTGCCTTCGGTACGGCCCAGCGCGCCGCCCACATCACTCCGACCGTCGTCGCCCTGCGCACCATGGCCGCCGGTGTGGTGGCCGGCGAGATCGCGCGGCTCGACGGACGCCTCCCCGACCTGGACGACAAGCAGCGCGCCGAGATCACGCAGACCGTGCGCCGCGTCGTCGACAAGCTCCTGCACGCGCCCACCGTGCGGGTCAAGCAGCTCGCCAGCGAGCCCGGCGGCGCCGGGTACGCCGATGCGCTGCGGGAACTCTTCGACCTCGACCCGCAGACGGTCGCCGCCGTCTCCCGGGCAGACCTGAACGACCCGAATCGAGGGCGGTCATGACCGACAACTCACCCCTGGGCGTGGGGGCCACCAAGCCGCTGAGGCTGGGGACCCGGCGCAGCAAGCTCGCCATGGCGCAGTCCGGCCTCGTCGCCGACGCGGTCAGCGAGGTGACCGGGCGCGCCGTCGAGCTTGTCGAGATCACCACGTACGGCGACACCTCCCGGGAACACCTCGCGCAGATCGGCGGCACCGGCGTGTTCGTCGCCGCGCTGCGCGACGCGCTGCTGCGCGGTGAGGTGGACTTCGCCGTCCACTCGCTCAAGGATCTGCCGACCACCCAGACCGAGGGCCTCGTGCTGGCCGCCGTACCGGTGCGCGAGGACCCGCGCGACGTACTGGTGGCGCGGGACGGGCTGACCTTGGAGCAGTTGCCGTCCGGTGCCCGCATCGGCACCGGCTCGCCGCGCCGAATGGCGCAGCTCAACGCGTACGCCCGTAACCACGGCCTCGACTTCGAGACCGTGCCGATCCGGGGGAACGTCGATACGCGTATCGGATTTGTACGAAGCGGGGAGCTCGACGCGGTGATACTCGCCGCGGCCGGGATCAGCCGCCTCGGCCGGACCGGTGAGGTGACCGACTTCCTGTCGGCCGACACCGTCCTGCCTGCTCCCGGCCAGGGAGCACTGGCGATCGAATGCGCTGCGACCAGCGCAGACCTCGCCGCCGCGCTCGCCGAGCTCGACGACCCGTACACCCGGGCCGCCGTGACCGCCGAGCGTGCCCTGCTCGCCGCTCTGGAGGCCGGTTGCTCCGCACCTGTGGGTGCACTGGCCGACCTCCTGGTCGACGGACAGGCTGTCAACGAACTGCGCCTGCGCGGTGTCGTCGGTTCCACCGACGGTTCCTCGCTGGTACAGATGTCCATCACCGGTCCCGTTCCCACGTCGCACGACGACGCGGCGGCCCTCGGTCGCGAACTCGCGGCCGCGATGCTCGCCAAGGGCGCGGCCGGTCTTATGGGGGAGCGAGCACTTTGAGCCCCACCGGCCCCACTGCATCCGACTTTCCGGCCCTGTCCGCACAAGGGCACGTCACCTTCCTCGGCGCTGGTCCCGGCGACCCGGGACTGCTGACTCTGCGCGCTGTCGAGGCGCTCGCGAGCGCGGACGTCCTTGTCGCCGAGCCGGACGTTCTCGGCGTCGTTCGCTGCCATGCGCGGGCAGGCGTAAGCACGCCTGAGCTGACGGTTGTTGACGCGCAGTCAGCAGCCGCCGGTGTCCCCGTTCTCAGGGATGCGGCCAATCTTGTCATGGAGGCAGCCAGGGGCGGCAGGCGGGTCGTCCGTGCTCTTTCCGGCGACCCGGGACTGGACGGGAGCGCCGGCGCCGAGATGCTCGCCTGCGCCAACGCGGGTATCCCCTTCGAAGTCGTGCCGGGTGTCGCCAACGTTGTGGGCGTGCCCGCGTACGCCGGTGTGCCGCTGCGTGACGCGCAGGGCGCCGACGTCCGGTTCGTCGACGCCCGTACCGCCTCGGATCGTTGCTGGGCCGAGGTCGGCGCGAGCGATGCCACGGCCGTCATCTCGACGACCCTCGACTCGGTGGCCGCGGCCGCCGCCGAGCTGGTCTCGGCGGGCCGCAAGCCCGACACCCCGCTGACCGTGACGGTGGCCGGTACGACCACCCGCCAGCGCACCTGGACTGCGACCCTCGGGACGATTGCCCAGGTCCTGAAGCAGGCGAAGGTCCTCCCGTCGCCGGACGGGCACCAGCCCGTCATAGCCGTGGTCGGTGAGCACAGCTCCGCTGCCCAGCGCGACCAGCTCGCGTGGTTCGAGTCCAAGCCGCTCTTCGGCTGGAAGGTGCTCGTCCCGCGTACCAAGGAGCAGGCGGCGTCGCTCTCCGACCAGCTTCGTTCGTACGGTGCCGTGCCGCACGAGGTCCCGACGATCGCCGTCGAGCCGCCTCGTACGCCCCAGCAGATGGAGCGCGCGGTCAAGGGCCTGGTCACGGGCCGCTACGAGTGGATCGCCTTCACCAGTGTCAACGCCGTGAAGGCCGTCCGGGAGAAGTTCGAGGAGTACGGGCTCGACGCCCGTGCCTTTGCCGGGATCAAGGTCGCGGCCGTCGGTGAACAGACCGCCGCCGCGCTTGTCGACTTCGGTGTGAAGCCGGACCTGATGCCGTCCGGTGAGCAGTCCGCCGCCGGTCTGCTGGAGGACTGGCCGCCGTACGACCCGGTCTTCGACCCGATCGACCGCGTCTTCCTGCCGCGCGCCGACATCGCCACCGAGACGCTGGTGGCCGGACTGATCGAGCTGGGCTGGGAGGTCGACGACGTCACCGCGTATCGCACGGTCCGCGCCTCGCCGCCGCCCGCCGACACGCGTGAGGCCATCAAGGGCGGCGGCTTCGACGCGGTGCTCTTCACCTCGTCGTCGACCGTACGGAACCTCGTCGGCATCGCGGGCAAGCCGCACAACGTGACGGTCATCGCGTGTATCGGCCCGGCGACGGCGAAGACCGCCGAGGAGCACGGCCTGCGCGTCGACGTCCTGTCGCCGGAGCCTTCGGTGCACAAGCTGGCCGAGGCCCTCGCCGAGTTCGGTTCGCAGCGCCGGGAGGTGGCGAAGGCGGCCGGTGACCCGGTGACGCGGCCGAGCGAGCGGCGTCCGGGGGCGCGGCGGCGTCGTACGACGACCTGACCGGCCGGGTCGACTGTGACAGGGGTCCGGCTGCTTCGGCGGCCGGGCCCCTGTCCGCTTTCCCGGCACAGGTGTCGGTAAGACGGTGATGTGCACGGGTCTAATCTCGAAGGATGACTGTGTACGGAAACTTCCCCGGCTCCCGCCCCCGACGGCTGCGGACGACCCCGGCGATGCGGCGCATGGTTGCCGAGACACGGCTCGACCCGGCGAATCTGATCCTGCCCGCGTTCGTACGCGAGGGCATCGACCGGCCCGTTGCCATCTCGGCCATGCCCGGCGTTCAGCAGCACACCCTGGACACCCTGCGGAAGGCCGCCGTCGAGGCGGTGTCGGCCGGGGTCTCGGGGATCATGCTCTTCGGTGTTCCCGCGGACGAGAAGAAGGACGCCCGGGGCACGGCGGGCACCGACCCGGACGGCATCCTCCAGGTCGGTCTGCGCGCGGTGCGGGAGGAGGTCGGTGACGATCTCGTCGTCATGTCGGACCTGTGTCTGGACGAGTACACCGACCACGGCCACTGCGGTGTCCTGACCGCCGACGGCCGCGTCGACAACGACGCGACGCTGGAGCGGTACGCCGAGATGGCCCAGGTGCAGGCCGACGCGGGCGCCCATGTGGTCGGCCCCAGCGGCATGATGGACGGCCAGGTCGGCGTCGTCCGTGACGCGCTGGACCAGACGGGCCACGAGGACGTCTCGATCCTCGCCTACACGGCGAAGTACTCGTCGGCGTTCTACGGGCCGTTCCGCGAGGCCGTCGGCTCCTCGCTCAAGGGCGACCGCAAGACGTACCAGCAGGACCCCGCGAACGCCCGCGAGTCCCTGCGCGAGCTGGCGCTCGACCTCGAAGAGGGTGCCGACATGGTCATGGTCAAGCCGGCCGGACCGTACCTCGACATCCTCGCGAAGGTCGCCGACTCGGTTGATGTGCCGGTCGCCGCGTACCAGATCAGCGGTGAGTACTCGATGATCGAGGCCGCAGCCGAGAAGGGCTGGATCGACCGGGACGCGGCGATCATGGAGAGCCTGACCGGGATCCGGCGGGCCGGGGCGCAGATGATCCTGACGTACTGGGCGACGGAGGCCGCGCAGCGGCTGGGGCGCGGGTAGGGCTCGCCGACGGGGCGTCTTGGTGACGCCCCGCTATCGCGGTCGCATCAGTGACAGGCCCTCGCCCCGTGCCTCCGGGGATGGGGCGGGGCGGCGGGTCACACGACAGCGCTTGTCGGCTGCTTTGAGCAGCAGTTGAGCCCTGGCGTGCGGGCGAATGTTCACGAGATTCGGCGGCACGGCGACGCGTCGGCCTCCCGTCCGGGCGCGGTCGCACCGGCCAGGGCCTGACGCAGCGCGGTCTCGCCCGGCACGCCGGACACAGTGCCGTCGGCGTCCCGGTACAGGCGGCACGACAGGCTCGGCACCGCGCCGGGCGGCGCGAACGTCGGTGCCGTTGATCAGGATCGTCGGCGACCCGTGCATGCCCCGCTGGGCGGCCTCGGTCTCATTGGTCACCTCTACCAGTTCCACCCTCGCGTCCCGGCCGTCCAGCGCGGCAGTGACGCGCTCCAGCGCGGGCTGTGCGTTCGGGCAGTCCGCCACCGTCAGCACCGTGATCCTCATTCGCCCTGTCCTCCCAGGCAACCGTTCTTCTTCTGCACCCGACGCTAGACCTTCCAGCGCACTGGACGGTCAAGGGCCGGCCTGAAGGCATGCGCATCGCCGACCCCGCTGGTGGGCGGCCGACCGAGAACATGAGTTGCCGTACTCAGTCCCACCAGAACGACCATGCCTCCTGGTCCAGCAGGGCCTTCTCCGCATACGCATCCAGGCTGCTGAGCGTCGACTGGTTGAGGTTGTCCGGGCAGAACGCGAAGTGTTCGGCGGCCAGGGCCCGTGCCTCCTCGATCGTCGTGGGCGGCCGGCCGACCGAGACGATCAGAGTGTCGAAGCCGAGCACCACGATCCGTATGCCGAAGCGGTCCTCCCAGGAACGCAGCACCGCGCAGAGCCGCGCCACGTCGTTCTCGTGGTTGAGCGGGCCCGTCCAGCCGATCGCTGCCGGAATGTCCGCGCTGCGGCGTGCGGGGGCCAGTGCCATCCTCAGCCCGTCCAGCCCTCTCAGATCGGCGAGCTGGTCGGCGATCTCGGCCGCGAGGTCGTCCGGGGCGTCGGGTCCGGCCACGGACCCGGCGGGCGCCAGGCCCGGCCACTTGTTGTCGGCGTCGAGTTCGTCGGGGGCGTACGCCTCCCAGAACTCGCTGAGCACGTCCTCGGCGTCGTGGTCGCCCGGGTACGTCATCCTGGCCGGGGCGAGAGCCCAGGAATCCGGCCAGTGGTCGCGTACGCCGCCGTCCACCAGCACGGGCAGAAGCCCGACTGGCCGCCCCGCGGCGCGCATCGCGGCCCAGGTCCCCGGGGACGCGGGTTCGTCGGCGTACCAGAGCAGCGGCTCGTGCCACGGCTCGTCGATCGTCGCGTCGACCAGATTGCCGGGCGGGAGCTGGAGCCCTGAGGCGGCCAGCGAAGAAAGCGGATTCGGGAGCGTAGCCATGACCGCGACTCTAGAGGCGGCCACTGACAACGCGGGTGGGGCGCGGTCGGCGCCGGGGCGGCGGAGCGGGCGCCGACGGTGAGCAGGGGCGGCTCGGTGTGGAACTCGCACACGACTCCCTGATCACCCGCTGGGAACGGCTGTACCAACTCGCGCGTCCGGAGAGGCTGATCTGTCGGTGTCGCGCCGCGCGGTGTTCTGTGGCCGGTTCGCCGATCGGACGGGGAGTGTGGCCGATCGGCCGACGCGGTGGCGCGGTGGGTACGCCTAGCGTCGTTCAGACCAGGCCACCACGCTTTGAGGGGAACGTCGATGGGGCAGCAAGGGACGACCGGAGCAGCCGACAGCACGGCCATGATCGGGGCGACCACGGAGTTCGAGCCGGACGTCATGGACCTGTTCGTGGAGACACTGCGCCGGGCGGTCAGGCGCGAGTTGTCGTCCGTGGGGACGGACACACTGCTGGGGGAGCTTGTGTCGGGGGACACGGACGCCGGTGAGACGATCGCCCCGGGCATACGGAAGGCCGGTTCGCTCAGCGGGTCGATCGCAGGCAGGGCAGGCCGCGGTTGGGTGAGCGACGATGAGGCACCCAGTGTGCCGGTCGGGGCCGGCACCGGGGAGGAAGCTGATCAGGATGCCGATGAAAGAGAGGTGGATGCCGCCTGGCGCGAGGCACGGTGGCGCGTCGGCTTGGGCTCGCGCGGATCGGCCGTGGACAGCGGCTCGGTGCTGCCCGGGATGAGCGGGGCGTTGCGCGCGTGCCTGTTGCTCGCGCTCAGGTCGGCCCGCGCCGAGGGGTCGGTCTCCGTACGCTGCAGGCATGTGGCCCGTGCCCTGCTGGACCTGCCGGACTCCCGGGCACGGGAAGCCCTGCTGCTGCAGCGGCTGGACGTGGCTGCCGCGTTGAGCGCGCTCGATCGACTGGACGCGAGCGCCGCGGCGGAGACCGAGGGACCGGAATCCCGCGGCGTCACCCTGCTTCGCCGGGCCGGAACGCTGGGCAAGAGCGGTAACCGCCTGACCCGCGCGCTGACTTCATGG
This sequence comes from Streptomyces sp. NPDC001832, assembly GCF_040297265.1. Taxonomy (NCBI): domain Bacteria; kingdom Bacillati; phylum Actinomycetota; class Actinomycetes; order Kitasatosporales; family Streptomycetaceae; genus Streptomyces; species Streptomyces sp. NPDC001832. Next base: position 19,846 of record NZ_JBEOYU010000067.1, read on the forward strand.
ACCTCTGGGAGCACCGTGAACGGCTCACCGGTTCTGTTCGCGGTGTCCGTCGAAGCCGCGCGGCAAGCGGTTCGGTGCGGGCGTGCTGCGGTCGAGCCAGTGGATCTTCTGCTGGGGACGCTGGCGCTGGACCGGGCACTGTACGTCTCCGGGCACTCGCTTCCCGCGAGTGCGGCGGACGCCAACTCCGCTTCTGCCCTGATGCGTCGACACGGCGTACGGCAGGTCTCCCTGGTCTCGTCGGCTACGGCGAGCTTGTCCGTTGCCGCGCCCGACAGCGACAGTGTGCGGCCGTCCGCCACCGCCGAGCGGGCCATGGCGAGGGCGCGGCTGTCCGCCGTCGAGCACGGGTCGCCCACGGTCGGTACGGTCCACCTGCTGTCCGCGCTGCTCGACGAGTCGGTGACGGACACGGATGCCGGGGCCGGTGGCGCGGTTGTCGCGCTGCTGGTTGCCGACCAGGTGGACGTGGCCGCGTTGCGGGCAGAGTTGGGCCTCCGGCTGGGCGCATGACACCCGGGCCCGCCGGGCGGCGACCGCCTCGGCTACCGTTCCCCCGAAATACCCGGAGGCGGGGCAAGGAAGATCATGAGTCAGGCGCCCGAGTACACGCAGCTGTCGCGCCCGTCCGTACGACTGAAGCACAGGCTGGCCGGTGTGCCGAGGTGGTTGCGTTGCGAGGCGGTGAAGAGCTGGTCCGCGGTGCGTGCCGCTGAGCGCCGTACGGTCGTCACCGAGGCGCTCCTTAGTGCCCTGGTGGCAGCCGTCGGTCTGATGCCGCTGCTGCTGGCGCCCCCGCATCGGCCGGTGTCGGCCGTTGTGGAGGCGTTGTGGGCGGCGATGCTCGTCCCCACTCGGCGCGGCCGGCCGGTCGCCGCGGTCCTGGGTTCCTCGGTGCTGGTCGTGGGTGACAACGTGTGGACCCTGGCGGTGGCGCCGCTGGTCGTGCTGTCCGCCACCCGTCGTATCGCACCACCGCGGCGTGTGTGGCAGCTCGTCGGGGTGGCCTGCGCCGCTGTCGGTGTCCTGACTCTCGCTCGTGCCCTGGTTCGGCCCGCGGCTCTGCTGCCGGAGCTGGCCGAGAACGCGGTCACGGCGGCGCTGCTGCTTCTTCTTCCGGCTCTGTCCGGCACCCTGCTGGGGCGACGGCGGCCCCTGGTCAGCTTGCTGCGGGAACGCAACGCCTATCTGGAGCAGGCCCGTGTGCTGACCGCCGCGGCGGCCCGGTTGGAGGAACGGACCCGGATCGCGGGAGAGATGCACGATCTCCTGGGACACCGGCTGAGCCTGATCTCGGTGCACGCAGGGGCACTTGAACTCAGCGCCGCGCGGCAGGCACCTGCCTTCGTCGGACAGGCCGAGTTGCTCCGCACGACAGCCGGTACGGCCATGGAGGAACTACGCGAGATCCTCGGTGTCCTGCGGCACGAGGACATGACCGACCCGACGGACAGGACCGGAGAGGAGAGGGGAACGCGTGAGGACATCACCGCCCTCGTGACGGAATCCCGGCAGACAGGCAGCACCGTCGAGTTGGACTGGTCCGTCCCCGACACGGCCGACATGGGTCCGCGTACGCGTCAGGCGATCCACCGGGTGGTCCGCGAAGGGCTGACGAACGTGCTGAAACACGCGTCCGGCGCGCCCACCGCGGTGGTGGTGAGAAGCACGGGCAGAGGTGTCGAAGTGTTCGTCACCAACGAGGCGCCCCGCGCGTCCGGTCACTCCTACGGGGGAAGTCACAGTGGGCTGGCCGGCTGCCAGGAACGGATCTCGTTGCTCGGCGGCACGTTCCAGGCAGGCACCTTGACGAACGGTGGATTCCGCATAGCGGCCTGGCTTCCCACGCACGGGAACGAGCCCCTGGGATCCGCCGCGCTGCAGGAGGCCGCTGCCGCACCCCCTTCGGGACCGGCCCGCCTTCAATCCGACGGCATCGAACAAAGAGGAGCACGGGCCCCGCTGCGGGACGAGATCCTGACCTGGCCCCGAGTCCTGGGATCGGTCTGCCTGGCGCTGATCGTGACCCTGCCCACGGCCGTCTTCCTCATCATGCTGCTGCTCTACGGGGCCCTAAGATGAGCTGATGATCCGAGTCCTGGTCGCCGACGACGAGGCGCTGATGCGCGTGGGAATCCGGCTGATTCTGGAGAACGCCGAGGACATCGAGGTGGTCGCCGAGGCGGGCAACGGTCGTGAGGCCGCCGCAGCATGCCGCGCCCAGGACATTGACGTTGCCCTGCTCGACCTCAAGATGCCGGACAGGGACGGAATCACCACTGCCGAGGACATCGCGCGCCTCTCGCCCCGCACCTTTGTCGTGATGCTGACGGCGTTCGGCGAGGAAGCGAGCGTGACGCGCGCCCTGCGGGCCGGTGCGAGCGGATTCCTCCTCAAGGACACCGGTCCCGCCGAACTGATCCGCGCCGTGCAACTCGCCGCCAGAGGTGAACCGGTACTGGCACCCCGGATCACCCGGCAGCTGCTGGAACGGCACGTGACATCCGCCCGGGACACCGAGGCCGCGCTGCGCCGGACCGAAGAACTGACCCCGGCCGAACAGGGTGTCCTGCAGCTGCTGGGCACGGGCCTGTCCAACGCGGAGATCGCCGATCAGCTGTATCTCAGCGCCGGCACGGTCAAGGCACACATCAGCCGCATCCTCACCCGCACCGGCTGCGCCAACCGCGTACAGGCCGCCGTCCTCGCCCACGACGCCGGGCTGCTCACCGGTCGTTGAGCCGGGCCGACCGTCGCTCGATGAGGCCACTAGGGCGTGTTTCGAAAGTCCCGCCTGCCCCGCGACGCCTGGCACGCACGCTCGCCGCGTTGTCGGGATCGTCCTCGTACGCCCAGTACGAGGA
>NZ_JBEOYU010000068.1:0-20966 GCF_040297265.1 Streptomyces sp. NPDC001832
AACTCTCGGCTGCGCTCGAGCAGGGGAGACCCCATCTGGCTCAATCCTCCGCCTTGCAGCTGCACGCACCCAGCCCCGCTCCTTCTCCCACCCCCCATTTGCCGGTCGGTCTAAACCAGGCACCACGCGCCCCGTGAGAGGCGCCTGCCCCAGTGGGATCGGCTTGCACATAGGAAGAGGCGCAGCGGCAGCGGACGGTTGCACACCGCTTTCCGCGCCCGCTTTTGCCGCTGGTCCCGTGCCGCGTTCCGCGTCCACCGGTGCCTCCAGCAGGGCCACCCCGCACGCCACGTTCTCGTTGGCGTACGGAAGTCTGAGCAGGCCGTCCCGGGTCCACACCCCGCATCCGGCCTGCCACCCCTCGGGGGCGGCGAGTTGATGCAGCCGACGCCCCGCCGGGCGCCACACCCCGAGCCAGCTGCCGGCCGCCCCGTCGATCCGCAGGGCCACCGCGCAGGCCTCCGGCGTCAGCGTCTGCCCCGGCTGTACGGCGAACGGCGTCACCGCCACATCGGCAGGGCGCAGGCACTCCGGGAAACGCACCGGCAGGCAGCTGCCCAGCACCCCCCATCCGAGCCGGTCGCGCCCCGGCGCGTCCGAGCGGATCAGCAGCAGCCCGCTGTCCGCGTCGGCGAGCAGCAGCCGGTCGTTGCTCTCCGGTGCGATCTGCAGCAGCGGTTTCACCTCACCGCCCCGCTCCAGATCCACGGCGACCGTCTTGACCGGCCCGCCGCCCGGCATCTCCCGGTCCAGGGCCAGCATCCGTCCTGCCCGGTCCAGCCAGACCCCGCCGGAGCAGCGTCCCGGCACCTGAGCGACCAGCTCCGGACCGAAGGCGCCGCCCGCCACCAGCCAGACGGCCGTGGAGCGCGCACCGACCGACAGGGCGAACGCTCTCGCACCTTCCGGTGACGGCGGCAGCAGGGTCAGATCCGCGCATCCGACGGCGCCGAGCGGCAGTTCACCGGTACCGGGGCCGGTCGGATAGAGCAGCGAGAACGCATGCCGGTCCGTGACCCGGCGCCGGATCAGCACCCGCCCGTCGGCCAGTGGCAGCACCTGGGAGTCCGGCTCCTCCGGCTGATCGAGGGGGAGCGGCACGGCGTACGGCTCGTGTCCGTCGAGCGTCCAGCGCTCCACGAACCACGCCTGCGCGGCCTCGGCGGGCGCCTTCGCGGCGACGTTGCGGAGGGCGAGCCGGGCCGCGTAGGAACCGTCTGCGGCGATGGTGAACGCGGGCGGGGCGAGGGCTGCCCCGGCGGGCTCGCCAGGTTCATCCGGCGCATCCCCGGGTGCGTCCGGCTCGTCGTCGGCCAGGACCGCATCCCCGGCGGCCCCGGCCGCCCCCGCGGTCGCTTTCTCAATGGCACAGGCAGTCATGGACTGGTCACCTCCGGCAACCGAAGCTAGTTTTCGCACTTCCTGTCGGACAACGCGAGACCCGCCACTTCACACATACGGGTGGCGATGCCCGGATTCACCTGAGGGGGAGGGGGTGCCTGTGCTCGGCGCGGGACGGGTCAGTAAGGTTAGGCACGCCTAAGTAATCCTTGTGTGATCCTCAACTGGAGCAAGTGATGTCCCTTCGTCGCCGCGGCACTGCCGCAGTCGGCCTGGCAGTGGCTGCCACCCTTTTCCTCTCGGCCTGCGGCGGTGATGCCGGAGGCTCGGACAGCTCGGCCAAGTCCGAGGGCGGCGGTGACAAGAAGGCGGACGTCGCGACGGGCGGCAAGGACTTCGCCGACGCCGCCAAGAAGACGGCGGAGTACGGGACGGACGCCAAGGCCGGCGAGTTCCCCCGGACCATCACCCACGCCATGGGGAAGACCGAGATCAAGTCCGCCCCCAAGCGCGTCGTCGTGCTGGACGTCGGCGAGTTCGACAACGTCGTATCGCTGGGTGTGAAGCCGGTCGGCTACGCCGCCTCCGAGGGAGATGCGGCCATCCCCTCGTACCTGAAGAAGGAAGCGGGCAACCCGAAGAACGTGGGCACGATCAACAGCCTCAACCTTGAGGCGATCGCCGGCCTGCAGCCCGACCTGATCCTCGGCAGCCAGCTGCGCGCCGCCGACAAGTACGACGCGCTCTCCAAGATCGCGCCGACCGTGTTCTCCATCCGCCCGGGCTTCACCTGGAAGGAGAACTACCTCCTCAACGCGGCGGCACTGGACAAGACCGCCAAGGCCAAGAGCGAGCTCGACGCCTACGAGGCGAAGGCGAAGAAGCTCGGCGAGGACATCGGCCCGGACAAGCCGACCGTCTCCATGGTCCGCTACATGCCGGACCGGATCCGTCTCTACGGCAAGGCGTCCTTCATCGGCACGATCCTCGAGGACGTCGGTCTGCCGCGGCCCGAGAACCAGCAGATCAACGAGCTCGCCGTGGAGATCAGTCCGGAGCGGATCGACGAGGCCGACGCCGACTGGATCTTCACCGGCGTCTACGGTGACGTGAACGCCACCGAGCGCGACACCACCCAGTCCAACCCGCTGTGGAAGAACCTCGAGGCGGTCAAGAACGGTCAGGCCAAGGACGTCTCCGACGAGACCTGGTACCTGGGCCTCGGTGTCACGGCCGCGAACCTGGTTCTCGACGACCTCCGCGCCGACCTCGTGAAGTAACAATTGTTTTGTGGGTTCTGTCGGCCCGTCCGTACGGGTCGACGAAGCCATGGACGACGGGGCACGGAGGGCAGGTAGCCTTTTCCTTGTGCCCCGTCTGTCTGAAATCCTCGCCGAGCTCGACGCTCTCTGGCCGCCCGAGCGGGCCGAAAGCTGGGACGCGGTCGGCACCGTCTGCGGAGACCCCGCATCGAAGGTCGACCGGGTGCTCTTCGCCGTCGACCCCGTCCAGGAGATCGTCGACGAGGCGATCAGGCTCGGCGCACAGCTGATCGTCACCCACCACCCGCTCTATCTGCGGGGCACGACGACGGTCGCGGCCGACACCTTCAAGGGCCGGGTCGTGCACACCCTCATCAAGCACGACATCGCGCTGCACGTCGCCCACACCAACGCCGACACCGCCGACCCAGGCGTCTCCGACGCCCTCGCCGGTGCGCTCGACCTGCGCGTCGAGGGGCCCCTCGTACCGGATCCGGCCGACCCCAAGGGCCGTCGCGGCCACGGCCGGATCTGTGTCCTCGACCACCCCGAGAGCCTGGCCGACTTCGCCGCCCGCGCCGCCGCCCGGCTGCCGGCCACCGCGCAGGGCATCCGGCTCGCGGGCGACCCGGCGGCGACGGTGCGCACCGTCGCGGTCAGCGGCGGCTCCGGCGACAGTCTCTTCGACGCGGTACGCGCTGCCGGCGTCGACGCCTTCCTCACCGCCGACCTGCGCCACCACCCGGCCTCCGAAGCCATTCAGCACTCCCCGCTCGGCTTGATCGACGCCGCTCACTGGGCCACCGAATGGCCTTGGTGCGAACAGGCCGCAGCGCAGCTCGACGCGATTTCCGACCGCCACGGATGGGGCCTGCGGGTCCATGTCTCGAAGCAGGTCACCGACCCCTGGACCACCACCACCCACCACTCTTCTGGAGCCCCCAACTGAACGCCGCGCCCGCCGACCAGATCCGACTCCTCGACGTCCAGGCCCTCGACGTACGCCTGTCGCAGCTTGCGCACCGGCGCAAGTCGCTCCCCGAGCACAGCGAGATCGGGTCGCTCACCAGCGACCTCGCGCAACTGCGCGACCTGCTGGTCGCCTCGCAGACCGAGGAGAGCGACACCGCCCGCGAGCAGACCAAGGCGGAGCAGGACGTCGACCAGGTGCGCCAGCGCGCCGCCCGCGACCAGCAGCGCCTCGACTCGGGTGCGGTCACCTCGCCCAAGGACCTGGAGAGCCTCCAGCGCGAGATCGCCTCGCTGGCCAAGCGCCAGGGCGACCTGGAGGACGTCGTCCTCGAAGTGATGGAGCGCCGCGAGTCCGCCCAGGAGCGCGTCAGTGAGCTGTCCGACCGGGTCTCGGCCGTCCAGGCCAAGGTCGACGACGCGACCGCCCGCCGTGACACCGCGACCAAGGAGCTCGACGAGGAGGCCGCGACCGCCACGAAGGAGCGCGAGATCGTCGCCGGCTCCGTACCGGCGGACCTGCTCAAGCTGTACGACAAGCTCCGCGCCCAGTCGGGCGGGGTCGGCGCCGCCCGCCTCTACCAGCGCCGCTGCGAGGGCTGCCGGCTGGAGCTGAACATCACCGAGGTCAACGATGTGAAGGCGGCCTCCCCGGACACCGTCCTGCGCTGCGAGAACTGCCGCCGCATCCTGGTCCGTACGTCGGAGTCGGGCCTGTAATGACCCAGCCGCGCCAGCTCGTCATCGAGGCCGACGGCGGTTCCCGGGGCAACCCCGGGCCCGCCGGTTACGGTGCGGTCGTCATCGACCCGGTGACGGGGGAGACCCTTGCCGAGGCCGCCGAGTACATCGGCGTCGCGACGAACAACGTCGCCGAGTACAAGGGCCTCATCGCGGGGCTGAAGGCGGCGAAGGCGCTGGTGCCGGACACCTCGGCGGACGCTGTGCTCCAGGTGCGGGTCCGGATGGACTCCAAGCTGGTCGTGGAACAGATGTCGGGCCGCTGGAAGATCAAGCACCCCGACATGAAGCCGCTCGCGGCTGAGGCCGCCAGGATCCTGCCGGCCTCCGCCGTCACGTACGAGTGGATCCCGCGCGAGAAGAACAAGCACGCGGACCGGCTCGCCAACGAGGCGATGGACGCGGGCAGGCGCGGCAAGCAGTGGGAGCCGTCGTCGTCGACGGCCGCCCTCGACACCCCCCGGCCCTCGGCCACCGCCGACCTGCCCTCCGTCTCGGGCCCGCCCGGCGACGCGGCGGCGGGCGCGGCCAGGGTCCGCGAGGCCCTGTCCTCCCGGCAGGGAGCCGGAACGGGCACGGTATCGACCGCATCCCCGGCTGCCGCATCCCCGGCCGCGCCCCGGGTGGGCTGGGCCGCGGCGCCCGATCTCGGGGCGCCCGCCACCTTCGTACTGCTCCGGCACGGCGAGACGGCCCTCACCCCCGAGAAGCGGTTCTCGGGCAGCGGCGGCAGCGATCCCGAACTCTCGGCGACCGGCCGCCATCAGGCCGAACGCATCGCCCAGTCGCTGGCCGCCCGCGGCACGATCGAGGAGATCGTCAGCTCCCCGCTGCGTCGCTGCCGTGAAACAGCGGCCACGGTGGCGGCCCGGCTCGGCCTGGAGGTCCGGATCGAGGACGGCCTGCGTGAGACGGACTTCGGCGCCTGGGAGGGTCTGACGTTCGCCGAGGTGCGCGAGCGTTACGGCCCCGACCTGGACGCCTGGCTCGCCTCGGCGAAGGCGGCCCCCACCGGGGGTGGCGAGAGCTTCGCCGAGGTCGCCCGCCGTGTCGCGGCCACCCGTGACCGCCTCACCGCCCGCTACGCGGGCCGTACGGTCCTCCTGGTCACCCATGTGACGCCGATCAAGACCCTGGTCCGGCTGGCGCTGGGCGCCCCGCCGGAAGCCATGTTCCGTATGGAACTCTCGGCGGCCTCGGTGTCCGCGGTGGCGTACTACTCGGACGGGAACGCGTCACTCAGGCTGCTGAATGACACGTCGCATCTGAGATAGGGGCAGCGGGCACCCGCAATCCACGCGCCCGGCACCAACCCCCTCAGAGGCCACCCGACAGCCTCTCAGCCGCGCAGCGCCGCCGCCTCGCTCGCCAGCCGCTCCACCCGAGTCCAGTCCTTCGCCGCCACCGCGTCCGCCGGGACCATCCAACTACCGCCCACACAGCCGACGTTGGGCAGCGCCAGATAGGACGGCGCGGAGGCGGACGAGATGCTGCCCGTGGGGCAGAACCGGGCCTGCGGCAGAGGCGAGGAGAGCGCCTTCAGATACGCCGTGCCGCCCGCCGCCTCGGCCGGGAAGAACTTCATCTCGGTGACCCCGCGCTCCAACAGCGCCACCACCTCGGACGTCGTCGAGACGCCCGGCAGGAACGGCACCCCCGATGCCTTCATCGCGTCCAGCAGCGTGTCCGTCCAGCCGGGACTGACCAGGAACCGGGCCCCCGCGGCGACGGTGTCGGAGACGTTCCGTACGGAGATCACGGTGCCGGCCCCGACCACCGCGTCCGGCACCTCGGCCGCGACGGCCTTGATCGCATCCAGTGCCGCCGCGGTGCGCAGCGTCACCTCGATGGCCGGCAGCCCGCCCGCGACCAGGGCCCGGGCGAGCGGCACGGCGTCGGCGGCGTCCTCCAGGACGACGACGGGGACGACGGGAGCAAGGTCCAGCACAGAGGAGGTCATGCGCTCATCTTGCAGCGCGTCAGCACTGTACGCAATGAGCGTTGCACATGCTGCAATTGGTTGGTCTTCCGGCTCAGTGGACCTCGGTCACCACGACATCGAGCGACCACGCCCGCCCGGCCCGCGCGGGCGCCTTCGCCTCCACCACGTAACCCAGCTCCCGCAAGGTCTCCACCAGTTCCGCAGGCCCCTTCGGCCGTGCGCCCGCCAGCAGCAGATCGCGGACCATCCGCCCCTTCGTCGCCTTGTTGAAGTGGCTTACCACGGAGCGCTTCTCGACCCCGCTCACCATCTGGGAGTGCAGCACTCGCACGCTCGCCGTGCGCTCGGCCACCTCACCCTTCGGCTTCCAGGCCGCGGTGTAAGCGGAGGAACGCAGGTCCAGTACGAGCCCGTCCCCGGCCGCCTCCGGCATGACCTCCACCATCGGGTCACGCCAGTGCGCCCCGAGCGCGCCCAGCCCCGGCAGCTTCACGCCCATCGAGCAGCGGTACGAAGGAATCCGGTCTCCCACCCGCACGGCGCCCCACAGCCCGGAGAAGACCAGCAGCGACTTTCCGGCCCGCCGCCTGGCCGCCGTGTCCAGGGAGGCCAGATCCAGGGCCTCGTACAGCACCCCCGTATAGATCTCCCCGGCCGGACGCGTCCCCGCCGTCCGCAGCCCGGCGTTCTTCGTGATCTCGCCGCGCAGCCCCTCGCCCAGCCCGAGCACCTCACGGGCCTTCTCCTCGTCCGCCGCACACAGCTCGACCAGCTTGTCGAGGACCGCGGCCCGCGCCGCAGCCAGGCCCGGCAGCGACAGCGACTCCGGCTTCAGGGGTGCTCCGCGCCCCGACGCGGCCTTTCCTTCGGAGGGCGGCAACAGCACGAGCACGGCGGTTCTCCTTCGTACGTACGCACAGGTAAACGGGCTGAGAATGCCCTCGCGCCAGCGTACGGGGGCCACCGGTACCGCGCCGGTGCCTGTCCCGGCGGATCAGGGCCGGACAGACCCCGGTGCCTGTCGTCGAACTGCCGTCTGCCGGGCGAGGCCCGGCACGCACGCCCGCCGCCACCCGGGATGCCGCCCGGTCCGCCCCGCCATACGCTCGGTCCATGCCCCGCCGCCATCTCCATATGACCGGGCCGGCCGAGACCCCGCTGAGGGCGGCCCTGCGCAAGCTGCGCACCGAGCTCGGACTGCCCCACGGCTTCCCGCCCGACGTCCTCGCCGAGGCGGCGCAGGCCGCCGGGGCCCCGGCGGTGTCGGCCCACAGGGACGCGACGGACCTGCCGTTCTTCACCATCGACCCGCCCACATCGACCGACCTCGACCAGGCCATGCACCTCGAACGCCGCCGCCACGGCTTCCGCGTGCACTACGCCATCGCCGATGTCGCCGCCTTCGTACGCCCCGGCGGCGCACTCGACACCGAGGCCCACCACCGGGTGACGACCCTCTACTTCCCCGACGGCAGGGTGCCGCTCCACCCCACCCTGCTCTCCGAGGGCGCCGCCAGCCTCCTCCCCGGACAGACCCGCCCCGCCCTGCTCTGGCAGATCGACCTGGACTCCGAGGGCAACGCCGTCACCACCTCGGTGCGCCGGGCCCTGATCCGCAGCCGCGCCAAGCTCGACTACGCCGGCGTCCAGCGGCAGATCGACACCGGCACCGCCGAGGAGCCCCTGGCGCTGCTCCAGAAAATCGGACGGCTCCGCGAGGAGCAGGAAGTCGCCCGCGGCGGCATCTCCCTCAATGTGCCCGAGCAGGAGATCGTCGAGCACGACGGCACGTACGGCCTGGAATACCGCGCCCCGCTGCCCGCCGACGGCTGGAACGCCCAGATCTCCCTCCTGACCGGCATGGCCGCCGCCCACCTCATGACGGAGACCGGCACCGGCATCCTGCGGACCCTGCCGGTCGCCCCCGGCGGCGCCGTGGCCCGGCTGAGACGCTCGGCCGAGGCGCTGCACATCGACTGGCCGCACCATGTCCCGTACGCCCAGGTCGTCCGCTCCCTCGACCCGAGGAAGGCCAGCCACGCCGCGTTCCTCCAGGAGTGCACCACCCTGCTGCGCGGCGCGGGTTACACCGTCTTCGACCACGGCGAACTCCCCACCCGCGCCGTTCACGCCGCCGTCGCCGACCTCTACACGCACTGCACCGCTCCGCTGCGCCGCCTCGTGGACCGGTACGCGGCCGAGCTGTGCCTCGCCGCCGTCGCGGAACAGGACCCGCCCGAGTGGGTCCTCGCCGCGCTGCCCGGCCTGCCGAAGGAGATGGCGGACGGAACCAGGCGCGCCAACACGGTGGAGCGCGAGTGCGTCGACGTGGTCGAGGCGGCGCTGCTCAAGGACCGGATCGGTGAGGTCTTCGACGCGTACGTGGTCGACGTGTTGGAGCAGGAGCCCACCACGGGCACCGTCCACATCGACGACCCGGCCATCGTCGCCCGGGTCGAGGGCGGCACGGCGAGGCTCCCGCTCGGGGAGCGACTGCGGGTCAGACTCGCCCAGGCGGACCCCGGCTCGGCGAAGGTCCTCTTCGCCCCCGCGTGAGCGCAGCCGCTCTCCGATACGCATGGGCCAGTAGAAACGTTGACGCCGCGGCAGGGTCAAGCGTTCACCGCACCTGTCCGCATATGACAACTCCGCGCCCTCCTGTGCCACGATCGAAGGACGTACTCCCATCTCGCGGACGGCGGATCCATCGATGTCCCAATCTGGCGAACGACCGAGGAAGGGGCGTGACATGACTGCCATGCCGCACGAACCGCTCACGCAGGCGGACGTCCTGTTGGAGGGCTTCCTGGCGCTGGATACGCCGGAAGGCTTCCGGGCCGAGCTCATCGAGGGGGAGATCGTTGTGACACCGCCGCCGGACGGGGACCACGAGGACTACATCGGCCTGATCCTGGAGCAAGTGATCACCCGCGCCCGCACCAAGATGCAGTTTTCGGGTAACAAGGGACTGAAACTGAAAAGCGGCGGGCGCTGCCCCAGGAACCACGTCATCCCAGACGGCACCTTCGCTCCCACCGAACTGCGTCTGTACCGGGGAGCGGACCCCTGGATGCCGTGCGAGGGGGTGGCGCTCGTCGTCGAGGTCACCTCGACCAAGCCCCGGGCCGACCGTAAGGACAAGCGCCATTGCTATGCCCGCGGACCCATCCCGCTCTACCTCCTGGTGGACCGCGAGGAGTCCTCGGTGACGCTGTTCAGCGACCCCGAAGGGGACGACTACCGTCAGCACTGCACGATCCCGTTCGGCAAGCGGCTCACCCTTCCCGCCCCCTTTGCCTTTGACCTGGAGACCGAGGCGTTCATCTGAGCCGCCCCGTCCGGCGCGCTCGACCCGGCGGGTAGCATGGTCGGCACGGCAGACGAGCCGGGCGGACGGCCGCGTGGGGATCCTCGGATCTCCCCGAGGAACGTCCGGGCTCCACAGGGCAGGGTGATGGCTAACGGCCACCCGGGGTGACCCGCGGGACAGTGCCACAGAAAACAGACCGCCGGGGACTTCGGTCCTCGGTAAGGGTGAAACGGTGGTGTAAGAGACCACCAGCGCCTGAGGTGACTCAGGCGGCTAGGTAAACCCCACCCGGAGCAAGGTCAAGAGGGGCCGTCGCAAGACGGCCCTGCGCGAATGTTCGAGGGCTGCCCGCCCGAGTTCGCGGGTAGACCGCACGAGGCCGGCAGCAATGCCGGTCCTAGATGGATGGCCGTCTCCCCGGCCGCCGCGAGGCGACCGGGCGACAGAACCCGGCGTACAGCCCGACTCGTCTGCCGCTACCTGCGGCTTTGCCTGTGAAAGGGCCTCCGACCTGCGTCGGAGGCCCTTTCCGATCTTTCAGGAGCTTGTCGCGTCAGGCAGCGAAAAGTGCTCGGAAGCCCCTCAGACAGCGCTGAAAGTCCCTGAAAAGTCCCAGGAGCGGAGCGGCGAACGAGGTCTCTGGCCAGCGCGTTCGCGACAGTCACCGCCTCATGCCGGAGTCGCGTGCCTCGGAGCGGTCTCGGTCCGGCGGGATTACGCGGCCTCGGCGCTGGTGGTCGTGCCGGTCAGCCGGTCAGCCGCGACGAAGTCGAGGAAGAGGGCAGTCTGCTCCGGGGTCCAGACCATGATCGGCGAGGGCTTCTCGCCGGTCTCCTGCCAGCGAGCGATGCGCTCGTCGGTCCAGATGAGGGCCTTCGGCTTCGTTCCTGGCAGTAGCTCCGCGTGGGCGGCCGGGTCGAAGGCGGGCATCACCTGCTGGGCGATGGCGACGTTCAGCGCGGCCCGGAGCGTTCTCAGAGCAGGTGCCGGTTAGGTGCCTGTGCGGCGTTCGCGTACTCAGGCAGCGCAACGACCGTTACGCCGTCGTCTTCGAGAATCTCGGTGCCCTCGGCGCCGGCGACGAAAGTGTCGGGCTCGCTCCAGGCTGTGACGACGCGGCGGAGGCCGGCGTCCTGGATGAGCCGGGCGCAGGAGCGGGGGCGGGATGCCCGCTCGGCGCAGGGTTCCAGGGAGCTGTAGATCGTGGCGGTGGTGAGCCGGTCGTCTTCGGCGGGGAGCTTGGCGAGGGCGCCTTCCTCGGCGTGGTCGTGGGGATCGCTCTCGCGGGAGTAGCCGCGGGCGAGTTCGGTCCCGTCGGCTGCGACGATGACCGCCCCCACGCTGAAGGCGGTCTTCGAGGGCGGGCAGAGGGCGGCGAGCTCACAGGCGAGGGCGAGCCAGTTGCGGTCTGCGGTGTTGGGCTTGCGGCCGGTGCCAGGGGCACTGGCTGAGGGGGTGGTGCTCATCGAGGCTCCGTCGAGGTGTCCTTGGGGGCGTACCTCAGGAGTACCACGTCGCCGATCTGGCGGGCCTCCAGAAGGCGGAGGCGGGCGGCGGGGCCGTCAGGGTAATCCGCTGGGCCGAGCATCCGTACCGCGTCCGGCTGTCCGACCAGGAGTGGGGCGATGACGAGCTGGAGTTCGTCGGCGAGCGTTGCTTCGAGGAGTTGCGTGTGGATGGTGCCGCCGCCTTCGATCATGAGCCGCTTGACGGCGTACACGTCGCCGAGGACATCGAGCGCGGTCGGCCATACTGCCTCGGCAGGGATGCTCTGAACTGTGGCCAGGTCACCGAGGTTGGCGCGGGCCTTCGTGGTGGCTGTGTCGCCGACGGTCAGGACGAGCTTGTCCCCGCCGTGGTGCCAGAACCGCCAGCCGGGGTCGAGGTCACCCGTACTGGTGATGGTGACCTTCAGCGGGTACTCCGGCTGACCGGCTGCGATCCGGGCCGCCCTGCGTTCCTCCGAGTTGACGAGGAGCCGGGGGTTGTCGGCGCGGAGTGTTCCGGCGCCGACGAGGATGGCGTCGACGCCGGCTCGTACGGAGTCGACGCGGTCGAAGTCCTCCTTGTTGGACAGCAGGAGCCGGTCCTCGCCCGGGCGGGTGTCGAGGTGACCGTCGATCGATACAGCTGCGGACAGCAGGACGTATGGGCGGGACACGGTATCTCCAGGGGGCGTGTACTGGTGGGTCAGGCGGGATGCAGGACGATGCGGTCGAGCGAGGCTCGGAACTCGGCGACGCCGTCCTCGCCGGCTGCGGGTGCCAGTGCCTGGTCGAGCCGGTCGAGCTGACGGAAGATCCGGGCGGAACCGGTCTCGGCGGCAATCCCTACGGCTTGCCCGCCGATTCGAGCGGCCAGGGTCATGTTGCCCGTGCCTGCATGAGCGCGGGCAGCGCGAGCGAGGTAGACACCGCGGTCCCGGCGGTATGTGGGCGGAAGCACTGCGATGGCGTTGTCGAAGCCTGCTGCGGCCTGTTCGTAGTCGCCGAGTGCGGCGAGGGAACGGGCTCGGGCGGTGTTGATGTACGCCGTGTCGAGCCAGGAACCCCAGACGCCGTCGGCGTCCGCACGACCGAGAAGGGTGAGCGCGGTGTCGTAAGCCCTATGGGCTTCGACGCCTTCACCGAGCACGGCATGTGCGTGGGCCTCGTGCAGAACGGCGATGACTTCGAGACGGCTCCCGGGCCGGGTGGTACGTCGGGCGGCGGCGGCGAGGCCGAGGGCGTCGGCGGGATGTCCGGTGTCGACCGCGAGCTGGGCCTTACGAGCGAGGACGTACGCGGTGAGATCGGTGTCGCCGGTGATATGGGAAGCGTCGAGTGCCTTCGCGGTATGACCGTGAGCGCTGCGTTCGTCGCCGATGTCCTGGGCGAACCAGCCTGCCAGCTCTTCGTATCGCGTCTCCAGGGCGAGGAGCTCGACGGCATCGGTGCCACGGGCCGTTCGACGTCTTGCGGCAAGGGAAACGAGGTGTTGTTGCAGCGCGGGCAACACGTGCCGGGGACCGATGAGGTTGTCGGTCTGGATCATCACCCGGCGGAGCTGCGCGAAGTGCTCGAACGGAGACCCCATGTCGGCGAGTTCGGTCGCGGCTGCCGCCGTCGCGGCCGGGATGGCTGTCGCAGCCAGGCCGACGAGCCCGGAGGCGAGAACTACACGGCGGGGCACGGGCACGAAGAGGATCCTTCCGCGGATTCGGGCGGGGACGACGACCGTGTCCGTATCGTCTCCGAGTGAGCCTGCCTGCCCGAGTGTGTTCATTTCCAGGGTCCCCAGGTCGCTGGCCCCATGACCCCGTGTATTGGCCCCATGAGTCGCTGTCCCGGGTCTGGACACAAGAACAGAGCCGTCCTGAGGGGCCTCACGCTCCGCCCCGTCCCAGCAACGAACCAATGCACCAGCGGCATCGAGGACATCGTCAAGGACGGTGGCCGCGTGCCGTGGGACAGGACGCTCAGCGCGCTCGAAGCGCCCGAGATGTGAGCGGTCAATCAACGCCTTGTGAGCGAGAGCCTGCTGTGACAGCTGTCGGGCCTCGCGGAACTGGCGTAGCTCGTAACCCCAGCGGTGCCATGGGCCGGCATCCGGATTCAGCTCGTTCGGCCGCTGTCCCACGCTGCCTCCATCACCGTGAACTTTCGTTCGCCCTGCGGATTGATGTCAACGACACCGGCCGACCCTCGATGGGGCCTGCGGAGCCAGCGTGCGGGGCTCCATCCAGGGGCTCCCAACCGGGGCCCCGGACCGTTTTCATCGTTGGCACGAGCTGATCACACGGTATCCGAACTGCCCGTGTGACGGCCTTGATCCACGTCATGAAACGCGAGAGCCAGCGAACGCACCCCGCGCTCCTCTCCCTACTCGGGAGGCACACCGTGTCCCAGGCACCACACCTGCGTAACAGACTCACGACGGCTGACACGCCCAACGCTGTGGGCTTGACGCGGCTGCACACCGTCGATGGCAGGAGCACTTGGTGCGTCGTCCCCACCAGGGGGCGCTCGTGACCACATCTACACTTCCCAAGCGGCGCCCTGCCCACAGTCTGGTTGAGCGGTGGACTCCACCCCTGAACGCTGACGAACTCGTTCGCGCCGCTGAACGACTCCACGAAATCAGGCCGCTCGATGAGGTGTTGGACGACATCGGAGACGTACTCGACGAAGTAGGTCTGGCGCCCGAGGAATTCGAACGGATCGCGCGGCGGGTTCGGGGAGGACTCACCAGGCTCGTCCGCATCGGCGTGGCCGGGCAGGCGGATACGGACGCGGAGACCTCCGCCCTCATCCGTCGGGCCCGCGCTCTGTGCTCCGAGCCCCTGCCGGTGGACCAGGCCCTCGCTCGTGGGCACCTGCGGCGGATGGCCTGCATCGCTCTCGGCCTCCTGGAGCACCTGGCGGCCCTCGGTGTAATGAGGGAGGTCGCGTGAACGCCGCTGCCCTCGTTCACCCCGTGTCGCTCGTCTCCGTGCGACCCGGTCGGGGACCTCGGCCACGCGTGGGCGCCGACCGTGGGCCACTGGACCGATCGCGAGCGTTGGCCGAGGCGGTTCGACTACGTGCTGCCCTCCAAGGGCATGGCCTCCCGCCGCGCACCTACACGGTCATCGACACCCCGCGGCCCCGCGGCGCTTTCTGCACGTCAGGGATGTCCGCTCTGCCCGGCGGGCAAGCTACCTGTTTCGACCAGCGGCAGCGGGCGATGATGCCCCGCTTGCTGCGGTTTCCCGCGAGCCGGCCCCGGCTCGCGGGAGCGCGGCCCCGCCGCTTTCCCCGTGCATCGGGCGGCGGGACCACCCCTGCCCTCGGTGTCCTCAGCATGGCCCTGCCCGGCGACCCAGGCCGCATCGCTGCCGTCTGCCTATCGAAGGAGGCTTCATGCCCCACAGCTCGCACGCGTTACGCTCCGACAAGATCGTTATTCTGGGGGCCGGGCCGTGCGGCCTGGCCTGCGCGGACGAACTGACGCGGCTCGGTCACCGCGACTGGACGCTGCTGGAGGCCGCCCCGGTGCCTGGCGGTCTCGCCGCCTCGGTGGTGGATCCGGCCGGGTTCACCTGGGATCTGGGCGGGCACGTGGTCTTCTCCCACTTCGGTGAGTTCGACCGGCTGCTGGCCGAGCTGTTTGCCCCCGGCGAGCTGCTGCTTCACGACCGGTCCTCCTACGTCCGCTTCCGCGACCGGTGGGTGCCCTACCCCTTCCAGCAGCACCTCCACCACCTTCCCGCCGACGACGCCGAGGCGTGCGTGCACGATCTCCTCGTTGCCTGCCAGCGGCGCGAACAGAGGCTTCCCGTCAGTGCGGACTTTGCCACCTGGCTGCGCGGGATGTACGGATCGGGTCTGGTAGAGCGGTTCTTCGGCCCGTACAACTCCAAGGTGTGGGCGATGACGCCCGAGCGGATGGCCTCCTCCTGGGTAGCCGAACGCGTCGCCCCGGTCGACCCCGACGAGATCCTGGCGGCCTTCTCGGGCACTGCCCCACCCGCACGACGCTGGGGCCCCAACTCCACCTTCGCCTTCCCCGCCTGCGGCGGCACCGGGGAGATCTGGCGACGACTGGCCGCACGTCTCGACGGCGGCCTGCGGACCGGTGCCCGTGTCGTCGCGGTGGACACTGCGGCCCGGACCATGACGCTCGACAGCGGCGAACGCATCGGCTTCGACCACCTGGTGGCCACCGGCCCGCTGAACCGGCTCACCGCCATGACGGCGGGCGTTTCCAGCAGCATGCTGGCGGCGGCCGGGCGGCTGCGGCACACCACCGTGGCCATGGTCGGCCTCGGCTACCGGGCGCCCACCACCGACGAGCGGTCCTGGCTGTACTTCCCGCAGCCGGAGGTGCCGTTCTACCGAGCGACGAACTTCAGCAAGTACGCGCCCGCCAACGTCCCCGGCGCCGACACGGACACGTTCAGCGCGTGGATGACCGAGACCTCCATGCTTCCGGGGACCCGGCTGGACTACAGCCGTCTGATCAGCGCCTGCGACCAGGCCCTGCGGCGTCACGGCCTGGTGGCCGAGCACGCACCGCTGGTCAGCGCTCACCTGGAGCCGATCGAGCACGCCTACCCGGTGCCCGCCCTGGATCGGGATGCGGCACTGGCCGAGGTGGTGCCGTGGCTGGAGGCCCGCGGTATCTACCCCCGGGGCCGGTTCGGCACCTGGCGGTACGAGATCGGCAACATGGACCACGCGGTGAAGATGGGCATCGACATCGCCCACCGTCTGGTGAACGGGATCACCGAGGAACTCCTCACCCCGGTTTCCGGCGCCGTGGTAGCAGCAGGGGGCCAGTCGTGAACGGCCGCAGCAGCAACGAGACGGTTCCCTTCGCCGGGCACCGCTTCCGCCTCCACACCGACGAGACCTTCCGCCTCGTCCAGGACCTCCACCTGCTGAACTTCGCCCCCGAAACCGCCCCGGCCCGGCTGTGCGGACAGCTCACGCAGATCCGCGTCCACCACAGCGAAGACCTCTTCCGCGACCGCATGGCCCGCCTGGCAGGTGCACGGTCGCTGAGGGTGGTGCCGTTCCGCGGCGAGCCGTACCGGTTCTCCCGGATCGGCCAGGTGTCCTGGTGGCGGCCCGACGCCGGCTCGCACCTGCCCGAAGACCACCTCTACTCCAGGGACGCCACGGACCGGCTGCACATCGTGCTGCATCCGGGGACCGAACGCGGCGAGCGGTATGCCCTGCGGGTGATCCGCGAGGTCGTCCTGCGCTGTGCCGAGCACCGCGGCTGGAGCGTGTTCCACGCCGCAGCCGCCGCGGTCGAGGGCCACGGGGTGCTGATCGCCGGCCCGTCGGGGGCGGGCAAGACAACCGTGCTGACCGCGCTTGCCACCCATCGCCGAGCCGACCTCGTCGGCTCCGACCGTGTGCTGGTCACCGAGTCCGCCGCGAACCTGGTCGGGGTGCCGCTCTCGGTGAGGATCGCCGGCGGCACCCTGTCCGCGCTTGCCCCGCACAGGTACCTGCCGCCGCACGGCGTGCTGCCGACCGATTTCGGCACGGCCCGAAAGGCCTCGCACACCCCGCACGACTTCGCCCACGCCTTCGCCGCCCGCGTCCGGGACAGCGCCCCGCTGCGGCTCGTCGTCCTTCCCCGGCTCCGCGACGACGACCAGGAGTTGAGCTTCGCTTTCCCCTGCCCGGCGGTGGCCCGGACCACGCTCGCCACGGTGTGCTGTACCCCGGACGACGAGGACTGGCTCCACCCGTGGTTCGCCGACCGCACCCGTCACCCACAGGAGCTGGCCCGCGAAGCCACCGACCTCATGGACGACCTGATCGCCACGGTGCCGGTGATGACGGTGACGGCCGGGGTGCATACCCCGCACCTGCTGGAGCGGATCGCCGACACCGTCGCCCGGAGGCTCCCGTGATACCCAGGCGCATCGCTCTGGTCGGGCCGGTGGCCTCCGGCAAGTCCACCCTCGCCGCCGCCATCGCCGCCCACACCGGCCTGCCCCACCTCGACCTCGACGAGCTGTTCTGGGGGCCCAGCTGGGCCCCGGTCGACCCGTCGGTCTTCCGCGACAGTGTCCGGGGTGCCCTGGCAGCGGACACCTGGATCGCGGACGGCAACTACGGCGGCGAGACCGGCGAGACGCTGCTGGCCCACGCCGAACTCGCAATCTGGCTCGACTTACCTCTGCGGATCTGCCTGCCCCGGCTGATCCGCCGCTCGCTGCAACGGGCCGCCACCGGGCAGGAGCTGTTCGCCGGGAACCGGGAGACCTTCTCTCACCTGATCGCCCGCGACTCGATCCTGTGGTGGGGACCGGCCCATCACCACCGGCATCGCCGCCGCTGGGCTGAGCGCTTCCACTCGGACCAGACCGCGAGTCTGCCCGTTGTCCACCTCGACCGCCCCGCAGCCGTCGTCTCCCGGCTGCGGTCCTTTGGTCTTCTCGCCTCGAAGGTGGCATAACCAGCCGTGATCGCCTCAGTCATCCGCGTGCCCTGGCACACCGCCCACGGCGGCTACGACCGTCTTCTTGACCATCTGCCGGAGGTCCGCCGCATCGCGCCGCCCACCGGACTTCTCGCGACGCAGACGGCCCGCGCGGCCCACCGCCTGCTCGCCCGGCCCTGCCCCCTGCCGTTCTACCCGGCCGAGCACTTCGCCACCGACGTGCGTCTGCTGGCCTCGCGTGAGGCGGCGCACGTGCTGTACGGGGACGAGCAGTACTGGTTCTCCCGCCGCCGCCCGGGCCCGACCACCGTGACCTACCACCAGCCGCCCGCCCGCCTCAAACGGCTTCTGCCGCCGGCGACGTGGCGGAAGCTGGCACCGTCGGCCGAACACATCGTCGTCCTCGACCCGCACCAGCAGGGATTTTTCACCGGCCTTGTGCCCGCCGAGCGCGTGCACCTGGTGCCGCACGGTATCGACACCACCGTCTTCACCCCCGCGGGGCAGCCCGCCACCGACCGGCCGCTGGTCCTGACGGTCGGCTGGTGGCTGCGGGACTGGACGGTCCTGGACACGGTGCACGAGCGGCTCCACCGCCGCCACGGCGACGGCATCGAGCTGATCGTCGTCACCCGTCAGGCTCGCAGCCGACCCTGGCACCCCGCCGCCCGCATCCTTCAAGGCGTCACCGAGCAGACCCTGATCGGCCTGTACCGGCGGGCCGCCGTGCTGCTGCTACCGCTTGAGGATGCGACCGCCAACAACGCGCTGCTGGAGGCGATGGCCTGCGGCACCCCGGTGGTCGCCACCGACATCGGCGGCATCCGGCACTACGCGGGCCACGGCCGGGCGGCACAGCTCACTCCGCCCGGCGACGCCGTCGCCGCGGCGGAGGCGGTGGAGAAGACGATCGCTGAGACCGGTACCGCCGCGCACGCTGCGCGGCGGGCCTTCGCCCGTGAACGAGCGGAGCTGTTCGCCTGGCCCCTGGTAGCCGGCCAGATGCGCGGCCTCTACCGGCTGCTGGAGGAGCGGTGAGGGTCGCCGAGATGTGGCTTCAGATCGCCGTACCCGTGCTGCTGACGTTGCTGCTGGCCCGCGCGGTGTGGGCGTTGATCGCGGTGGAGGTGTGCGCAAGGTGGCTACGGACCGCCGCCCATGACGTCCCCGCCCAGGCAGAGGCGGTGCCGTGGCTGGTGGTACTGCTGCCGATGCTGCGCGAGCAGGCCATCGCCGCTCAGTCGATCGCCGCGTTCAGCGGACTCGACTACCCCGGCGGCCGGGCAGCCGTCGTGGTCATCACCACTGAACGCGAACACACGGCCCGCGCTCAGCACCGCGGACGACTGGCGGACCTGGTGGCCGATTCGCCGCTCAGGGCAGGCCAGTTGCGGGGCCTGTTCCCGGCCGCCCGCTGCCGCGAGGTCGCCGAGACGGTCAACGCCGCCTCGCCCGCGGACCGGCTCCGGGTGCTGACCGCGCTGTTCGACGCCGAGCCGACCACCGGCGAAGTGGTGGCGGCTCTCGCCGCCGACCCGCCGGGCGGCCACCTGCCGCTGGTGCACCTGCACCAGCCCGATGTCGGCGGACGCAAGGCCGGACAGCTGAACTTCGCTCTCAACCGCCTCAAGCAGACCCTCGGCCCGCTCGGCTGGAGTGAGGACGAGCACGCCCACGACACATACGCGGTGGTCTACGACGCCGACGCGGTCCCCGACCACCGAACCCTTCAGGCGTTCGCCACCGCAGCCACCACCCACCGGACCAGGACGGGCCAGGCCCCCGCGCTGATCCAGCAGCAGCGGCTGCCGCTGCTGGCCCGCCACCCATTCCCCACCGACCCCGTCGGGCTGCTGCTGGCCGGGGAATGGGTGTACCAGCTGCGGCGCTCGCTCGGCATCGAACTCGCCCGCGTCCGCCTGCACCGCTTCCTGACCACCTCCCGGCTGCCCGAAGCCGTACGCATGTGGCTGCGGCCGATGGTGTACGCCGTGGGCTGCGGCATGGCCGTCCACCTCCCCGCCCTCCGCACGCTCGGCGGGTTCCCCGAACCGATGGAAGACCTCGGCACCGGGCATCGGCTCTCCCTGCTCGGCACCGAACTCACCGCCTCCACCGTCGCTGTCCTGGACGAGCCCTACACCGAACCGTCCGGGCTGACGAACCTGCACGCGCTTGCCTTCCTCACCTCCGCCCGCCCCGATCGCCACGCTGCAGCCGTCGCCCACCTGCCCGCCACCATCTCCCGCCCGGCCAAGACCATGCTGGTGGCACGGGAATGGGCAGACGAGGCCGCCTGGCTGATTGGCGCCCCGCTGATCGCCGCCGCCGTCGCCTCCGCCTGGTGGGCCGGGCCGTCATGGACCGCCGCAGCAGCGGCCGGAGTGCTGCTGCACGGCCCGGTCATCACCGCCCGGCTGCTGGCCTGGGCACCCCTCCTACACTCCCTTGTCACCCCGCCGCCCTCCCTCGGCCCCCTGCCCCGGACTGCCCCCGTACACCCGGCCGCCCTGATCGTGGCCAGCCCGCTCCAGCCGTTCATACGACTGGTCGGCCCCTGGCGGCTGATCTGGTCGAAGGCCACCGGACGCCACCGCGGTTTCGGCAAGACTGAACGCTGACCATTCATCCGCCGCCCGACACCGAAGAGTTGGAGCCCACCGTGACCGAGCCCTTCACCCCCACCATCCGCACCTCCGCCAAGGCCGTCGTCGTCCACGACGGCCGCGTCCTGCTCCAGCGGGCCAACTGGGAAGGCCAGGAATGCTACTTCCTGCCCGGCGGCGGCCAGCACCCCGGCGAACCGCTCGCCGAAACCGCCCGCCGCGAAGTCCACGAGGAGACTGGCCTCACCGTCACCGTCGACAAGATGCTGTGGATGCGCGAGTACATCGGCGCCAACCACGAACACGCCGACACCGAAGCCGGCACCCACCGCATCGAAGCGATCTTCCACTGCACCCCCGAAGGCGACCCCGACCGCCTCGGCGGACACGCCCACGACGATGTACAAACCGGCCTGGAATGGGTGGAACTGAAGAAGGTGCCCGGCCTGAACCTGCTGCCCCACACACTGCGGCAGCTGATCGCCGCCCTCGCCACCGGGCAGCCCTCACCTGGCTACCTCGGCGACGTCGCCTGAAAACCGTGACGACGATAGACGGCCAAGTCCCGGACGGCGCCCGGGAGATCACCACCGGACAGGCCAACCGCGTCTGGTACGTCGACGGCCGAGTGCCGTACGTGCTCAAGCACTACGGAGACCCGGCCCGCGCCGCCAACGAAGCCGCCGCCCTCGTCCTGCTCGCCCAGCACCGTGTCCCGGCACCCCGGCTCTTGGAAGCTGAACCGGAAGCCTGGCCGGGGGGGGGGGGCGGGGGGGGGGGGGGGCCCCCCCCCCCCCCCCCCCCACACCGAGCCCAGCACGTACACTCACCCACCGAGCCCCGCCCACACAGCCCCCACACACCCCCCGCGC
>NZ_JBEOYU010000069.1:0-17911 GCF_040297265.1 Streptomyces sp. NPDC001832
TCTCGGCTGCGCTCGAGCAGGGGAGACCCCATCTGGCTCAATCCTCCGCCTTGCAGCTGCACGCACCCAGCCCCGCTCCTTCTCCCACCCCCCATCAGCCGGTCGGTCTTAGCCAGGTCGATTCCCTTGTCGAGGCCTGTCGTGCGTTGCGCCCGAACTCGGTCAAGGGTCCGCAGGATACTCCTGGAACACCCGCGATGTGGCGGTGATCACCCCCGAGAACGCACGGATCGTCTTCACTGCGGCAAAGGCCTTTGATCCGGCCGGTCAGGAAGCGCCGACACCGCGACCTGGCAGTAGAGCGCGGGTTGGGACGCTGACCGCACAGGCGTGCCGCACGCACCGTCTCACGCATTTTCGTCCGCCAAGGGGCCCCGCACCTGTTCCGATTGGACCCAATCACCGGACAACTCATCCGCGCATCATGGCCGGAGGCCGGAGGTCGGAGGCGCCCGTCCCTCAGGTGCCCGGGGCCGAACGCCTGCCGGACAGGTCTACGACCTGTTTCACGGACAGGAGTTGGCCGTCGGTTACATTCACAAGCCGGGCAGCCGCTACGGTGCTGTTGTGGTGATCAACACGGAAGACACGGCATCCGGGACCGCGCTGTTGATCGCGGCAGCCCCGGCCGGCAAGGGCTGTCTCATCGACGCAACCAGCGTCCTGCCCACGCTCGCTGCGGTCCCGCCCAGCATCCTGACCGGCACGACGGCGGCCACCGTCGTTGAACTCACCGACCCGACCGACCCGCAGACCGTCCTCACACGCATCCGCGCCGCAGCCACCGCACCCGGCCCACTGTCCCTCTACATAACCGGACAACTCCACCTCGACCACAAGCAGCGTCTGATCCACCTCGCACTCGCCCGGACCACTTCGGCCACCCTGCGCTACACCGGATTGCCCTGGCACTGGCTGGCCAACGAGCTCAAACTGCGCCGACCGGGCACCACCACTGTCGTCACCGACTTGGTCGCCGCCCCGGACGCCTGGCAGCGGCTCCGTACCGAGGGTCTCGTTCTCGGCTATGGAATCCGCGTATACGGCCGGATCACCCCGCCGCCGCTACGCCGCCAAATCACAGAACCGGCCTATCTGAAGGCCCTCGCCACCATCTGGCGCAGCGGCGCCAACCCGCCGCTCGCCCAGCTCCACGAACAGGCCGCCGCCCAGGCCGGCCCCGACGAAGCGCTGTTCCTGGCCATCGGCCACACAGCCGTCCCCTCCCCCGCGGCATCGGCTCTCCAGGTACCGAACCGGCCGAACCAGGAGCCTGCGCCTGTGCCGACGGCGCCTGCTCCGATTTCGGGAAGCACCGAGGTGGCCGAAGAGGACCCGCTGCCTGCAATTTTTGCCGCCGCCCACGCCGGGCGGCACGGCGAGGCCGCGTCGCTCGCAGCCATGTGGGAGGGGTGGGCTCTGCGTACCTACGGCGCGGGCTCCGTGCAGGCCATCCACTGGCTGGAGGTCCGGGCCGACCTCGCCCGCCAGGCCGGTGATCCGGCGCGCAGCTGTGAGTTGTGGATGGCTGCCGCCAACGCCCGCCTCACCCGGCAACAGGCCCCGGACGACCCCGCCGTAGAAGGCGCCGTAGACCGCGCCCACCACCAGTGGCAGGAACTTCGCGACCTGCAACGGGCCCGGGAACTCGGCCCGCCCCTGGTCTCATTGCGCCGCCACGTACCTGGACGGCGCTCCGGGGCGGTCGAAGCCGTTCAGCGCCGACTGGAACTGCTGCACTCCATGCCTCCGGTGCAACGTGCGACAGCATCCTGACCAGGGACAGGTCATCCCTCACGCGCCCGCTGCGAACCCCATTTGCGTTGTTGGGCTTTCAGGACAGGGGACCGTCTTGGCTGGGCTGCTGCCAGCGTCGATGGACCAGCCTTCGGCGTCGTTCGAGCTCGTCGCATCGCCAGCACAGCCACCCTTCCGGCACGTTCGTCAGGGTGGCGTTTGAGCAGTCCGGAACCGCGCAGGTGGTGCGTGTGCCCGGGCCGTCGTGGACGACGACTCCGCCCTCAGGCTTCGGGCGTTCGTATCCTTCGGGTTTCTCCGTGAGGATGAAGTCACCGTGGCGTAGAGGGTCGAAGAGGATCAATTCGTTCTTGACGTGGTCTGGCTGCGGCGACTCGTAGTGGTCGTGGCAGCGCTGCACCCACCAGCGCCTGAGAACGCTGAAGTCCATGATGGTCCAGACCCACATCCGACCGCCGGTGAGCGTGAGGATCGACTGCCCCTGTCGGCCGGCAGCGTACGGAACATCAACAACGTCCCACTGGCCTTCGTCGAGGTCGAAGATGCCGTTCTCGCAGCGTTGCTGGGTCTTGTGGTCGGTTGCAAGGCACTGGATTTGGTCGATCTCGCATGGCGCGATGCGTAAGGAGCCGTAATAACTGAGGACGTGCCGGGTGCTCTCTGCTTCCTCAGGATCCGGTTCGCTGACTTCCTCTTCACTGGGTGACTCGACATAGGGAATGAACTCACCCCTGTCGATCAGTGCGCGCATGCGCACGGCCAGGACACGCACGACTTCTTGGAGTTCGGTCGGCAGGTCGGGGTGGTCGACGGCGGGGCATACAGCCGGGTGCGGGATACGGCAGTACCCGCTGTCGGGATCGGTGCCGGGGTAGGCGACTCCCTTGTTCACGTGCCAGCGCATCACGGTGGGAATGCGCCGACTCGGCAACTCTGGAGTCAGAGGAATTGATAGGGCGTCATACCGGTCGAACCACTCAATGGGAGTACCGCAGTACTTGCACGTGCTCGCAGCTTTCCGGCGGAGCACCTTGGTCTGGTTGGAGCGGTGCAGGTGCATCGACACGGCAGATCCCCATTCGGTCCCTGGGCTGGTGACTGCCCGACACGGCTCGAAAGCCGAGAGCTTATGCCAACGCATCGCCCGCTGCGCGACGCTGCTGGACGAAGTGCGAGGTCGTAGTAGCGCGAGGCCTGGCCTTATGACTCGTCACCGGTCACCCGCGGGGGCGGTGACTCCGGCGTCCAGCGCGACGCGCGACAACACCGGGCGTACCGCGACCGCCTCGGTTTCGGCATCGCTGCGCACGCGGATGGCCGGATCGACCATCGGCCGAGCGCACCGGAGGGTAGCCCTACCTGGAGCTGGGCGGGTAGCAGGATCGCCCCGAGCAACCGCATCCGGACATGCTGGGCCAGGCATATGCCACTGGTTTCCCAACGTTTCCACAGGAGTTGGCTCGTGCGTGAGCAGGAATGGCAGAGGTCCAGTTCTTCCAGGCGGCGGGGCGGTCGGCGCAGAGCCGTGTCGGCCGTGGCCGCGGTGGCCGTCGGCGTCATGACGATGGGCGCCCTGGCGCCGCCCGCGGCGTTTGCCGCTGCCAGGCCGGACACCGTCCAGCAGGGCCTGAACGCGCTGGTGCGCTCCGATGGCGTGCCCGCCGCGCTGGCGAGCGTCAAGGACCGTGAAGGCCACACCCATACCTACACCGCAGGGGTCGGCGACCTGGCCACCGGAGCGAAGGTGCCCAGGGACGGTCAGGTGCGGATCGGCAGCAACACCAAGACGTTCACCGCGGTGGTCGTGCTGCAACTGGTCGGTGAAGGAAAGATCGGCCTCGACGCCCCGGTCGACACCTACCTGCCGGGCCTCGTCCGCGGGGAGGGGATCGACGGACGCCACATCACCGTCCGTCAACTCCTGCAGCACACCAGCGGACTTCCCAACTACGTCAAGTACCTCGGCGACGACGTCAGGTACTACGACCCCCGCGAGCTCCTCGACCTCGCTCTCCAGCACAAGGCCGACTTCGCCCCCGGGACGAAATGGGAGTACAGCAACACGAACTACGTGCTGGCCGGCCTGATCATCCAGAAGGTCACCGGCCGCCCCCTCGCCGAGGAGATGGACCAGCGCATCATCAAGCGCATCGGGCTGCGCCACACCTACTTCCCGGCCCCCGGTGACGTGACCATCCGAGAACCCCATCCCAAGGGCTACTACCAGGAATCAGCAGGCGCGCCTCTGCGCGACGGAACGGAATTCGACCCCTCCTGGGGCTGGGCGGCAGGTCAGATGATCTCCACCAACTCCGACCTCAACCGGTTCTTCACCGCGCTCCTGGCCGGCCGCCTCCTCCCGGCGGACCAGCTCGACCAGATGCGTACCACCGTCCCCGCTGGATACCCCTTTGGCTCCGGCGCCCGCTACGGACTTGGGCTCGTGAGCATGCCGCTGTCGTGCGGCGGTGTCTACTGGGGCCACGGCGGTAGCACCACCGGATACGAGACCCGGGGCGGCGTCACCGACGACGGCCGCGCCGCCCACGTCGCGGTGACCATCCAGCCGACCGACAACGCGACCATGAAGCGTGTCGAGAGTGTCGTGGACACGGCCCTGTGCCGCTGACCGCACCTGTCAGTGACCTGTCGGCGCGTCAGGAGCCAAGCCAGGTACGGGCAAGGTGAACGGCGACCGTCTGCGCGCCGGTGTACGCAGGGGCGTTCCGGGCCATGACCCACGCTTCGGGCGCCCCTCCCTCCGCCCTGGTTTCTGCGGTAACAGCCGTGCCACGCTGGCAATCACCAAGAGTGCCCGATCAGTTACATCCGGGAATGAAGGGGCTCCGCCATGAACCGCATCACCGCACTCGCCGTCTCCTCGATCGCCTTGGCCCTGGGACTCGGCACCGGACCCGTCGCAGCCACAGCAGCCGAGAACGCCGCAACCGAGAACGCCGCCGTCGAAATTGCCGCCGTCCAGAACGCCGCCACCGAGGGCGCCAGGGCTTCCTACAGCTGCAGTCCCGGCTACTTCTGTATCTACAGCGACTGGAACGGAGGTGGCACCCGCTGCCAGTGGTCGGACAAGAAGCGCGCGAACACCGCCGACGACTGCTCGTTCATCCAGCGGGGCCAGAACGTCCGCTCCGTCTGGAACGCGACCGGGCATCGCGTTCAGTACTACACCCAGACCAACTACAACGCCCGGGTCGGATCCACCCCTGCCGGAAGCGGCGGCAACCTCCAGGGCAGCTACCAGATCCGCTCCTTCAAGCCGCAGTAGCCCCAGCAGCCCCAGTAAAGAGAAGAAAAAGTGATGAGCAGCCCTTCCCGACCGGCCGCCGGGAAGGGCTCCAGGGCTCCTGCGCGTCTGCGGTCGAACGCTCCGCGCGGGCGTGCTGAGCATCACCCTGGACAGCTCCGATGACCGCCGGGTAACTTTTGACCAGAACTGAGCAAGCGCTTAGCCGGTTCGGCCGAAACCCCCG
Organism: Streptomyces sp. NPDC001832; assembly: GCF_040297265.1. NCBI lineage: Bacteria > Bacillati > Actinomycetota > Actinomycetes > Kitasatosporales > Streptomycetaceae > Streptomyces > Streptomyces sp. NPDC001832. The sequence goes on from NZ_JBEOYU010000069.1 coordinate 5,250, forward strand.
AAGCTGACCAAGGAGGCACCCCGTGCGCCGTACGGTATTCAACGAGGACCACGAGGCGTTCCGGGAGACCATCCGCGCCTTCATCGAGGCCGAGGTCGTCCCCGTCTACGACGAGTGGTTCGCGGCCGGTCAGGTGCCCCGCGACTTCTACTACAAGCTTGCCGAGCTGGGCATATTCGGCATCGAGGTGCCGGAGGAGTTCGGCGGCGCCGGCATGGAGTCCTTCAAGTTCGAGGCGATCATCTCCGAGGAGTGCGCCCGCGCGGCCGTCAACTTCGGCGGCTCCGGTGTGCACGTCCTGCTCTGCCTGCCGTACATCAAGGCGTACGCCACCGAGGAGCAGAAGAAGCGCTGGCTGCCGGACTTCGTCAGCGGCAAGACGATGTACGCCATCGCCATGACCGAGCCGGGCACCGGTTCCGACCTGGCCGGTATGAAGACCACCGCCAAGCTCTCCGAGGACGGCACGCACTACATCCTCAACGGTGCCAAGACGTTCATCACCGGCGGCGTCCACGCCGACCGTGTGATCGTCTGTGCCCGTACGGACGCGCCCAAGGCGGATGACCGCCGGCACGGCATCTCCCTCTTCGTCGTCGACACCAAGGCCGAGGGCTACTCGGTCGGCCGCAAGCTCGACAAGCTGGGCCTGCGCACCTCCGACACCGCCGAGCTGGCGTTCGTCGACGTCAAGGTGCCGGTCGAGGATCTCCTCGGCGAGGAGAACAAGGGCTTCTCCTACCTCGGCCAGAACCTGCCGCAGGAGCGACTCGGCATCGCCGTCGGCGCGTACGCGCAGGCCAAGGCCGCCGTCCGGTTCGCCCAGAATTACGTCTCCGAGCGCACCGTCTTCGGCAAGACCGTCGCGTCCTTCCAGAACACCAAGTTCGAGCTGGCCGCCTGTCAGGCCGAGGTGGACGCCGCCGAGGCCGTCTGCGACCGCGCCATCGAGGCCCACGACGCCGGCGAGCTGACCGCCGCCGAGGCCGCCTCCGCGAAGCTGTTCTGCACCGAGGTCGCGCACCGCGTCATCGACCGTTGCCTCCAGCTGCACGGCGGCTACGGCTACATGAACGAGTACCCGATCGCCCGCCTGTACGCGGACAACCGGGTCAACCGCATCTACGGCGGTACCAGCGAGGTCATGAAGTCGATCATCGCCAAGGCCATGGGCCTGTAGGACCTGAGGCAAATGGGGGGTTGGGAGAAGGAGCGGGGCCCTGCGCCGCCCCCCATTTGCCGGTCGGCCACGAACCGCCCATTCGGACATGCTCCTCGCCAGGATCAGCCCCGGCGCGTCCGGCCTCAGATCAGCCCCGCCGCGTCCAGCAGATAGTCCGTCAGCGGGTCATAGAAACGCGGATCCAGGACATGGTCGTCCAGCGGTACGGCCACCTGGAGCGTCCCCTCCGCCTCGCCGAGGAACAGCGCCGGGTCGTTGCAGTCCGCGTACCCCACCGCGTCCAGCCCGCGCTGCGCCGCGCACCCCGCCCACCCGTGGTCGGCGACCACCAGGTCCGGCAGCGGCCGGCCCTCCCGCTCCAGACCGTCCAGGATCGCGGCCATCGGGGCGGGCGAGTGCGTGTGCCAGAGCGTCGCGCCGCGCTCCTGCACCGCGACGTCCGCGAACTGGAACACCATGCCCTCGTCGGCCACCAGCCCCGAAGGAATCCGTACGATCTCGCATCCGGCAGCCCGCAGCGCCTGCGCGGTCTGCCGGTGCACATCGAGGAGGCCGCCCGGGTGCCCGGTCGCGAACAGCACCCGCTCCGCCCCCGCCGCCGCCTTCCGCAGCCGCGCCGCCATCCGCTCCAGGGCGTCGACCGTCAGCTCCGGGTCGATGGTGTCCTGCCCGAACCGGTGCTCCGGGTCGTCGCTGACCCCGCAGCGCTCGGCCATCACGGCCAGCACGTCCTGCTCGTCGCGCCACCGGTCCCCGAGCTCCAGGCCGAGCCAGTAGTGGCGGTCGCCGTTGGCGAGCTTGCGGTAGTGGGAGAGGTTGTTGTCGCGGGGTGTGGCGACGTCTCCGGCGACGCGCGTGCGGACGAGGTGTTCGACGAGGGCGGCACGGCTGGGTATCGGCATGAACCCATTGTGCCGTCAGGTGTGCGCAGTGTGCCGGGTGTCTTGCACGACAGGTGTCCCCCAAGACAGGTGTCCTGCACGGCAGACGGGGCGGACGTTCACGGAAGCCGGGTCGAGTGCGTGATCTTCTTGAGGTGGTAGTACTGGGCGACGCACTGCCCCGGCCACAGCCGCTGGCCGTTGCGCCCGAACGGTTCGCCCATCCCGCTCACCGACACCGGTGTGTACGGGAGCACCTGGGCGCCGCGCGCCGCCTGGTCCTTCAGCCATCGGTCCTGCCGGTCCCAGCGCTGGGCACGCACATCCATCCTCTGCTCCAAGTGATACAGCGGAACGGCCACGCCGACGCAGGCCAGCACACATCCGGCGGCCGCTGCCGCCGTCGCCGCGCGGCTCCCGCGCCGACGGGCACGCAACGCCCGTCCCAGCAGGGCGCCGACGCTGACCAGGAGCATCACGTACAGCAGAAGGAAGTCGCCCCAGAGGCGTGGCGCGATCGCCACGCTCGCCCCGAAGGCCGGGTAGGCGACGACGGTGCACAGGTAGCCGGAGACCAAGAAGACGACGAATCCGACGAGGACCGGGATGAGGGGCCTGCGCCGCAGGGGCCCGCCCGGTCCCTGCTCACCACCTCGCACCAGCAGTCCCAGCAGTACGCCGACGGCGACCGCTCCCAGATACTGCCAGGTTGTGAAGACCGCCCACAGGATCTCTCCGAATGCCCGCAGTGCCGCGGCCAGCGCATCCGGGCCGAACACGGAGGAGGTGTCGGCGCCGAACCGCCCACGCCGGACGCGTGCGCCGGGCGACACGTACAGGATGACCACCCCGACCGCGACCCCGGCGAAGGCGACCACACACCAGATGCGCGCATGGGTCCGGCCGGGACCGGGAAGGGCCCAGCAGCTGAGCAGCAGAACGGCGGCGAGCACGACGGACGCGACGACCGCCGTCTCCTCCGACAGTGTGCCGATGAAGACCCCGCCCACGCATGCGATGCCCAGCGCGAAAGCGCGTCCCCACCCGGTCCGTGCACGCAGCAGGGGGATCACGGCGGCGCAGGCCAGTACCGGTGCGACGGTGTGCGAGACGGAGGAAGCGGGCCAGTAGAACACCTTGTACGTGTTGGTCGTCGCGAGAAAGAACATCGCCGCCATCATCGCCGCCACCAGCAGCGCGACACCGCGCGGCCCGGTCAAGGCGGCCCTCTTGAGCGCCGAGGCGGTCAGCGCCCAGAGGATGCCCAGCATGAGCACCCCGCTGACCAGGGCGAACCACTGGTGACCTGCGACGCCGAAGGACCCGTACGCGATGACCAACAGTGCGTTGGCGACACGTCCGTTGTCGTGGAAGAAGAACTTCGCGATCATTCCGGAGGCGCCCTCGTCGCGTACGACCGGCAGGAAGCACCAGTCGTCCGCTCCGGGGCGGACCAGGCGGCCGATCCAGAAGGCCGCGCCGAGCACGGCGAGCGGCAGCAGGGTGAGGGCCGCCGTCCAGATCGTCGCCCGCGGCCGTAAGGTTTCCGGGCGGTCGTCCGGGCGGGGGTATTCTCCGCCCTCCTGCTGTGCGTCGGCGGTCTTCGACGTGTCCGCGATCATGTGCGCTGGTGCCCTTCGTACGTTTCACGCGTCTTGCGCGCCGAGTGGTTCAGGCGGTTCGGAATCAAGGTGTGGGATGTCCGGCACGGCTCCCGGTCAGGCGGCACGCTGCCCGGCCAGGGCGGCGCCGGAGTCGATGGCCCAGCGGGCGAGCAGGAACGAGACTGGCGTGGCAACGATTCCCGCGGCCACGGCGGCGATGTTCTTGTCCATGCCCAGCCTGCTGACGCCGAGGTAGAGCAGGGCGCCGGTGAGGACGAGATTGACGATGCTCGACAGGGGATACCGGACGAAGGCGTGCCAGGTCGGCTTCGTGCGGCAGGTGATGTACGAGTTGAGAAGAAACGATCCCACGATGCTGACCGCATATCCGACGACATGTGCGGCCAGATAGGGAATCCAGGTGTTCAGCGAGGCGTATACCGCCAGATACACCGCCGTATTGATGATTCCGAGCATCGCGAAAATGACGAACTGACGTACGGTGCGGAACCTGGCGGCCCCGAGCGCGGTCGCCCCCGCGTGCCCCGCCATTGCTCTCTCAGCCCAGGGTGCGGGCGAAGCGGCATGGACTTCTTCCGGCACCTCGGCCGGAATATCGAACGGGAGAACGCTCGGGGATTCGTTCGTTTCGCGCACCACGTAGTGCGGACGACGTTTCGACTCGCTGTAGATGCGTCCCACGTATTCGCCGATGATGCCCAGCGTGGCGAGCTGGATTCCGCCGAGTGCCACGACGGCGGTCAGCAAGGTGGTGTAGCCGGGTACGGCGACACCGTGCAGAACAACCGCGGCGATGATCCACAGGGCGTATCCCAGTGCCGCCAGTGCGAGCGCGAGGCCGGCGTGGATGGCCAGGCGCAGTGGACGGCTGTTGAAGGAGATCAGTCCGTCGATCCCGTAGTTGAGCAGATTCCTGCTGCCCCACTTCGAGCTTCCGGCCGCGCGCTGGATGTTCTGGTAGGTGAAGCTGATGGTGTCGAAGCCGACCCAGGAGAAGATTCCCTTGGAGAACCGGTTGGTCTCGGGCAGCGCGAGCACGGCATCCACGGCGCTACGCGACAGCAGCCTGAAGTCGCCCTCACCGTCAACGACCTCGACGTCCATGCACCGGCCCATGGCCCGGTAGTAGGCGGCGCTGAGGAAGGTGCGCAGGACGCCTTCACCCGTCCGGTCCCGCCTCGCGACGACCTGGTCGTACCCGCGCTGGCGCAACTCCAGCATGCGGGGAAGGAGTTCGGGCGGATGCTGGAGGTCGGCGTCCATGAGGACGACGGCTTCGCCGCGGGACATGCGCAGCCCCGCGAGCATGGCGGCCTCCTTGCCGAAATTGCGGCTGAAGGAGGTGTAGCGGACCCGCCGGTCCGCGGTGGCGAGCGATCCGATCCGGGCCCTGGTCCGGTCGCTGCTGCCGTCGTCGACATAACAGATCTCGAAGGTCCGCCGAGTCGGCTCGAGGGCGTAGATTAACGCACGGTGAAATGACTCGATCACCTCGTCCTCATTGAAACAGGGGACAACGATCGAAACCTGACATGTTTTCATTTTATTTCCCCATCAGGCCAGGGTGAATTCAAAGTCTGGGTAATCTTGTAGGCGTGCGGGTAGCGGCGGTGTGACGATATCTGGTGGGGGCACGACGTACGCAACGAAGCTTCGCCGTGCAGGCGCAGGCTACCTTCGCAATTCGCCTTCGCAATTCGCCTTCGCCCGGCGAATATTCGATGTGCTGCCACCCTGCCACCGTTTATCTGGCCAGGTCACCCACCTGTCAGCATCGCGTGATAGGCCCGCCGGCCGATCGGTTGCGGACGCTGGCCGATCCGCGGTTCCGGCGCGGGAGGCGTCACCCGTTCGTGGCCGTCGCACGGGGCCCGCACCACCACGACCTTCGCCGTGCGGATCGCGCAAGGCAGGGGGACGGTGTCTCCTGGGGTTCGGTCAGTGAGCGTGTCACCCCTTGTTCCCCGTACGGCGCAGAAAGGTTCACGGGGACGCAGAGGCCGACACGATGCGCTTACGACCTCGGGGGAAATAGTGAGCGGCGTCGCTCCCTATTTCCCCCGAGGTCGTTACCCACGCCCATGAACGCGCCCTATGCGCGGGCCGCCGCCTCGAACGCCCCGCGCGCCAGCCGGTGCAGCAGCGCCGCCGTGTCCGCGCGGTCCGGCTGCGCGCCGGGGCGGCCCAGGTGCGGGGTCGAGTTCAGGAGCCCGAAGACGGCGTGAACAGCCGCGCGGGCCTCATGCTCGGGCAGGTCCGGATACAGCTCGCGGACCACCTCGACCCACACCTCGACGTACTGCCGCTGAAGCTGTCGGACCCGCTTGCGGTCTGCGTCCTGGAGGCGGTCCAGCTCGCGATCGTGGAGGGTGATCAGGGGGCGGTCATCGAGGGCGAAGTCGATATGGCCCTCGATGAGCGCATCGAGCAGGGCCTGCGGGGTGCCGTCCTTGCAGGCCGCGTCCTCCGACACGCGCAGCCGCCCGCCCGCCAGCAGGCGCTCACTGATACCGACCAGCAGTTCGGCGAGCATCGCGTCCTTGCCGGCGAAGTGACGGTAGAGACCGGGACCGCTGATCCCGACGGCGGCACCTATCTCATCGACACCGACGCCATGGAAGCCGCGCTCGGCGAAGAGGCGGGCAGCCTCCCTGAGGATCTGCTCGCGGCGGGTGGGGGCCGCGACGCGTGCGGTGGCATGGGTGCTCATGAGGATTCATTCTAGACAGGCGGGTTAGCAGTCGTTAACCTGAAGGCAGACGTTAACGCTCATTAACGGCCTCTCCCACTGCCAATCGTGGGTGAGGCCGTAACCACTGCGGTACGGGCAAGGGGGCTCGACACGATGCAGCAGGCACCAGTGCTGGCGAGCGCGGCCGATCCCGCCTCCGAGGCCTGGCAGGCCAACGAGGCGGCGCATCACGCGCTCGCCGATGAGTTGCGCAAGCGGCTCGCCACGGCCAGGCTCGGCGGGGGTGACAAGGCCCGTGCCCGGCATGTGGCACGCGGCAAGCTGCTGCCCAGGGACCGGGTGGACACCCTGCTCGATCCGGGCTCCCCCTTTCTGGAGCTGGCCCCGCTGGCGGCCGAGGGGCTGTACGGGGGCGCCGCCCCGGCGGCCGGGGTGATCGCCGGGATCGGCCGGGTCAGCGGCCGGGAGTGCGTGATCGTCGCCAATGACGCCACCGTCAAGGGCGGCACGTACTACCCGATGACCGTGAAAAAGCACCTCCGCGCCCAAGAAGTGGCACTGGAGAACCGGCTGCCTTGCCTGTATCTCGTCGACTCGGGCGGCGCGTTCCTGCCGATGCAGGACGAGGTCTTCCCGGACCGGGAGCACTTCGGGCGGATCTTCTACAACCAGGCCCGGATGTCGGGGGCCGGGATTCCGCAGATCGCGGCGGTGCTGGGCTCCTGCACCGCGGGCGGGGCGTACGTACCCGCGATGAGCGACGAGGCCGTGATCGTCCGCAATCAGGGCACGATCTTCCTGGGCGGTCCGCCGCTGGTGAAGGCTGCGACCGGCGAGGTCGTGACGGCCGAGGAGCTGGGCGGCGGCGAGGTGCACTCCCGTACATCGGGGGTGACCGACCATCTCGCCGAGGACGACGCGCACGCGCTGCGGATCGTGCGGAACATCGTCGCCACGCTGCCGGAGCGCGGGGCGCTTCCGTGGTCGGTGCGGCCGGTCGAGGAGCCGAAGGTCGATCCCGCGGGGCTGTACGGGGCCGTCCCGGTCGATTCCCGGACGCCGTACGACGTACGGGAGGTGATCGCCCGGTTGGTGGACGCCTCCCGGTTCGCCGAGTTCAAGGCTGAGTACGGGACGACGCTGATCACCGGCTTCGCCCGAATCCACGGCCACCCGGTCGGCATCGTCGCCAACAACGGCATCCTGTTCTCCGAGTCCGCCCAGAAGGGCGCCCACTTCATCGAGCTGTGCGACCAGCGCGGTATCCCGCTGGTCTTTCTGCAGAACATCTCCGGGTTCATGGTGGGGCGGGACTACGAGGCCGGCGGCATCGCCAAGCACGGCGCCAAGATGGTCACGGCCGTCGCCTGCACGCGTGTGCCGAAGCTGACCGTCGTGGTCGGCGGGTCGTACGGTGCCGGTAACTACTCGATGTGCGGGCGGGCCTATTCGCCGCGCTTCCTGTGGATGTGGCCCAACGCGAAGATCTCCGTCATGGGCGGCGAGCAGGCCGCGTCCGTCCTCGCGACGGTCAAGCGCGACCAACTGGGCGACGACTGGAGCGCGGCGGACGAAGAGGCCTTCAAGGCCCCGATCCGCGAGCAGTACGAGACCCAGGGCAACGCCTACTACGCCACAGCCCGGCTCTGGGACGACGGTGTGATCGACCCGATGGAGACCCGGCAGGTGCTGGGGCTCGCCCTGACCGCGTGCGCAAACGCTCCACTTCCCCAAAGGGACCCCGCAGCGCCCGGCTTCGGCGTCTTCCGGATGTGAGGAACAGATGACGATGTTCGACACCGTTCTTGTCGCCAACCGCGGCGAGATCGCCGTACGTGTCATCCGTACGCTGCGGGAGCTCGGCGTCCGCTCGGTCGCCGTCTTCAGCGACGCGGACGCGGACGCCCGGCACGTACGGGAGGCCGACACGGCGGTACGGATCGGGCCCGCGCCCGCCTCGATGAGCTATCTGAGCGTGCCCGCGCTGCTGGACGCGGCCCGCCGCACCGGCGCGCAGGCCGTCCACCCCGGGTACGGCTTCCTCGCCGAGAACGCGGGCTTCGCGCGGGCGTGCGCGGAGGCGGGGCTGGTCTTCATCGGTCCGCCCGCCTCGGCCATCTCGCTGATGGGCGACAAGATCCGGGCCAAGGAGACGGTCGCGGCGGCCGGAGTTCCGGTGGTGCCGGGCTCGTCCGGGAGCGGACTCACCGATGCCCAGCTGGACACCGCGGCCCGCGAGATCGGCACACCCGTACTGCTGAAGCCGTCGGCGGGCGGCGGCGGCAAGGGCATGCGACTGGTGCGCGACGAGGCGCTGCTCGCGGACGAGATCGCGGCCGCCCGGCGCGAGGCACGGGCCTCGTTCGGCGACGACACGCTGCTCGTGGAGCGGTGGATCGACCGGCCCCGGCACATCGAGATCCAGGTACTGGCGGACACCCACGGCAACGTGGTCCACCTCGGTGAGCGCGAGTGCTCACTCCAGCGCCGCCACCAGAAGATCATCGAGGAGGCGCCGTCCGTCCTGCTCGACGAGGAGACCCGGGCGGCGATGGGCGAGGCGGCCGTCCAGGCGGCCCGCAGCTGCGGATATGTGGGCGCGGGCACGGTGGAGTTCATCGTCCCGGGCAACGACCCCGCCTCGTACTACTTCATGGAGATGAACACCCGCCTCCAGGTCGAGCACCCGGTCACCGAGCTGATCACCGGCCTGGACCTGGTGGAGTGGCAGCTCAAGGTCGCGGCGGGCGAGCAACTCCCGTACGAGCAGCAGGACATAAAGCTCACCGGCCATGCGATCGAGGCCCGGATCTGTGCGGAGGACCCGTTCCGCGGCTTCCTGCCGTCCGGTGGCAAGGTGCTCGCGCTGCACGAGCCGCAGGGCAACGGCGTACGGACGGACTCCGGGCTCGGCGCGGGCGGCGAGGTCGGCATCCTGTACGACCCGATGCTGTCGAAGGTCATCGCGTACGGCCCCGACCGTGCCGCCGCCCTGCGCCGGCTTCGTGCGGCGCTCGCGCAGACGGTGATCCTCGGCGTCCCGACGAACGCCGGCTTCCTGCGCCGGCTGCTCGCCCACCCGGCGGTCGTGGCCGGCGATCTGGACACCGGTCTGGTGGAGCGTGAGGTGGCCGGGCTGGTACCGGAGGGGGTGCCGGAGGAGGTGTACGCGGCGGCGGCGCTGCTGCGGCAGCCCTCCCCGGTGAGCACCTCTCCCGTGGACGGCTCCGACTGGGTGGACCCGTTCTCCGTGGCGAGCGGCTGGCGGCTGGGCGGCACCCCGGCCCGTACCGTGCGCGACTTCCGGCTGCCGGGTCACGACCCGGTGCAGGTCTCGCTGCGTTCCTGCCCGGCGGGCACCGAGCTGACGTTCGGTCATGTCGGGGAGGGTGCAGAGCCACCGGAGCCCGCGACGGGCGCCTGCGGCCCGCTGGCCCCGATGCCCGGCGGCAAGGAGACGGCCAGGCTGACCGAGGTGTCCCGGCACCACCTCACGCTCGAACTCGCCGGTGTCACCCATACGTTCACCCATGCCGCCTCCCCCGACGGCACCTGGCTGGGCCGCGACGGCGACACCTGGCACGTACAGGATCACGACCCCGTGGAGGCATCGCTGGCCGGTGGCGCCCGTTCCGGGGCGGACACGCTCGCCGCGCCCATGCCCGGGACCGTCACCGTCGTGAAGGTGGCGGTCGGGGACGAGGTCGCGGCCGGCCAGAGCCTGCTCGTCGTCGAGGCGATGAAAATGGAACACGTGATCTCCGCCCCGCACGCAGGGACCGTGACCGAACTGGATGTCACCGCCGGTGCCACGGTCGCCATGGACCAGATCCTGGCCGTGGTGGCACCCGCCGAAGCTCCCGGGGAGTACGCATGACACCCCGCACCCTGCCCATGACCGTGCCCGCCCAGGATCTGCCTCCACGGGTACGCATCCATGAGGTCGGCGCCCGCGACGGGCTGCAGAACGAGAAGGCCGTCGTACCGACCGAGGTGAAGGCGGAGTTCATCCACCGCCTGGCCGGAGCGGGCCTGACCAGTATCGAGGCGACCAGCTTCGTGCACCCGAAGTGGGTGCCCCAACTGGCCGACGCGGAGGACCTGTTCCCCCGCCTCGCCGACATCGAGGGCGTCGACCTCCCCGTACTCGTACCGAACGAACGCGGCCTGGACCGGGCCCTGGCGCTCGGCGCCCGCCGTATCGCCGTGTTCGGCTCGGCGACCGAGACGTTCGCCGAACGCAATCTCAACCGCACCATCGACGAGTCGCTCGCCATGTTCGAGCCGGTCGTCGCCCGGGCCAAGGCCGACAAGGTGCATGTCCGCGGCTATCTGTCGATGTGCTTCGGCGACCCGTGGGAAGGGCCCGTCCCCATCCACCAGGTCGTCCGGGTCGCCAAGGCTTTGATGGACCTCGGCTGCGACGAGCTCTCCCTCGGCGACACCATCGGCGTCGCCACGCCCGGCCATGTGCAGGACCTGCTCTCCGAGCTGAACGAGGAGGGTGTGCACACCGACACCATCGGTGTGCACTTCCACGACACATACGGACAGGCCCTCTCCAACACCCTCGCCGCGCTCCAGCACGGTGTGACCACCGTGGACGCCTCCGCGGGCGGCCTCGGCGGCTGCCCGTACGCGAAGAGCGCGACCGGAAATCTCGCCACCGAAGACCTCGTGTGGATGCTCGACGGCCTCGGCATCGAAACCGGGGTCGACCTCGACTCGCTCACCGCAACCAGCGTGTGGCTCGCCGAACAGCTGGGCCGTCCCAGCCCGTCCCGTACCGTCCGCGCGCTCTCGGTGCGATAGAACCAGTCCCGCAAGGAAGTGACACCTGCCATGTCCCTGGACCACCGGCTGACCGCCGAGCACGAAGAACTGCGCCGCACCGTCGAGGAGTTCGCGCACGATGTGATCGCGCCGAAGATCGGCGACTTCTACGAGCGCCATGAGTTCCCGTACGAAATCGTGCGGGAGATGGGACGGATGGGCCTGTTCGGCCTGCCGTTCCCGGAGGAGTACGGCGGCATGGGCGGCGACTATCTCGCCCTCGGGATCGCCCTGGAGGAGCTGGCCCGGGTCGATTCGTCCGTGGCGATCACGCTGGAGGCCGGGGTCTCGCTCGGCGCGATGCCGGTCTACCACTTCGGTACGGAGGAGCAGAAGCGGCAGTGGCTGCCGACGCTCTGCTCGGGCGAGGCGCTCGGCGCGTTCGGCCTGACCGAGCCGGACGCCGGCTCGGACGCGGGCGGCACCCGGACGACGGCGGTGCGCGACGAGGCCACGGGCGAGTGGGTGATCAACGGCTCCAAGTGCTTCATCACCAACTCCGGTACGGACATAACGAAACTGGTCACGGTCACGGCGGTGACCGGCCACAAGGAGAACGGCGCCCCGCTCATCTCCTCGATCATCGTGCCGTCCGGCACCCCCGGTTTCACGGTCGCCGCCCCGTACTCCAAGGTCGGCTGGAACGCCTCGGACACCCGCGAACTGTCCTTCACCGACGTCCGCGTCCCCCTGTCGAACCTGCTGGGCGAGGAGGGCCGCGGCTACGCCCAGTTCCTGCGCATCCTGGACGAGGGCCGGATCGCCATCGCCGCCCTGTCCACGGGCCTGGCGCAGGGCTGTGTGGACGAATCGGTGAAGTACGCCAAGGAGCGCGAGGCCTTCGGCAGGCCGATCGGCGCCAACCAGGCCATCCAGTTCAAGATCGCGGACATGGAGATGCGCGCGCACATGGCCCGCATCGGCTGGCGCGACGCGGCGTCGCGGCTGGTGGCGGGCGAGCCGTTCAAGAAGGAGGCGGCGATCGCGAAGCTGTACTCGTCGACGGTCGCGGTGGACAACGCCCGCGAGGCGACCCAGATCCACGGCGGCTACGGCTTCATGAACGAGTACCCGGTGGCCAGGATGTGGCGCGACTCCAAGATTCTGGAGATCGGCGAGGGCACGAGCGAGGTCCAGCGGATGCTGATCGCCCGGGAGCTGGGGCTGCCGGCCTGACGCTTCGGTGGCGTGCGGGGCCCGGCCCGCGAGGGGCGGGCCCCGAACGGGGGGCGGTGCGCGGCGCGGGTCGATCTGCCGCTCACATGCGAACTCGGGCGTCATGGCGGCGGCCACCTTCAGGTGCGGAGCGGCTTGGTCCTCATTCCCCAGGCGCAGGCGCAGGGTGCGACCGAGCTTGACTTCCTCCCCCTCGTGAGCGAGGGGGATTCCTACGGCTCGCGCCGTGGGGTTTTCTGCTTCGTCGCCGACTGCCCGCCCGGAGAACTCCG
>NZ_JBEOYU010000070.1:0-17629 GCF_040297265.1 Streptomyces sp. NPDC001832
GCAGCTGCAAGGCGGAGGATTGAGCCAACGCGGCGCGTTGGTGATTGACGACAACGCGGCAGATGTGCGTGCCCAGCCCCGCGACGCCGCCCCCCCATTTGCCGGTCGGTCTAAAGCGTGTTTCGGCGTCGCCCGGGCATGATCCGCCGGACAGGCGCCAGGCGCATTCAGGCACTCGGCTCCCGCACCACCAGCGGCGTGCCGAGCACCTGGTGTCCGCCGCTGGCCAGCATGCGCACCTCTCCTCGGTCGCTGATCTCCGCGCGCACGATTCCGGTCTCGTCCTCGTAGATCGGGTATCCGCCCGCCCCCGACTGCGCCGTACGCCGGACGATCACTGTGTCGTCCTCCACAGCGGATGCCTGAAATACCAACTGGTAGCTCTCCGGGTAATCCATGGCGGTTCTCCCGATACGGATGGGCCAGGGCATGGCCCGCCTGCGCTTTCCATCGTCCCCCGGACGAGCCCATCGCGCCCAGGCAGCGGCCCACGGCTGCGGGCCGATACCCGGGCCACTTGGGCCGGTCGGCCTTATCCTGAAGCCATACGGGCGGTTCGACGGCGCTCGGGCGCTTACAGCCCGGTGCACGATAGGGAGCCCGCTCGCTATCGTGCACCAGGCCGATACCGAAGACATGCCCCCCTTTCCCCCGAGTCGCGTGTGCGGCATGCGCGACCGGGATCCCCGAAACCGGGAAGGGACACACCATGAAGGATGCCGACATGGGAGACGATGTCTACCAGCCCCAGCAGCCGGAGGCCTCCGACCCCACCGAGCAGCTCGACCTCGAGGACACCCTGGACAACCGGGGGCTGACCGACCTCCTCGACGAGGGCTACTCCCCGCCCGAGCGGCCGTGGGCGGTGGAGGATCGGGGCACCACGGCCGCCGAACAGCACAGTGGCGAGCCACTGGAGGGCCGTCTGGCACGGGAACTGCCCGATGTCACCGAAGCCGACGGCGACGACCTGGGAGATCTGTCCGACGGTGACGGCGAGCTCTGGGACGCGGAGGTCGGTTCGGCACGCGCCGGCCGTCTCACCCGGCAGCTGGACATCAATGAGCCGGACACCCTCGCAGCCGAGGACGTCGGGATCGACGGAGCGGCGGCATCGGCCGAGGAAGCGGCCATGCATGTAGTCCCGGACAGCCTGGGTTGAGGGGGCCACCCCCATACGGCGCCCTTGTGGAGCAGGCGCCGGACCGCCCAGTCGTCAGGCCGGCTCGTCGAGGAACTTCCCGCCCTCCAGAAGGGTCTTGAGCGACGAGATGATCGCGACCCAGCCGCCGCTGACGCCCTCCAGCATCTTGCTGTCCGGGCTGTCGAACCCGTCATGGGTGATCGTCAGCTTGATGCCCATCTCGGGCTCCTCGGCCGGCTCGATGTCGAAGGTGACCTTCGACCGCTCCTGGACGGCCTTGTCCCACTCCTCGTCAGAGGCGAAGTCGAACATCTGGCGGTGCATGGGCTGCAGGGTGTGCCAGGTGTAGGAGAGCCGCTTGCCGGGCTCCGCCTCCAGGACCCGCTGGCCGACCTCCTCGAACTCGCCGTCCGGGTCCATCTTCCAGCGGACCGGCGCGCCGACCTCCCAGGTCGACTCGGGGCCGTAACCGCCCATGTAGATCTTGATGAACTCGGGGTCGGTCAGCGCCTGGTAGAGCTTCTGAGCGGTGGTCTGGATGTAAATGACGTAGACGAACTCGGGCTTGTCCATGGCCGTTCCTTCCAAGGTCTGTTTGAGGTGGGACAGTGCGGTAAGGCGGTGACGTTCGTACCGGCCGATCCACCGGTCGGCGACCTCCTGGATGGGCACCGGGTTGAGGTAGTGCAGCTTCTCCCGGCCGTGGCGCACGGCGGTGACCAGCAGCGCCGATTCCAGCACCGCCAGGTGTTTGCTCACCGCCTGCCGGCTCATGTCCAGGCCCTCGCCCAGCTCGCGCAGGGTCTGGCCGCCCCGCGCGTTGAGCCGGTCGAGCAGCTCCCTGCGGCTCGGATCGGCGAGCGCCTTGAATATCGGGTCCATCGCCGCCATCACAGTCACCATCGCCTGTTCGTATCCCTACCCGCTCCACCATAGGCAACCTTTTGGTTGCATGTCGAGCTGCGGCCGGGCCGAAGGTGCCCACAGCACACCTCCGCGCTCGTCGCCCGCATCGCTTCCGGACCGCCGGAACGATTTCTGGAATTAACTTCTGATGTCTTGTCACGGCTGGTTCTACGCGCATAGCTTTTGCCCTTCACCACACTTCGGGAGCAGCCCACCGTGCACATATCCAGACCCCGTTCCGTCCTGCTGTCCGGCGCCGTCGCCGTAACGCTCTCAGCCACCGCGCTGCCCGCCGCCTTCGCGGCTCCGTCCTCGACCGCCGTGATCTCCGAGGCGTACGGCGGCGGGGGCAACTCGGGTGCGGCGCTCACCCGCGACTTCATCGAGCTGGCCAATGCCGGTGCCACCGCGTACGGCCTCTCCGGTTTCAGCGTGCAGTATCTGCCGGCCACACCTTCCGCCGGTTCGCTGTGGCAGGTCTCCGCACTGAGCGGGTCCATCGCCCCCGGCGGCCGCTACCTCGTCGCCGAGGCCGCGGGCAGCGGCGGCACCGTCGCCCTGCCGACGCCGGACGCCACTGGCACGGTCGCGATGGCAGCCGGCGGCGGAACCGTCGCGCTCGTCTCCGGTACGACTCCGCTGACCTGCAAGACGGCGGCCGACTGCGCGGCGGACACGCGGATCGTGGACCTCGTCGGTTACGCCTCCGCGGTCGTACGGGAGGGCAGCGGCCCGGCGGCGGGAGCCTCGAACACCTCCTCGGTGGCGCGCGGTACGTCCCTCGTCGACACCGACGACAACGCCGACGACCTCAACGCAGGCGCCCCGACACCGGTCAACTCGGCCGGTGAGACATCCGGCGGCTCCGGTCCGGAGGACCCCGGCGGCCCGACCGAACCGGGCACCGTCCGGATCCACGACATCCAGGGCACCTCCCGTGTGTCGCCGCTGGAGGGCCGACCAGTGACCGGCGTCCCCGGCATCGTCACTGGCGTACGGAGCACCGGTTCGCGCGGCTTCTGGATCCAGGACTCCGCGCCGGACACGGACCCCCGTACCAGCGAGGGTGTGTTCGTCTACACCGGCTCCACCGCGCCGGACGTCACCGTGGGTGAATCGGTGCTGGTCAGCGGCAAGGTGGACGAGTACTACCCGTCGTCGACCACCCAGTCGATCACCGAGATCATCGCCCCGAAGACGACGGTCCTATCCTCGGGCAACGCACTGCCGGCCCCGGTCGTGCTCGACGCGGCCTCGGTGCCGGACGCGTACGTGCCCTCGGCAGGCGGCGGTTCGATCGACCCGCTGCCCCTCGACCCGTCGGCGTACGCCCTCGACCTCTACGAGTCGCTCGAAGGCGCCCGGGTCCGGATCTCCGACACCCGAGTGACGGGGGCGACGACCCGCTACCACGAGGTTTGGGTGACCGTCAAGCCGGACGAGAACCGGACCGTGCGAGGCGGCACTCTGTACTCCTCGTACGACGACCAAAACACCGGCCGTATCAAGGTGATGTCGCTCGACCCGGCCCGGCCGGTGCCCGTCGCCGATGTGGGCGATGAGCTGTCCGGCGCCACCACCGGCGTCATGGACTACGCGTCCTTCGGCGGCTACAACCTCCAGGCCACCGAGCTCGGCACGCTCACCGACAACCACCTCCGGCGCGAAGTCACCCGGAAGCAGAAGGGCAACGAGCTCGCCGTCGCCACGTACAACGTGGAGAACCTGGACGCCCTCGACGAGCAGGCCAAGTTCGACACCCTCGCCGAGGGCGTCGCGGACAATCTCTCCTCCCCGGACATCGTGTCGCTGGAGGAGATCCAGGACGACAACGGTGCGGTGAACGACGGCACGGTCGGCTCAGAGGCGACGCTTAAGCGGTTCACCGACGCGATCGTCGCCGCGGGCGGGCCGCGGTACGCATGGCGGTACGTCGCCCCCGAGAACGGCAAGGACGGCGGCGAACCCGGCGGCAACATCCGTAACGTCTTCCTCTTCAATCCCGAGAGGGTCGATTTCGTGGACCGTGCGGGCGGCGACGCGACCACTGCCGTGACCGCGGTGAAGACGAAGAAGGGAGTGAGGCTCTCGGCGTCGCCCGGCCGGATCTCCCCGACCAGCGATGCGTGGGCCGACAGTCGCAAGCCGCTCGTCGGCGAGTTCCGCTTCCATGGGAAGCCGGTCTTCGTCATCGGCAACCACTTCACGTCCAAGGGCGGCGACCAGCCCCTGCACGGCCGGCACCAGGAACCGCGGCGCGGCTCGGAGACCAAGCGGGTGAAGCAGGCGGCGGAGGTGAACACCTTCGTCAAGTCGCTGCTGGCCGCGGACGATTCGGCGCGGATCATCACGCTCGGCGACCTCAACGACTTCGCCTTCTCCCCGACGATGGACGCGCTGACCAGCGGCGAGGTACTTGAGCCACTGATCACCACGCTGCCTACGAGCGAGCAGTACAGCTATGTGTACGAGGGCAACTCGCAGACGCTGGACCACATCCTGACCAGCCCCGGCATCCGCCGCTTCGACTACGACGTGGTGCACATCAACGCGGAATTCGCGGACCAGGCGAGCGACCACGACCCGCAGATCGTGCGGGTGGACGTCAACTCCGTTGGTCACGGCCAGCGTTGACCTCCGGCCCTGCCCGGTGACCGCCGAACAGGTCACCGGGCAGAGCTCTGAGCTGCGCTTCAACTGCGTTGGGGTGAAGGCGGTTCGACACGCGATCAAGTGATTGTCATGCCCTGGACACACCAGTACTCTGAGCGGGCTTCGGCTCCTCGCCCACCCCACTCGGGCCCAGGGGCCGTTCTTCTCCCCCCACAGAGCAGGAGCAGGTATGCCCAGACGAGCCGCCTTCCACACAAAGCTCCGCACATCCGCCCTGGCCGCCCTCACCGTCACGGCCCTGGCCGCGACCGGCAGCCCGGCCTTCGCCTCTCCGGCCGACGGCCACTCCATGAACCAGGCGTTCGCACGGGCGGCCGCGGAGTTCGACGTACCGCGCGATCTGCTCGCCGCCGTCGGGTACGGCGAGACCCATCTCAACGGCCACTCCGGGCGCCCCAGCCAGGCGAACGGGTACGGCGTGATGCACCTGGTGAGCAACCCGACGAACCCGACACTGGAGCGGGCCGGCGCCCTCACCGGCGAACCCCTCGCCGGCCTCCGCACCGACACCACGGCCAACATCCTGGGCGGTGCGGCGGTGCTGCGCAGCTACGCGGACAAGATCGGCCTCGACGACCGCGAGCGCGACGACGTCAACGCCTGGTACCCGGCCGTCGCCCGGTACAGCGGCTCGACGGGACAAGCCGCCGCCCTCTACGCCGACACCGTGTACACCTTCCTGGCCCACGGGCTCTACGCCACCGTCCCCGGCGGTGAGCAGATCTCGGTGACGGCCCGTCCGGTCTCACCGCAGAAGGGCTCGCCAGGCACCACCGACGTACTCACCAAGAGCACCGACTACCCGTCGGCTCTGTGGGTTCCAGCGGATGCGAACAACTTCAAAGCGGGCCGGTCGGCGAAGGTCGACAAGGTGATCATCCATGTCACCCAGGGCTCGTACGCGGGCTCGATCAGCTGGTTCCAGAACCCGACGGCGGAGGTGAGCGCCCACTATGTGGTGCGTTCCTCCGACGGTCAGATCACCCAGATGGTGCGCGACAGCGACACCGCGTACCACGCGAAGAGCGCGAACGCCTCGGCGCTCGGCATCGAGCACGAGGGATTCGTCGACGACCCGTCGTGGTTCACGGACACGATGTACCGATCGTCAGCGGCGCTGACGAAGCATCTGTGCGACCGGTACGGGATTCCGAAGGACCGGGCGCACATCATCGGGCACAGCGAGGCACCGGGCAACGACCACACGGACCCGGGCCCGTACTGGGACTGGACGCGTTACATGCAGTTGGTGGGCGGGGACACCGGTGACGGCAGCAGCAGTGACGGGCTGAGCTTCACCGCGTACGCGACCCAGCAGAGCGGCTCGACGGGCGCCCAGGTCAAGGCGGTTCAGCAACTGCTGAGCGAGCAGGGATACATGGCGGGCGCGGTGGACGGCAGCTTCGGCCCGGCCACACGGAATGCGGTGATGTCCTATCAGGCGACCCATGGCCTGACCGCCGACGGCGTTGTGGGAGACAGGACCTGGACCGCGCTGCTGTCGGCCGGTCCGACGGCGACTCTCAAGCAGGGCGACTCGGGCGACGGAGTAAAGCGGCTCCAGCGCTCACTGACCGCGGCGCTCGGCTCAACGGTCGGCATCGACGGGAGCTTCGGCCCGGCGACGCTGACGGCGGTGCGCAGCTACCAGGCGAGCCGGGGCCTGACGGCCGACGGCATCGTGGGGGCGGACACCTGGGCAGCGCTGCAGGCGGGACGCTGACGTACCTCACGGGTGCGGGGGCGGGGTGGTGCGGATCGCGCGCCATCCCGCCCCCGCGTCACGTTCAAGTAACCTTCCGGAAACCCTTGACGTTTCTCCTGACTCGTTCTTAACCTCACTGTGTAGTTCGTACTTTTTGCAGTTCACGTGCTGCGGCGCTTTCCGCAGTGTTTTGACAGGCACAGACATAGACCACCTGTCGGTGGTTTCGTCGTGCCTGTTTTTTGTGCTCCCCGTGCCGCCGATGGGTCTTCCTCGAAGGCGGATTCATGGCACAACGTCCGAGCGTCAAAGGCGTCGCCGACGTCGTTGCGCTCATCGACGGGCTGGGAAAGATCACCGGCCGGGCGCAAGTCATCTGGTTTCTCGTGTTCGGCGGGCTGTTCCTCGATGCCTATTCCAATGCCGCGCTGAGCGCCGGTCTGGGACCGATGACGTCCCAGATGGAGCTGACCAGCACCCAGGTCTCGATCCTCACGGCCACCGCTCCGGCCCTGGCGATCATCTTCAACCCGGTCGGCGGCTGGCTCGCCACCCGGATCGGCCGAGTCCCCCCGCTGCTCATCGCCAAGGTGTTCGCCATCGCGGGCGCCCTGCTCGCCGCCTTCGCCGGTGACTTCACCGTCGTCTGGTTCGGTCGGGTCCTGGTGGGTGTCGCGTACGGCATCGACTTCGCGGTCGCCATGGCGCTGCTCGCCGAGTACACGCCCGCGAAGCTCGGCGGCCGGCTGAACCTGTGGCAGGCCGTCTGGTACGTCGCCACCACCAGCAACCTCGCCGTCGCCCTGCTCTTCTTCAACCTGGACGTCGGCGCGGACATCTGGCGCTGGTCGGTCGGCTCGGCCGCGGTCGTCGCGGTCGTGCTGCTCGTGGGCCAGTGGCTGATGCTCCGGGAGAGCCCCACCTGGCTGGCCAGCAAGGGCCGTCTGGACGAGGCCGTCGTCAACCTGGACAAGATCTACGGGATCAAGGCCGTCGCCGGTAAGCCCGACGAGGCGACCCGCGCCGCCACCGAGGCTCCCGCCATCGGATTCCGGCAGGCCGGGCTGCTCTTCAAGGGCGAGTACCTGCCGCGCACGATCCTCTCCTCGGTGATCTCGCTCGGGCAGTCGATGCAGTACTTCGCGGTCGGCTGGTATCTCCCGGTGATCAGCCTGACGATCTTCGGCGAGAGCTTCGAGAAGGCCACCATCGGCTCGATGGTCTTCAACGCCTTCGGTATCGCGGGCGGGCTCCTGTCCGCGTACTTCGGCCGCCGGCTGGGACTGCGGCTCAGTTCCGCCGCCGGATTCGCCGGAGTATTCGTCGCCCTGCTCGCGATGGGGCTGACCTTCGAGAAGGTACCCACAGCCGTGGCGTTCCTGCTGCCGGTCCTGTTCATCCTCTGCCACTCCGCGGGCCCCGGCGCCAACGGCAAGTCCATCGCCGCGCTCTCGTACAGCAGTGATGTCCGTGCGCTCGGCACCGGCGTCACCGGGATGGTCGGCAGCTTCGGCAGTGTCGCCGGGCTTTATGTCTTCCCGCAGATCAAGGATTCGCTCGGGCTCGCCAATACGTTCCTGGTGATCTCCGTCGTGCCGCTGCTCGGCCTGATCACCTGTCTGGCGATCAAGTGGGACCCCACCAAGGCCGCTTCGCCCGACGAGGCCGCCGGACAGGACCGTGCCGTCGTCGGCGCACGGGCCGGCTCGACGGCATCCGATGAGTCCGTGACCGCGCGCTGACCGGCCGCCGGACCTGCCACATCACACGATGGTCCCCTCCGTATCGCTCCGCACAGCTCGCGAAGCTCGCAATGAAAGGGCTGCAATGACGCAGACGTTCCCCGGCGCCGCCCCACGGCGCGGTGTGCTGTCCATCGACGAGGGCACCACGGGCACCAGGGCCGGAGTCGTCCTCGACTCGGGCGCCGCCCGCGAGGTGTTCTACCGGTCGATCAAGGTCAGTCATCCGGACGACCTCTCGGTCGAGCAGGACCCGATGGAGCTCTGGACCGCCACCGTGGAGGTGGCGCGCCGGGCCGTGGGCCGGGCCCGCGAGGAGGGCATCGAGATCACCGGGGTGGCACTTTCCACCCAGCGGGCCACCGCGATGCTGTGGGACAGGGTCACCGGGCAGCCGTTGCTGCCCGCGGTGGTGTGGCAGGACCGGCGTCACGCGACCGAGCTCACCGCGTACGAGGCGGAGTGGGACGCCGCCCTGCTGGCCCGTCAGGGCCGGCCGGTCGGCGCCCGCGCCCCGTTCCTCTGGGCCGCCCGGCAGATCGCCGCGCACCCGGAGGTGGCCGCCGCCCACCGCGAGGGCCGGCTGCTCTTCGGCACCGTCGACACCTGGCTCATCTGGCGCCTCACCGGCGGCGCCGTGCACGCCACCACCCCGACCAACGCCGCGTCCACCGGCGGCTATCTGCTGGAGCAACACGCCTGGGACGAGGAGTGGATCAGTCACCTCGGCTTCCCCCTGGACCTGCTGCCGGAACTCCGCTCCGACGACGCCGGATTCGGTACGACCGACCCGGCCGCCCTCGGGATCGCCGTCCCGCTGGCCGCCTCCATGGGCGACCAGCACGCCGCACTCGTCGCGCTCGGCGGCCTCGCCGCCGGGCAGGGCATGTGCGTGTACGGGACCGGCGCCTTCGTCGACGCGGCGACCGGCACCACGCCCGCCCTGCCCCGGCCGGACATCTCCGGGGTGCTCGCCCAGCCCGGCCGACGGCAGGGCGACATCAGCCACTACAGCCTGGAGGCCTACACCTCCACCGCGGGTTCGGCGCTGCGCTGGCTCTGCGACGACCTGGGCCTGTTCGCATCGCCGAAGGAGCTCGGTGAGGAGGCGGGCCGGGTCCCCACCCGGCCAGGCCGCACGCCGCGTTTCGTCCCGGCACTCGCCGGGGTCCGTACGCCGGTCTGGCACCCAGAGGCCACCGCATCCCTCACCGGGCTCACCCTCGCCACCACCCGCGCCGATCTCGCGCGCGCCGTGCTGGACGGGATCGCGCACTCGGTGTGCGACCTGATCGACGGGGTCGCCGACACCATGGGCACGCCGTTCACCCGGCTCCGAGTCGGCGGCGGCGTCTCCGGCAGCGATCCGCTCATGCAGATCCAGGCCGACCTGACCGGCCTGCCGCTGGAACGGGTCTCCGACTCCGCGACCGCCAGCCTGCGCGGCACCGCCTATCTGGCCGGTGTCGCCCAGGGCCTGTGGTCCTCGCTCGAAGAGGTCGTCGAAGCACAGCCGCACGGCCAGGTCTTCGAGCCCGGGATCACGGCGACCGAGCGCGCGGAACAGCGGGCCGCCTGGCGCGACGTGCTGATCGCCCACCTCGGCGACCCGGCGCTGCTCCCCCTGAAGCACCCCGGGTCCGAACCTCACACCCCCCGCTGACGGCCCCTGACCGTCGCACTGGCTGCCCGTACCCGACCACGCGGCCGCCGCACCGAAACACCAGGAGTTGATGTTGTGATCACCATGCCCGCCCGGAAACCGCGGCGCAGCGCGGCGGCGACCCGCCGGACGCCGCTGCTGCTCGACCGGGCAGCCCTCAAGCGCCGACTGGCCGACGACACGTACGACGTGCTTGTCATCGGCGGCGGCATCACCGGGGCGTACGCCGTGCTCGACGCCGCCTCGCGCGGGCTGCGCGCGGCGCTCATCGAGAAGGACGACTTCGCCTCCGGTACGTCGTCGAAGTCCTCAAAGATGGTCCACGGCGGTCTGCGCTACATCGAGCAGGGCAACGTCAACCTGGTCCGCCACTCGCTCCTGGAGCGTCACCGCTTCCGCAAGAACGCCCCGCATCTGGTGCACCGACTGCCGTTCCTCTTCCCGATCCTGGAGAAGGAGGGCATCTTCGACGCCCGCCTCGCCAAGGGCTTCGAGGGTCTGCTGTGGACGTACGACCTGGTCGGCGGCTGGCGGATCGGCAAGCTCCACCAGCGGCTCACCGTCCCCGAGGTCCTCGCACAGGCGCCGACGCTGCGCGCCGAGAACCTCAAGGGCGGGCTGATGTACTTCGACGCCCGTACCGATGACGCCCGCCTCGTCCTCACGATTGTCCGCACCGCCGCGGCGCTTGGCGCGACGGTCCTCAACGGTGCCAGGGCCGAGGGTCTGCTGATGCAGATGGGCAAGGTGTCCGGTGCCCGGGCCTCGGTGGACGGCGACACCATCGACATCCGCTCGCGGGCCGTCGTCAACGCCACCGGGGTGTGGACCGACGAGCTCGACGCGAAGGCGGACGACAATCACAAGCCGCAGGTACGGCCCGCCAAGGGCGTCCACATCGTGGTGCCTTGGGACAAGGTGCGGATCAACTGCACCGTCACCGTGCCGATCCCCGGCCGGGCCCGCCGCGCGACCTGCACCCGCTGGGGCAACAGCGTCGTGCTCGGCACCACGGACGAGGACTACCAGGGCTCCCCCGACGATGTGCACTGCACCCGTGCGGAGATGGACTTCCTGCTGGAGGGCGCCAACACCGCCTTCGAGGGGAAGCTCACCCCGGACGACGTGGTCGGCTCCATCGGCGGCCTGCGTCCGCTGGTCGGCGGCAAGGAGGGCGCGACGCTCGACATGCGCCGTGACCACCACATCACCGTGGGCCGCACCGGCATGGTGACGGTGACCGGCGGCAAGCTCACCACCAGCCGGCACATGGGCGAACTCGTCATCGACAAGGTGATGACGGTCCTCGGCCGCAAGGGGAAGAGCCGCACCACCGACCTCCCGCTGCTCGGTGGCGCCGGTTACGACGCCGAGGCCGTCGCCGCCTCCGGTGGCATCGCCGCGCACCTGGGCGAGCGCTTCGGCACCGAGGCCCGCTTCGTCGGCGACCTGATCCAGGACGACCCGGCGCTGGCCGAGCCGATCGTCGCGGGACTCCCGTACACCAAGGCGGAGGTCGTATACGCGGCCCGCGCCGAACTGGCCCGCTCGGTCGACGACGTGCTCTCCCGCCGGATGCGCGCCCGCCTGTTCGCCCGGGACGCCTCCGTCGATGCCGCCGAGGCCGTCGGAGCGATCCTCGGCCAGGAACTGAACCTCTCCCAGGCCGAGGCCGACCGCTCGGTCGCCGAGTACCTCGCAGCCGTCCGTCACGAAAAGTCCGTACTCCTCGAAGGGGCAGCAGCATGATCAGCCGTCAGACCATCACCCACCCGTTCAACCGGGGCAACTACACGATCGGGGCCCCCAGCTTCGCCAAGTGGGCGCAGAACACCCCGATCGGGGACGGCGAGGCCGCCCTCCAGACCGACCCGGTCAAGGTCCCCGAGACCGTGATCGAGGCGCTGCGCGAGGCCGCCCACGCGGTGCACACCTCCCGCGACGAGGTCGTCACCCGGACCCGTGACTGGTGGGCCGGCTCGATGATCGGCGAGACCGAGGGCCGGCCGGCGACGCCGAACGCCGTGATCGTCGAGGCGGCCGACGCCGACCAGGTCGCGGCCGTGCTGCGGATCTGCCACGAGGCCGGCATTCCGGTCACCCCGTCCGCCGGCCGCTCCAACGTCACCGGTGCGGCGCTCCCCGTCTTCGGCGGCGTCGTCCTCGATGTCTGCGGGCTGAACCGGATCACCGGCTTCGACGCCGAGTCGAACATCGTGGACGTCCAGGCCGGCATGTTCGGCGACCTCTTCGAGAAGCAGCTCCAGGAGGAGTACGGCGTCACCACCGGCCACTGGCCGTCCGCGTTCGCCGTCTCCACGGTCGGCGGCTGGATCGCCTGCCGCGGCGCCGGTCAGCTCTCCACCCGTTACGGCAAGATCGAGGACATGGTCGTCGGCGTGGACGTCGTGCACGCCGACGGTACGCGCGCCACGTACGGCGACTACGCCCGCGCCGCGGTGGGCCCGGACCTGCGCCAGCTGTTCGTCGGCTCCGAGGGCACCCTCGGTGTCATCGTCTCGGCGCGTCTGCGGGTCCACCCGCTGCCGGAGTACGCGAACGCCGCCGCCTTCGGCTTCAAGACCTTCGCGGAGGGCCTGGACGCCTGCCGTCGGATCATGCAGCGCGGTGCGACCCCGGCCGTCCTGCGGCTGTACGACACGCTGGAGTCGGGCACCCACTTCGGCCACCCGGAGACCAACCTCCTGCTCATCGCCGACGAGGGCGACCCGGTCATCGTCGACGCCTCGATCAAGGTGGCGAGGGAGGTCTGCGAGGCGTACGGCCCCGAACTGGACAGCAAGGCGGTCTTCGAGCGCTGGCTGGACGAGCGGATGCTGGTCGGCAAGTCCGCCGACGGCTTCAAGCCCGGTCCGGGTTTCGTCGCCGACACCCTGGAGATGGCCGCGTCCTGGACCGACCTCCCGGTCATCTACGACGAGGTGGTGGCCGCGATCCAGTCGGTGGACGGCACCCTGGCCGCCTCGGCGCACCAGTCCCACGCGTACACCGACGGCGCCTGTGTCTACTTCTCGCTGCGCGGCGACGTGGCGCCCGAGTCGCGCCGCGACTGGTACCGCTCGGTGTGGGATGCGGCCAACGCCGTACTCGTCAAGCACGCGGCGGCGCTCAGCCACCACCACGGCTGCGGTCTGCTGCGCGGCCCCTACCTGGAGGAATCCCTCGGGGCGGGCTTCGCGACGTTCGTCGCGGTGAAGAAGGCCCTGGACCCGGCCGGCATTCTCAACCCTGGCAAGCTGGGTCTTCCCAGCCGATTCGGTACGTCCCCGCTGAACTGATGTCAGCAGCGATGAACCCTCCTTCTCCAGGCAGGCCCTTGCCATGACCCCTTCCCCGTCCCGGTCCGGTGCCGCACTCGACCCCCGGCTCGCCTCGGCCTTCACCGAGGTGCCGGTCGTCGCGTCGGTCGTCGGCACCCAGCCGCTGCGGCAGTTCCTGACCGCACCGGCGAAGGTGTGCATCCTCGCGTCGCTCGCGGTGGGGCAGCTGCCCCAGGTGGTGCCGTCGCTGGGCCGGGCGGGAAAGACCGTGTTCGTGAACGTGGACAGCAGCCCCGGTCTGGCTCAGGACCGGGGCGCGCTGGAGTTCATCAAGAACATGGGCGCACACGGCGTGGTCAGCACCCGGCTGTCCCTCATAGAGAAGGGCCGCCCGCTCGGTCTGCTGACGATGATGAAGGTGTTCGTCACCGACCGGTCCAATCTGCGCCGCTCCATGGACGCCATCTCGCGCGGGGCACCGGACCTGGTCGAGATCATGCCCGCCCCGATCGTGGCCCGGATGAGCGCGCAGGCACAGCGCGCGATGTCCCCGTCGGTCGCCGCCGGCTTCGTGGAAACCGCCGCGGACGTGGCGCTCGCGCTGGCCCTCGGGTCGGCCGCGGCCGCCACGTCCGACCCCCGCCTCTGGCACCTGCGCCGGGACCAGCTTCCGCCGGTCCCGCCCGCCGCGTTGAAGAGGCCCTCCGCACCCCAGGAGTAGTCCCCCCATGACATATGTCGTCGTAGCCCGCTACCGCACCAAGTCCGGCGAGGAAAAAACCGTTCTTCCTCTGCTCGACACGGTGGCCGCCGCCTCCCGCGAGGAGCCGGGCAATCTCGCCTACCGGGTCCACCAGGGTACAGAGGACCCGCGGGCGATCGTGCTGTACGAGGAGTACGCCTCCGAGGCCGACTTCACCGCGCACTGCGCAACCCCGCACTTCCAGGAGATCGTGCTCGGCAAGGTCGTCCCGCTGCTGGAGAGCCGCGACGTGCTGCGCTGCGCTCCGCGTCCGGAGGTCCGGGCATGAAGACCCGTGCGGTGGTGCTGCGCGGGATATCGACGGCCCGCCCCTATTCCGATACCCGTCCGGTCGAGGTGGAGGAGCTGGAGCTCGGCGCTCCGCGCGAGGGCGAAGTACTGGTCCGCATCGCGGCCGCCTCGCTCTGCCACTCGGACCTCTCGGTGGTCAACGGCGACCGGGTCCGCCCGCTGCCGATGGCGCTCGGCCACGAGGCGGTAGGTGTCGTCCAGGAGACCGGGCCGGGTGTCAGCCGTGTCTCCCCCGGCGACCATGTGGCGCTGGTCTTCGTGCCCAGCTGCGGTTTCTGCGGGGACTGCGCGGCGGGCCGCCCGGCCCTGTGCGCGCAGGCAGCGGCGGCGAACGGCTCGGGCGCGCTGCTGCACGGCCCGTCGCTGCTGACCGACACTTCCGGCCATCCGGTCCACCATCAGCTGGGCGTCTCCGCGTTCTCCGAACACGCGGTGCTGGCCCAGGAGTCGGTGGTCCCGATCCCCAAGGACATCCCGTTCACCGTGGCGTCGATGTTCGGCTGCGCGGTCCTGACGGGCGCCGGTGCGGTCATCAACACGGCGGCCCTGCGCCCCGGCCAGTCGACGGTGGTCTACGGCCTCGGCGGAGTGGGCCTCTCCGCGGTTCTGGGCGCCCGTGCTGCGGGAGCGTACCCGATCACCGCGGTCGATCCGGTCCAGGAGAAGCGCGACCTGGCCCTGCGGCTGGGCGCGACGCATGCGTACGCCCCCGGCGACGCGATCGAGGCGGTGCGCGACCTCACCTGCGGTGGCGCCGAGTTGGCGGTGGAGGCGGTGGGCAGCCCCAAGGTCATGGCCGAGTGCCTGACGGCCGTGGCCCGGGGTGGCAAGGTCGTCTCGGTGGGCCTCCCCGCCCCCGACCGGGTGCTGGAGGTCCCGGCCCTGGCGTTCGCGGGCGAGGGCAAGTCCCTGCTGGGCTCGTACATGGGTGACGCGGTCCCGCGCCGCGACATCCCGAGGTTCCTCGACCTGTGGCGGGCGGGCCTGATGCCGGTGGAGCAGATGCACACGGGCACGCTGCCGCTGACCGACATCAACGCGGCGATGGAGGAACTGGCTTCGGGCCGGGCGATCCGCCAGGTCATCGACACGTCGGGGATGCTGAACGCCTGACGCGTCGCCCGGAATCCGTTGGCGGCGGCGCCCCTGCCGGTGCAGGGGCGCCGTCAGTATCCGCCTGCGGCAACCGGAGACACGTGTGACATGTCATTCGGGCCGCTTGTTCGCGTCATTCGCGCCGGAAGGTGTACGTCGTGCGGCGACCTTGCGACGGTTGATGCGCCACCCCTTCTCACCACGCACGATCACGTCCTCGTACCTCACACTTCCGCTCGTACCGTCCGCCTTGATCCCGATCGCCTTGGACCGTGCGCGCACCTGATCCTCACCGACCTCGGTGAGGATGACGTTGGTGACGTGATGGCCGACGGTGCCGCGTTCCCCCATCGCCCTGGCCGCGTCCCGGACGGCCTCCAGCCCGTGCATCGATCCATGGCCCAGGTCCGAGGCGTCGTAGACCACGTCGGCGGTGAACAGATCGTCCAGGCGGTCGAGTTCACCTTCGTCGACCAGATGCCCGTGCAGGGCGATCAGTTCATGGATGGCCAGGCGGTCCTCGGCTCCGAGTGTCATCGCCGGTCCTTTCGTGAGATCTCGCGACAGTTCGGCAGTTATACGGGGAGAGCTCCCCGTATCGCCCGGCAATGCAGCGGTCGTGCCACCGTGGGCTCAGGGAGTTCATCCTGGTGGAGCAGCCGCCGGGCGCTCGCCGATGTCACACCCCACAGGAAATTTCGACCGAAGCGGCGCTGGAACGACCCTCCACCTGCGTTCCGCGCCCTGCTAAGTTGGCGGGCATGTTCCTCCCCCTTGCATAGGACCTCGCACTGACCGCACCCCGTCCCACCGGGTGCGGCACTTCGGTGTCCCCGCATGCCCGCAGCGCCGCATGCCGCGCTGCCCTCACGAGGAACGTCCTCATGCTTTCGCCTTCACCCGCGCCTTCACCCGCGCCTTCGCGCGCTCCTTCGTATGCCACCGTCCTGCGTACCCGCCATGCCTCCCGCACCTTCGGTGCCGCTCTGCTGGGGCGGCTCTCGTACGGGATGGTCTCCCTCTCCCTGATGCTCGCGGTGAAGGATGCCACCGGCTCGTACTCCGTCGCGGGCACCGTCATGGCCCTGTTCGGGGCGGCCAGCGTCTTCCTCTCCCCCGCCCGTGCCGCGCTGATCGACCGGTACGGGCCGCGCCGCGCCCTGCCACCGATGGCCGGTGTCTACGCCGCACTGCTCGCCGCCCTGGCGTACGTCACCTGGCGGCCGGGGGCTTCCTCGCTCCTGCTGGGGATGCTTGCCGTGACGGCAGGCGCCTGCAGCCCGCCGCTGGGACCGGTGATGCGGACCCTGTGGAGCAGTCTCGTTCCCGACCGTGAGCTGTTGCAGCGCGCGTACAGCCTGGACGGTGTCGCCGAGGAACTGCTGTTCGTCACCGGGCCGTTGCTCGTGGGCCTGGTGATGAGGACTACCGTCCCCGCGGCAGGCGTCGCGATCAGTGCCGCGCTCGTGCTGGTGGGCACGCTGGCACTGGTGTCCTCACCCGCGGTGCGCGGAGTCGGTGCGAAACCGTCGGCGGAGAAGGCCGCCGCGTCACAGGACATGCCCCGCAGGCAGCGGCTGCTCGGCATCGTCGGGTTGCGGCACGCCGCGATCGTGGCAGCCGCCGTGGGGCTGTGTCTGGGGGGCGTGGATCTGCTGGTGGTGGCATTCACCGAGCAGCACCACCAGGGTGCGGCGGTGGTGTGGGTGCTGGCCGCCCTCTCCGCCGGAAGCGCGGTCGGGGGGCTGGTCCACGGTGCCGTCTCGTGGCGTGCGTCGAACCGGGTACGTCTGCCTGTACCGGCCGCCGGTCTCGGTGTGGCGATGGTCGTGGCCGGGATGTCGCCGAATGTGTACGTGCTGGTCGCGGTGGTCGCGGTCGCCGGGGTCTTTGTCGCCCCGGCCTTGACCACCGCGTATCTCGTCGCGGACGAGTCCGTGGGCGCGGGCAGCCGCACACAGGCGGGTGCATGGGTCAACACCGCGGTCAACGCGGGGTCCTCGGCGGGCGCCGCGGCGGTGGGTCTGCTGGTGGACCGCCTGCCGCCGGCTGTCTGCTTCGCGGTCGCGGCCGTCCCTGCGCTGCTGTGTGCGGCCGCGGTGGCGCGCGGCGCGGTCAGCCGTTCCTGCCCGTGATCGAGCCGTTGGCGGTGACCAGATCGATCTTGTGATCGCCCGCCGGCACGTCCAGCTTGATCCGCCCGGCGCACGTGGTCCCGGAGTTCGGCGACGATCCCGTCAACTTCCTCATGTGGAGCCTCGTCAGTTACCAAAAGAGGTGGCCGCGCACCCCCGGCCGGGGGGGGGGGGGGCGCGGCCGGGGGGGGCGCAACAAGGGAAGTATAGGGCCAGAGCCCGGGGGTGTAG
>NZ_JBEOYU010000071.1:0-16615 GCF_040297265.1 Streptomyces sp. NPDC001832
GGCGTCCGGTGCGTGCTCTCGGCGTGCCGGCCGGAAGCCCTCGTACTGGACGTACTTGGGCTTTCGTCCGGTGCGGCGAGAGTGCGCACCGGACGCCGCGACGGGGCGAACGTTGCCTGCCGCGGCACTAGGAGAGGTTCCGGATGAATGACACCATCGCGGGCTGGCTCCAGGTGCTCGCCCTGGTGGTCGCGCTGGGTCTCTCGTTTCGCCCGCTCGGCGGCTACATGGCCCGAGTCCTGACCACCGATCACCATTGGCGGGTCGAACGCCTGATCTACAGGGCGTCCGGAGTGAACGGTGATGCCGACCAGAAGTGGTCGATCTACCTGCGCAGCATCCTGGCCTTCTCCACGGTGTCGGTACTGTTCCTGTACGCGTTCCTGCGCCTCCAGAACCATCTGCTGTTGTCCCTGGGAATGAAGCCGATCACCCCGGACCAGTCGTTCAACACCGCGGCTTCCTTCGTCACCAACACCAACTGGCAGTCGTATTCCGGCGAGTCGGCCATGGGCTATCTGGTCCAGATGGCAGGCCTCACCGTGCAGAACTTCGTCTCCGCGGCCGTGGGCATTGCCGTCGTCGCCGCGCTGATCCGCGGCTTCACCAGGAAGAAGACCGAGCGCGTCGGGAACTTCTGGGTGGACCTGACACGGATCGTACTTCGCATTCTGCTTCCCCTGGCGTTTGTCTTCGCCATCGTTCTGGTGGCCGCCGGTGCCGTTCAGAATTTCCACGGAATCCACGACATCACCACCATCGCGGGCGGGCATCAGCGCCTGACCGGGGGCCCAGTCGCCTCCCAGGAGGCGATCAAGGAACTGGGTACCAACGGCGGTGGTTTCTACAACGCGAACTCCGCACACCCCTTCGAGAACCCCAACGCCTTCACCAACCTGATCGAGATCTACCTGATGCTGGTCATCTCGTTCTCGCTGCCGCGGACCTTCGGGACGATGGTCCGCGACAACCGTCAGGGCTATGCCGTCGTCGCCGTGATGGCATTGATCTGGGGCGCATCGGTCGCCATCGTCACCGCCAACGAGCTGCACAGCGTCAGCAGCACCGCCGGTCAAGCGGCCGGCGGAATGATGGAGGGCAAGGAGACGCGGTTCGGGATCTGGGCCTCGGCCCTGTTCGCTGTGTCCACCACCCTCACGTCGTGCGGAGCGGTCAACTCCTTCCATGACTCGTACACACCGGGCGGCGGCGGAATGACGATCTTCAACATCATGCTGGGAGAGATCGCACCCGGCGGCACCGGCTCCGGGCTCTACGGGATCCTGATCCTGGCGATCGTCGCGGTCTTCGTCGCCGGGCTGATGGTCGGCCGTACGCCCGAATACCTGGGCAAGAAGCTCCGCGGCCGGGAGATGAAGTTCGCCTCCCTCTACATCCTGACCACACCCGCACTCGTCCTGGTCGGTGCGGGGCTCGCGATGGCATTCCCGGGCGAGAGGGCCGCCATGCTCAATTCCGGGCCGCACGGCTTCTCCGAAGTCCTGTACGCCTTCACATCGGCTGCGAACAACAACGGCTCGGCGTTCGCCGGGCTGAGCGTGAATACCGTCTGGTACAACACCACGCTCGGCGTGGTCATGCTCATCAGCCGGTTCCTGCCGATGGTGTTCGTCCTGGCACTCGCCGGTTCGCTTGCCGCGCAGCAGCCCGTCCCGGTGACGGCGGGCACCCTGCCCACTCACCGGCCGCAGTTCGTCGGACTGTTGACCGGCGTGATTCTCATCGTTGTCGGTCTGACGTACTTCCCCGCGCTGGCGCTGGGACCACTTGCGGAAGGCCTGCACTGATGTCGACGACCGCCGCTCCCGTTCCCACCCCGCCCGGCGCCGGGCGTCGACAACAGCGGGTCTCGGGTGGACTGCTCGACCCCAAGCAACTTCTGACGTCCTTCCCCGATGCCCTGCGCAAGCTGGATCCGCGCGTGATGGTCCACAACCCCGTCATGTTCGTGGTTGAGGTCGGGGCGGTCCTGACCACGCTGTCGGCCATCAGGACACCCAGCTTCTTCGCCTGGGTGATCACGGCATGGCTCTGGCTGACGTCCGTCTTCGCCAATCTCGCCGAAGCCGTGGCCGAGGGACGCGGCAAGGCCCAGGCCGAGACGCTGCGCCGCGCCAAGACAATGGCGACGGCCCGCCGTCTCACCGGCTGGCGACCGGGCGCGACCGACGCCGCAGAGGAGGAAGTTCCGGGCGTCGACCTCCGCCTGGGCGATCACGTCGTCGTCGAGGCCGGGCAGATCATCCCCGGTGACGGCGATGTGGTCGAGGGCATCGCCAGCGTCGACGAATCCGCTATCACGGGCGAGTCGGCGCCGGTGATCCGCGAGTCGGGCGGCGACCGGTCGGCGGTCACGGGCGGCACGAAAGTGCTCTCGGACCGGATCGTCGTACACATCACCTCGAAACCGGGGAAGACCTTCATCGACCGGATGATCGCACTCGTGGAGGGGGCCGCGAGGCAGAAGACGCCGAATGAGATCGCGCTCAACATCCTGCTGGCATCCCTCACGATCGTCTTCCTGATCGCAGTGGCGACCCTGCAGCCCTTCGCCGTCTTCGCGGGGGCCGAGCAGACCATCGTCGTCCTCGTCGCTCTCGTCGTGGCCCTGATCCCGACGACGATCGGTGCCTTGCTGTCGGCGATCGGCATCGCGGGCATGGACCGGCTCGTGCAACGCAACGTGCTGGCGATGTCCGGTCGCGCGGTGGAAGCCGCGGGTGACGTCAACACGCTTCTGCTCGACAAGACCGGCACCATCACCCTCGGCAACCGCCAGGCCGCCGAATTCCTGCCGGTGGACGGGGTGAGTGTCGAGGAACTCGCGGATGCCGCCCAGCTGTCGTCGATCGCCGACGAGACGCCCGAGGGCCGCTCGATCGTCGTCCTCGCCAAGCAGCAGTACGCTCTTCGTGGCCGTGGTGAGGGAGAACTGGCCCAGGCGCGGTTCGTACCCTTCACCGCTCAGAGCCGGATGAGCGGTGTCGACCTCAACGATCCTCAGGGAACCCGGTCTTTGCGCAAGGGCGCGGCGACGGCGGTGATGCGCTGGGTCCGTGACAACGGCGGCCATCCCACGGCACAGGTCGGCGGCATCGTCGACGGCATCTCGGCGAGCGGTGGAACCCCGCTGGTCGTGGGCGAGTTGTCTTCGCGCGGCGGTACGCCAACCGCGTGTGTCCTTGGAGTCGTCCACCTCAAGGACGTCGTCAAGGAGGGCATGCGGGAGCGGTTCGACGAGCTGCGCCGGATGGGCATCCGTACCGTCATGATCACCGGGGACAACCCGCTGACCGCGCGCGCCATTGCGCAGGAGGCTGGGGTGGACGATTTTCTCGCGGAGGCCACGCCCGAGGACAAGATGGCCCTCATCCGGCGCGAACAGGAGGGCGGCAAGCTCGTCGCGATGACGGGGGACGGTACGAACGACGCCCCGGCGCTGGCGCAGGCGGATGTCGGTGTGGCGATGAACACTGGTACCTCGGCCGCGAAGGAGGCCGGGAACATGGTGGACCTGGACTCCAACCCGACCAAGCTGATCGAGATCGTCGAGATCGGCAAGCAGCTCCTCATCACGCGTGGTGCGCTGACGACGTTCTCGATCGCCAACGACGTCGCGAAGTACTTCGCGATCATCCCGGCGATGTTCGCGGCGGTCTACCCGGGCCTGGACAAGCTGAACATCATGCGCCTGCACAGCCCGACCTCGGCGATCGCTTCCGCGATCGTCTTCAACGCGCTGATCATCATCGCCCTGATCCCGCTCGCGCTGCGCGGCGTGCGATACCGGCCGGCCTCCGCCGCACAACTGCTCAGCCGCAACATCTGGATGTACGGGCTCGGCGGGCTGGTGCTGCCATTCGTGGGCATCAAGCTGCTGGATCTCTGCATCCAGTTCCTCCCCGGCCTGCACTGACAGACGGCCGACAAGAGAAGAAAGGTGATCCCGCACCGTGCGCACCATCGTTCCCCACGTACTTCAGCACCATCTGGTGGCTCTGCGGATGCTGCTGGCGTGCACCTTGATCACGGGCATCGCCTATCCGCTGCTCGTCACCGGCATCGCCCAGGCCGGCTTCTCCCGCCAGGCCAACGGCTCCATGCTGACGACGAACGGCAGGCTGGTGGCCTCCAGCCTGATCGGCCAGAACTTCGCCCTGCCGAAGAAGAATCCCAACGATGCGCAGGAGCCGCTGCGCCCCGATCCCAAGTGGTTCCAGCCCCGACCGTCCGTGGGCGGCTACGACCCCTTGAACTCCGGTGCCTCCAACCTGGGTCCGAACAACACCGATCTGATCAAGGCTGTCAACAACCGTCGCGCCACCGTCGCCGCCATCGAAGGGATCCCGCCCTGGTCCGTGCCCGCGGACGCCGTCACCGCCAGCGGCTCCGGGCTCGACCCGGCGATCTCCCCGGCGTACGCCTACGCACAGGCCGAGCGCGTCGCGAAGGCCCGCCACATCGCCTCCGCCAAGGTCAGGGATCTGGTCGCCCAGCACGTCCGGGGACCTGTTCTGGGATTCCTGGGGCAGCAACACGTCAACGTTGTCGAGCTCAACCACGATCTGGCCAGGCTGATCTGACTGCGCTGCGCCCCGCAGCCGATGACAATCCCCTTGGTCACAGTTCCATTGACCTCTCCTGCTAGGCTGCCTGACTGTTCCCGTCGAAAGGCTCAGATGTCGATCACTCCCGCCGATGGGGTGCTGTCGCAGACGGTGGCCTCGCTGCGCGGCGCCGGATGCGTATTCGCCGAGGACGAGGCTCAGTTGCTTCTCGACGCCGCCTCGATGCCCGGAGAGCTCGACGTGCTGGTGCGGCGCCGTGTCGCCGGCGAGCCGCTCGAAGTCATCCTCGGCTGGGCCGAGTTCTGCGGCCTGCGCGTCGAAGTGGACGCCGGTGTGTTCGTCCCGCGTCAGCGCACCCGGTTCCTCGTCGACCTCGCGGTGCAGCTTGCCCGACCGGGCTCAGTCGTCGTCGATCTGTGCTGCGGGAGCGGAGCGATCGGCGCCGCCATCGCCGCGCGGGTCGACGGGATCGAGTTGTCGTGCGCCGATGTCGACGCGAACGCGGTCAGCTGTGCTCGGCGGAACGCCGACAGCGGGGCTCACGTGTACGAGGGCGACCTCTACGATGCACTCCCGGACTCGCTGCGCGGCCGCGTGGACGTCCTGGTGGTCAACGCGCCGTACGTACCGACCGACGAGATCGCGATGATGCCTCCCGAGGCGCGCGAGTACGAACCGAGGCACGCGCTCGACGGCGGCGCGGACGGCGTCGAGATGCACCGACGGGTCGCTGCCGAAGCAGCGCGGTGGCTGGCGCCGGGCGGCAGCCTGCTGATCGAGACCAGCGAGGAGCAGTCGCCGCTCACGGCCCAGGCGATGGCCGACCACGGACTCGTCCCCCGCGTGTTGTCGAACGAAGAGATGTACTGCACCGTCGTCGTCGGGGTCAGTCCGTAGGGAGCGTTTTCCGGTGGCCCTCTGACGTCGGTCAGGATCGGCAGCGAGCCACGCAACCTCGCCTTCGGCGCCCCCGCGACGCAGAGCAGCACCGAATACGGCGGGGCCGCCGAGCGGGCGCGCAGGAAGCGTGCGCCGGGGCGTGGCCGCCCGGTCAGACGTCACCCGACAGCCTCTAAAGTGACAACTCGGCCGTCAGCCAGCGGAAGACATGCGGCACCTGACGTTGCCACAGCCCGGTGGTGTGCGCCCCGTTCACCTCGGACACCACCACGCGCGTCGGGGGTGCTGCCGCCCGCCGCAGCGCGAGGCCGTCGCGGTAGCCGTCGTTGCGCCCGCCCGAGAGGTATAGCGCGACGCGCGGCGGGGTGGTGGCGTGGCGCAGGATCCACAGCGGGTTGTTGACCCGCCGCAGCTCCGGGTCCCGGCCCGTGAGAGAGACCCGCTCGGCGGCCGGGTCGTTGTACCCGGAGAGGCTCACGGCGGCCCGGTACCGGTCGGGGTGGGAGAGCGCCATCTTCACGGCGCAGTGTGCCCCGGCCGAGTACCCGGCCACCGCCCAGCCGCTCGCACGGCTCTGTGCGCGGAAGGTGTCGGTCACTATCTGCCGGACGTCCACACTCAGCCAGGACTCGGCGTTTACGACGCCCGGCACATTGGCGCACCCGGTGTCCTGCCCCGCCAGCAGATTGGTTCGCGGCTCCACGAGGATGAACGGGGCGATCTCCCCACTCCGCATCCCGGCCTCCAGCTGCGACTGCACGCGCAGGCTGCTGAACCACGCCTTCGCCGATCCGGGGAAGCCGCCGAGGAGCTCGACCACGGGGAACTTCCGGTGCCGGTAGGCCGGTTGGCCGTACTGTGGCGGCAGCCATACGTACGCCTCGCCGCGCACCCCCGACACCCGACCACTCAGCTGGGTGACGCGGACGCCTCGGCCCATCCGGGCGTCGTGCGTCAGGCTGAAGTCCTGGACGACCTTCGGCTCATTCGCCAGGTCCCGGTGATCCCCGAGTCCGTCGCGCCTGAGGTCCGGCGCGGCAACGATGTGGTGTCCGGTGCCGAGCAGGTCGGCCCAGCTGTCGTACAGGCCGTTGGTGTTGTTGACCACCACGAAGACGCTCAGCACGGCTGCCGCCTGCGCGAGGACGACCATCACCAGACGGACCGCACCGCGCACCACGGCGGGGCCCCGTAACCGGCTCCACATCAGCAGGGGAAGCAGCACGGTGGCCACAGCCAGCGCGATCGTCACCAGGAAGAAGGGTGTCCCCGTCAGGCTCATCACGCCTGTGAGGATGCCGTATGCACCGCGATGGTTTACCCGCCTTTCCGCCTTTTTACGTCGGACGCGAGAGGCCAGGGAACAATGTGTTGACGCCAGGAACCGTCAGCCCGTGTCCTCCTGAACGGCTGGGCGGGTTCGCTACGCGGCGCCGCTCCGTCACTCCACCGTGATCGCCTGCACCGGGCAGGCGCGGGCGGCTTCCTTGACCATCGGGTCAGCCACGTCCTCCTCGTGACCGGGCAGCAGTTCACTGAAGCCGTCGTCGTCCTGGGTGAAGACCTTCGGCGCGGTCAGCGCGCACTGGCCGGCACCGATGCACACATCCCTGTCGATACTGATCCGCATCACCACCACAGCATCCTTTCCGGAAGGGGCCCGGTCACCACGCCACGGGCAGTTCGAGCATGCCCTGGATCGTGTCGCCGGGCTTGAACGGGATCTCCTCGACGGGTGCCGCCAGCCGCAGCTCCGGCAGCCGGTCGAAGAGGGTGCGCAGTGCGATCTCCAGCTCTGCCCGCGCGAGATTCTGACCGAGGCACTGATGGACCCCGAAGCCGAAGGCGACATGGTGGCGCGACTCCCGGCCGAGGTCCAGTTCGTCCGGCGACGGGTACGCGGCTTCGTCCCTGTTGATCACCGAAGTGGACAGTACGACGCCCTCACCTGCCCGGATAGTCACCCCGCCCACCTCGATGTCCTCCGTCGCCACCCGTGAGATGCCATCGGCGATGGACAGGAACCGCAGCAACTCCTCGACCGCGGCGGGCATCAGATCCTCCGACGTGCGCAACCGGTCCAGCTGGTCCGGATACTGAAGGAGAGTGAACGTACCCAGCGAGATCATGTTCGCGGTCGTCTCATGGCCCGCCACCAGCAGGATCTCGGCCAACTGGACCAGTTCGTCATGGCTGATGGCCCCGGTTTCGAGCTGCTGGGTGATGAGCTCGTCGAGCAACCCCTCGCCCCGGTCGGACCGCTTGCGCTCGATCAGCAACCGGAAGTACTCGTCGAGCTCCGCCCGCGCCGCCTCGATATCCGCAGCTCCGGGACCGCGCAGCAACTTGCGCGACCGGGACTCGAAGAAGTCGTGGTCGGCGTACGGAACGCCGAGCAGCGCACAGATCACCATTGAGGGAACGGGCAGCGCGAAGGCGCTCACCAGATCGGTGGGCGGGCCCTGCTCGATCATGGCGTCCAGCAACCTGTCCACGGTCGCCTGGATCCTCGGCCGCAATGCGGCGGTCCGCTTCACGGAGAAGCTGGGGATCAGCATCCGGCGCTGCGTGTTGTGCTCGGGGTCGTCGACACCAAGCAGTTCGATACGCCGTTTGGTGCTCCGGGCCACCCGCTCGGTGAACACCGGGAACGCGGGGTTCTCCCGGTCGGCCGACAGCCGCCGGTCGACCAGCAGCGCACGCGCCTCGGCATGCCCGGTCACCAGCCACACCCGCCGGCCGTCGAAGAGTCTGGCGGCAGAGAGCGGCCTTTGTCCGTCGTTCTGTGGCCGGTACTTTACCGGCGGGTGGTACGGGCAGGTGCGGTCCTGCGGGAAGGTCACGGTCTCAGTGTCTGCCATGGCGGACCTCGCAAAGAGGACGGTGGGGTTCCTAATCGGCTTCCCCCACTAGATGCCTCAGTCACCTAACTAGTCTACGCACTCTTCAGCCAACTCGCCGGGTGTGCGGCACCCCGGAAGCGTAACGCCGCGACACGCCTTCCGCCTCGCAAGCGCGAGGCGGAAGGAAGGGTGACGGAAAGATCTGAATAGTGGTTCACTTCTTCCATGGCCTACCGCAAAACGCCCGCAGTGCAGGACCGTCTCGCCGCCGCGAAGGACCGCCTCGTCCAGTGCGCCACGTCCGTCGTCGCCGACGTCGGCTGGGCGAACGCCTCCGTCACCGCGGTCGCCGCCGCGGCCGGAATGTCGGTCGGCTCCGTCTACCAGCACTTCCCCTCGAAGGGGGCCCTGGCCGTGGAGGTCTTCCGGCGCGCCTCGGCACGCGAGGTAGAAGTTCTCGGAGAAGTGCTCCGGGACGGCAGCGGCAACGCTGCGGAACGACTCGCGTGCGGAGTCCGTGTCTTTGCCCGCCGCGCCCTGAAACACCCTGGACTGGCCTACGCCCTGCTCGCCTCTCCAGCCGAGCCCGCGCTGGGTGAGGCCCGTTCGGAATTCCGGCGCCGCTATCGCGCAGTGTTCAGCGATGTGGTTCGCGAGGGCATCGCCGCCGGGTTGTTCCCCCAACAGGATCCGGAGGTCACGGCAGCCGCACTGACCGGCGCGATCGGAGAGGTACTGGTGGACCCGTTGTCCGCCCCCACCCGCGACAGGGCCGATCAGCTGGTCGCCGAGCTGATCGCGATGTCACTGCGCTGCGCCGGCGCTCCCTCGGCCACCACCGACTGACGGCACCCTCCGAACTCGACTTCCTCGAACTGCTCCCAGTACCGCACTGCAGGCCGTTTCGGCCAATGAATCGCCGCTCGGCCTGAGTTCGACGGCGCACAGCCCATGACCCCGCTCAGCCGACTGACGCTCGACGACAGCGAGCCGCTCCCACGCCTGTTCACTGTTCCGCCGGGAACCCGGTCCGAGGCGCCGTACCGGCCGGCCGTCCGCCTCCGGCCGCGTGCCGGTACTCACGGCCCGGCGGCACATGCGGTGGCAGTCGGCCGGTCCTGACGTGGAAGACATGCCGACCGCCCACTCGGCTCGCTCAGCTACCGTGTGCTGCCAGCGCTCTCCCGGCTCCTGCCCTGCGACTCAACGTCTCTCGGCACAAGCCGTGTTGGCGCCGGTCAATGTCCGTGTCCACGCCTACCGCAAAGCCTTCTCATGTCCGCACCGTGTGTGCGGACCGCGCTACGACCAATGGAGTGCACGTTGAGGACGACGTTCCGTTCTCGTATCACCGCCCGGCTCGGGCGCACCTACCTGTCCAGAATTCAGAAGTACGGGATCGGTTCTTCCGCGATCAGACTGCTGCCCGAAGACCTGCTGATGCTGCTGCGCAGGGACGGCCTGGACCCGGTGGACAGGCTGGCCGGGCTCCGGACGCAAGCACCGGTGTCCAAGGTCTCGCTGCCGTTCGGCATGGACGCCTGGGTGGTCACCGGCTACGAGGAGTCGAAGGCCGTCCTGGGATCGGCCGACGGGTTCAGCACCGACTTCGCCCACCTCGCGACCAACGCAGGAGTCGCAGCGGAACAGAGCCCCGGCGGGCTCGGTTTCAGCGATCCTCCCGTGCATACGCGGCTGCGCCGCATCCTGACCCCGGAATTCACGATGCGTCGGCTGCGTCGCCTCACCCCCAGGATCGATGCCATAGTCGAGGAGCGCCTCGACGCGATGGAAGCCCGTCAGCGCCCGGTCGACCTGGTGCAGGAGTTCGCGCTGCCGATCCCCTCCCTGACGATCTGTGAGCTGCTCGGCGTTCCCTACGAGGACCGCCAGGACTTCCAGCAGCTGGCCATGGAGCGCTTCGACCTCTTCGGTGGGACGACCGCACCCTTCGGCGCCATGTCTCAGTCGCTGGCGTACTTCAGGAACGTGGTCAAGATGCAGCGCGAGAATCCGGGCGACGGCCTGCTCGGCGTGATCGTGAAGGAGCACGGCGACAGCGTCGACGACGAGGAACTCGCGGGCCTCGCCGACGGTGTGCTCACCGGCGGCTTCGAGACGACCGCGAGCACGATCGCCCTCGGCTCTCTGGTGCTGCTTCAGAACAAGGACGTCTTCGAGCGGATACGGACGGACGACGCAATGACCGCGCGGTTCGTCGAGGAGGTGCTGCGCTACCTCTCCGCAGTCCAGATCGCCTTCCCACGGTTCGCCCGCGAGGACATAGAGATAGCGGGGGTGGTCATTCCCCGGGGCGACATGGTGCTCTGCTCACTGAGCAGTGCCAACCGCGACACGGCGTACGTCATGGACGACGGACGCTTCGACCCTCACCGCAACACCTCAGGGCATCTCGCCTTCGGTTACGGAATCCACCGCTGCGTCGGCGCCGAACTGGCGCGCATGGAACTGCGCTCCGCCTACCCGGCCCTGGCGCGACGTTTTCCCCGGATGCACCTCGCCGTCCCGCCCCAGGACCTTGCCTTCCGCAAGCTGTCGATCGTCTACGGCATCGAATCACTGCCGGTGCAACTGCGCTGAGCGGGCGCACGCCCCCCAGGGCACTGTTCACAGGATCCGGAACGGCGACCGAGCCACCTTCGGTCGCCATCGATTCGGCGTGCTCCGCCTCCCCGCCGGGCGACGCCGTTGCGTCACGTCACCGAGTGTCGGTCAACGCGTTCGCAAGGCAGCAGCGACGGGCTCCAGAACCTCGATCGGGCGCAGCAAGTCGCCATAACTGATCGGTGGCCTGCCGGTACGGGCCATCTCCAGGAACGCTTGGAGGCCCGGCACGCAGTAGTGGGCGTCGAGAGTGAG
Organism: Streptomyces sp. NPDC001832; assembly: GCF_040297265.1. NCBI lineage: Bacteria > Bacillati > Actinomycetota > Actinomycetes > Kitasatosporales > Streptomycetaceae > Streptomyces > Streptomyces sp. NPDC001832. Next base: position 11,213 of record NZ_JBEOYU010000071.1, read on the forward strand.
AGTCTGCTCGACCATGGTGTCCTGAGTGAGCGCCATTGCGTGGAACGGGATCTGGTGCGTGTCGTTCGGCTTGACAAGATTCACGAGGACACGGGTGCCGCCCGCGGTGAATGACGCGGTGACTGTGGTGTCGGTGGTGTCGGTGCGTACGTCGGAGATCTCACCGGGGGCGAGCCGGAGAGCAACGTCCACCGGGTGGATGCCGTAGAAGAAGATGCCGCCGTACTCGCTGTCAGGATCGGCAGGTCCGGACGTGACGACCACGTGCGGCTGCCCGCCCCGTACAGTCCGGGCCACCAGCGCATCGGTGTCGTGAATCCAGCGGAGCGCCGAGTATGACGTGAGCGGCGCGTCATGGGCGAGCGCGGTATCGATCATGGCCTGGGCGTCCTCGACGGTGCAGGCCAGTGGCTTGTCGACGAATACCGCAAGCCCCTCGGTCAGGAAAGGGGTCGCCTGCTCGCGGTGGTGCGCGCCGTGGCGGTCCGCGACGATGACGGCATCCACAAGGCCGAGCAGGCCGGTGGGCTCGTCAACGATCTTTTCTATCCCTCCGGTGGACACCAGCATGTCGTTGCGCCGACTGTGCCCGCCACTGAGAGCCACGACGCGGGCGTCGCCGCCCGCCTCGTGGACGTTGAGGTGGCCGACGATGTGGTCGACATGAGTGTTCTCGGTGCCTACGATCCCGATACGCATCAGGAGAGGCTACCTTCACCAGCTCGGTGGCCTCGGCGGCCTCTTCCTTGCCCGGTCAACGACCGCTTGCCTCGTCCTTGTCCGCCGGGGAGAGACGGAGATGGGCCAGGTCGTGCGGGACCGGACCGTCGGGGCGGAAGAGCGGCGCGCTCTCTCCGTCGGCTGCCGTGGCCGGAGCATCGGTGAGGCGAAGGCGTGTGCGCAGCCGCCCGTAGAAGTCGTGCGGGCCGAGCCTGATGACGCGCAGACGACGCGGGGCCGCGTACACCCCGAGCCAGTCTCCGGCGTCGATCACGCCGCGCAGTTGGCCGTCGATCGTGACCGCGCCCTGGCCCGAGTGGGGCAGGACCCGCACTGCGACCGGTTCGTCCGGCGCGACGACCACTGTGCGGTTGAAGGTCATGTGCGCTGCGACGGGTGTGAAGAGGACGGCGTCCATGCGCGGTGAGACCACCGGACCGCCTGCGGCGAAGCTGTAGGCGGTCGACCCGGTGGGGGTGGCCATGATGACGGCATCGGCCGAGTACGAGGCGAGGAGCCGGCCGCCGATATAGACGCCGAGACTCACCTGCCGGTCCCGCGCGAGCTTCTCCACGACGACGTCGTTGAGGGCCGTGACGTCCAGCGCCACACCCCAGCCTTCCGCCGCGGCCTCCGCCTCCATGTCGACATGAGGCGGCGGCAGCATCGGGCGCCGTCCGTAGGCCATCAGGGCATCGATGTCCTTGGGCACTTCCAGTACGCGCGAGGCCCTCATCGTCAGCGTCATGCGCTCCTCGACGTCCGCCCGCCCCTGGTGGACGGCGTCGAGCGCCCGGACGACGTCCTCGGCCGGTACCTCGGTCAGGAAGCCGACCCGGCCCAGGTCGATCCCGAGGACGGCGGCATGGTTCTTGGCCGCGATCCTGGCACCGCGCAGAAATGTGCCGTCGCCTCCGAGTGTCACGATGAGATCGGGGTTGCCCGCGACATGGGCCTCCTCCCGTCCGCCGCGCCGGCGCGCGTCGTCGCGCCACACGTCGATGTCCGTGCACGGAACGGCTTCGCCCGCACACCAGTCGCGTACGACGCGCGCTGCGGCAACGGCCTCGGGACGGCCCTGGTGGACGACGACTCCCACCCGCTCGACGCTCATCTCGCTCCGACTCCCGTGTTTCGACGACGTGGCGATGCCCTGGCCTTACCTTGATGGTCCATGGGTGTGCGGCTTCGTCGCCGGGCCGACACACCGTCCCCGGTCAGGCGATCGGGCTCTTGAGGAGCCGAGCGTGGGTCCGGGAGCACCGCGATGCGCGGACGGCCGCGGGTGGCGCAGCCACGGTCTTGATGTCAGCCTGAAGACATGGCTTGGGCGTCATGGACGACTCGCGGTGTTTTCTCCGGGCGCGGAGGCGTGCTCACGGACGAGGCCGGCGTCCTGTACGGAGACCTGACCGTTCACACGACCTGGGCCGATGACATGGCCCAGGTCACTGTGCAGTACACGGGTGCAATCGACTGGTTCACCATGTCGGGCAGCCCCGTGCCTTGCGGCTCGGAGGATGACAGCCGGCACCTTCACGCGGCGGCGGTGGAGTCTGTCCGGGAGGGAGCGGCGGCCACGGTTCCGAGGCCTTGGCCGCAGAAGCCGCAGCAGCCGACGGAGAGCGCCCAGGAGTGACGGATACGTCGTCAGTGGCGGACGGTTACGTCGTTGGTGATGCGAACTGCTGTCCACGCGGGTGAGCAGCCGAAAGGCGGTCCCTGACCGGCGGGTGTGGTCCTTTGCGAGGGTCCTGTTCGGCCCCTCGCCACCCGTCGGTCCTGAACCGCCATCGGCGTCGCTGCGAGTCAGTAGGCGCCGGACACGTTGTCGATGGAGCCGTACCTGTCGGCGGCGTAGTTGCACGCTGCGGTGATATTGGCGACCGGGTCGTAGCTGTCCGTCGACGTACCGGGCACGTGGTAGGCACGGAACGTCGGGTCGATGATCTGGAGGAGGCCCTTGGACGGCGTTCCGGCGGCGGCGTTCGAGTCCCAGTTGTTGATGGCCAGCGGGTTGCCGGCGGACTCACGCATGATGTTGCGGTGGATGCCTTCGTAGCTGCCGGGGATGCCCTGCTGGGCCATGACGTCCAGCGACTCCTCGATCCAGCCGTCCAGATCGTTCGTGTACGCCCCGGGCTGCGCGGCCGGTGCGGCAGTGGCAGATGCGGAAGTCTTGGGCTCAGCCGGGGCGCCAATTGTCAGCTTGATGCCCGGGCGAATCAGTGCGGGGTTGTCGCCGACGATTTCTCGATTGTCCTCGTACAGCTCCTGCCAGCCACCGCTGAGGGAATGTCCCTGCGCGATCTTGGAAAGGGTATCGCCCGCGATCACGGAATAGGTGGTGGGCGCGGCCTTCTGCGCGGGATTCCCCGCGGCGGCGACGGTCGATGCCGCAGCCTTTTCGGCGGTGGCGGGCTGGGCCGGCGCGGCCGAGGCGAAGCCGGCACCGATCAGCGGAAGCATGAGAGCGGCTCCGCCCGTGGTCGCGGCGATGAGACCGCGGCTCAGTGAAGTGCGCTTACGACGGCAGTTACCCGTTGTGGGCATAGCGAATTCCTCTCCGTCGCCTACGAGGTGAGCTGTCGGGTTCGGACTGGAGATGTCCGGCCGCACGCAATGCGGCTTCACCCCGAGCCGTTCCGAATACCGGATCGGCGACTTACCTGGGTCCCCCGCTCCTGCCCTGCATGAGTGGTCGGGTTGCCGGACGGCGGCAGGATTCGGCGTTCCGCCCGGATTGACGGTGACCGTAGGCGAGAAACACCGAAAGGAACAAGTCCCTATTTTTCGATCACAATTCATTTGCAAGATCGAATCGTGGAATTGGCAGTAATCCAGCTCACGCCGCGAAGCCAAAATTCCCGGCACAGAAGGGGACCGGGCTGCGCGCCACGACACCTTGAGCTCTGAACGTGACTCGCACCACGGAGTTCTCAAAAGGGGCAATTCGGTCATTCATCGAAGGTTGCAACTCTCATCAAATGCCTCTTCATCGACCAAACAGCCACTTATAAATAAATCGCCCATATTTGGACATTTAATCGGCAAGTCGATGCGTCTCGGAACGACGGCCACGACCTGCCGTTCCTCAAGTCGGTCCGCATCACCCGCTGGCTGCTCCTTGTGGAGGATCTTCGGGACACCACCGCGGAGGATGTAGGCGACTGCTCGCCACGCCGGAAGCGGGCTGAGCAGCCGCGACGGGGTAAACCTTGCCGGTCGCGGCACTGGCTCAGTTACCGTGCCCCCGGAAACTCTGCATGCGTACGGACTGCGGGGACCTGCCCGTGCGGGGCGCCCGGCTGGGAGTGAGCGATGAACACGTCGACGGCGACGGCGGGAACGGGCGGGTTGAAGCGCCGTCTGAGCGTGTTCGACGCCGTGGTCATCGGCCTGGGTTCGATGATCGGTGCCGGCATCTTCGTCGCACCGGCGCCTGCCGCCGCGGCCGCCGGGTCCGGGCTGCTGCTCGGCCTGGGGCTGGCTGCGGGGGTCGCGTACTGCAACGCGATGTCCTCCGCCCGGCTGGCAGGTCGCTACCCGGAGTCCGGTGGCACCTATGTGTACGGCCGTGAACGCCTGGGCGACTTCTGGGGCTATCTCGCAGGCTGGGGATTCGTCGTCGGCAAGACTGCTTCCTGTGCGGCCATGTCGTTGACCGTGGGCTCGTATGTGTGGCCCGCCCAGCCGCACGCGGTGGCCGTCGCGGCGGTGGTGGCGCTGACCGCACTCAACTACACCGGTCTGCACAAGTCCGCCTGGCTGACCCGAGTGATCGTCGCGTTCGTCCTGGCGGTCCTCGCAGCGGTGGTCACCGCCTGTCTCAGTGGTGGCACGGCCGATGCCGGGCGTCTGGCCATCGGTGCGGATGCCACCGCCGGCGGAGTGCTGCAGGCGGCCGGTCTGCTGTTCTTCGCGTTCGCCGGGTACGCACGGATCGCCACCCTCGGCGAGGAGGTGCGCGACCCGCAGCGCACCATCCGCCGAGCGATCCCGCTCGCACTGGGCATCACGCTGCTCGTCTACGCGGCCGTCGCCGTCACGGTGCTGGCCGTCCTGGGACCGGACCGCCTCGCCCATGCCGCGGCCCCGCTGGCCGAGGCCGCACACGCGGCCGGCGTCCCCGGCCTCGCGCCGGTGGTACGGGCCGGCGCAGCCGTCGCCGCGCTCGGCTCCCTGCTCGCGCTCATCCTCGGTGTCTCACGCACCACCCTGGCCATGGCCCGCGACCGCCACCTGCCGTACGTCCTGGCCGCGGTGCACCCGCGCTTCAAAGTCCCTCACCGTGCGGAGGTCGCCGTCGGCGCCGTGGTCGTGGTCCTTGCCGCCACGACCGACGTTCGAGGGGCGATCGGCTTCTCCTCCTTCGGTGTCCTCGTCTACTACGCCATCGCCAACGCCGCCGCCTGGACGCTCGCCCCGGACGAAGGCCGCCCGCCCCGCATCGTGCCCGTCGCCGGCCTGGCAGGCTGCCTGCTCCTCGCCTTCGCCTTGCCGTCGGCTTCCGTCATCTCCGGCACCGCGGTGATTGCCGCCGGGGCTGTGGCCTATGGCGTACGCAGGGTTCTCGGCCGCGCACGCAACTAAGAGGTCGCGCACATAGGTGGGGTGGAGGAAGGAGCGGGGCGAGGGGCAAGCCGGGCAAGGCGGAGGAGGGAGGCGGATGGGGTCTCCCCT
>NZ_JBEOYU010000072.1:0-14800 GCF_040297265.1 Streptomyces sp. NPDC001832
CCACCAGGGCACAACTCGCGCTCTGGTGACCCGTTACGGACCATTCCGGTGGAAACATCGGGATTACTGAGATCACTTGATGATCAAAGCAACGGTGAGTTGAGGAGGGCATCGACAACCGCGGAGGCAGGGACGCATCAGAACGGACATGTCAGCCGGTGGCCCACGGCGCCTCGGGGAGCTTCGCGCGGCCGTCGCGCCCGGAGAACTGCACGGTGGTCGGCGTCCCCAGGCCCGACATCCGCATCGTCACCCGTCGCAGGCCGCCGTCCCCGTCGACCCAGTACGTCAGCGGCGACCGTCCGCCGTCGGACCCCGCACCGGGCGTGGCGCCCTGGGCGCGCGGCCCGGCGAACCGGTCGTAGCTGCGGCCGTCGATGCGATCACGCTCCAGCCAGCGAGCTCCGGACTGTGCGAGCAACAGCGGGTTGTCGGGGCGGTCCGCGCCGAGCTGGATCAGCAACTGGAGCCCGGCGTCCAGGGGATCGGCCGTGTAGGAGCGCGCCGACCAGCCCGAGCGCGGGATGTGCTCGGCCTGCTGCCAGGGCGGGCTGTTGTCGCCCTTTGGTGCGGGGGCCAGGCCGAGGCCGCCGGTGTCCCAGACGATCAGGCCGTGGTCGAGCTGCCCGGCGGCGGGCCCGCCGACTTCGGAGGAACTGGAGGCGCTGGTGGAACTGGTGACCTGGTAACTCCCAACGCCCCGATGGGTTCGGTAGTCCACGACTCCACTGACCCGCACCACCACTCCGCCGCCCTCGGTGGCGGTCAGGGTCACCGCCACGGGACTGGCCTGGTACAGATTCAGCCGCGACAGCGCCAGCCTGGACGCTTCCTCCATCGTCACCGGCCGCTCGGTGGTGTCGTCGGAGAGGGTCCGGTAGGCGGCCAGGCCGCCTGCTGCGGCGCCGCATGCCGCGAGCGCGATCAGTGTTCTGAACCAGCGGGTCCGACGCGGCGTACGGCCGCTGCTCTTCCACTTCCAAGCCATGCAGTTGCCTTCTCTCGTCGGTCGGTCACGCGGGAGGGCGGGTTCGCGAACCGCTGGTCCGCGAACCCGCCCGATCCGGCCCGGAGGGTTACCGGTGCCGGCCGCCCCGCTCGGGGGCTAGCAGTGCTGCGCCCTTCGTCTGCGCACCAGCACGACCAGCGCCGCGCCGAGGACGGTGAGCGCGGCGCAGCCGGCCAGGGCCAGCGGCACCATCTGGCTCATGCCGGTGGATGCCAGACCCGAGTTGGGTGCGTGGCCCGGTGCACCCGGTTTGTTCGGTGCGTCCGGTACCGGCGTCGTCGGCGTCGGCCTCGGCGTCGGGGTGGTGGCGGGCAACCGCCGGTTGACCGCTGTCACCGAGACCCCGGTGTCGAGGTTGTCGGAGGTCAGCACCAGCGGCCCGAACACCGACACTTCCGGTGCGGCGTACCCTGCGGGCGGGCTGACTTCCTGCCAGTAGTACGTGCCCGGTGCGCCGGTGCCCTGGCAGATGCCGTCGGTTCCGGTCACGCAGGGCTTGTCGACCCGCGTGTCCGGCTCCGTCCCGGTGGTCTGCAAGTCATCGGAGCCATTCGTCTCCTTCCACAGCTGGAACTTCGCCTGGGCCAGCGGCTTGCCGTCCTGGTCGTGCTTGACCAGGCGCAGCACGCCCTCCTGTTGTCGGAAGCCGAAGTCGTAGGTGTGGTCGTTCTCTCCCGGCCCGCCGGTGGTCAGTGCCCGCTCCGGGAATTTCGCGCCGCGCGGGACGATGCCCTTGGAGTCGATGAAGTGGTTGTCGCCGACATCTGCGTCCGTGGGCACCCACTGGTAGAGCGGGCCGCCCTTGGCGTAGTCGGCCGGTTTGTCGAGGCGGATGGTGTACTTGGTCCTCGGCTGGAGGCCGCCGGTGACATTGGAGTCGTCGAAGTAGTACTCGCCACGCTCCGTCGTCTCGGTCGTGCCTACGAGCTTGCCCGACTCGTCGTACAGGTTGACGGTCGCGCCCACGACCGGGCGCTGGCCCGGGCTCTGGACGCCGGTGCGCTCGGGGTCGTACCAGACCCGGTTGCCGATCTGGAGCGGTGCCTGGTCGCAGAGCACCTCCAGGTCGCCCATCGAGGCGCCCTTGCCGAACGGGGCGGCGGTCCCGGCCGGGTTGAGACGCAGACCGGACTTCGGGTCCTGCTTGCCGTCGCGCTTGTTGAAGGTGGTGCCGTACCCGAAGGCAGTGCTGTTGGGGTCGAAGCCAGAGGTCGCGATGGTGTCCTCGACCTTGGAGAACGCCATGCCCGCGAAGGACGCGTTGTGGTGGGAGCCCATCCGGCTGGTGTCGAAGAAGCGGGTGCCCCGGGGGGAGAGCCCGCAGCCGTTGTTGGTGTCCATCACGTACGCGCCGTCCGCCAGGCACGCCTTGTTCAGGTCGCCGCCGGACATGACGTTGGCGACCGAGCCGGGCGTGGGGCCGGCCGGGGCGCGGTCGCCGAAGCGGTCGCGGAACGCTAGCAGCATGGAACCGTCGGACTCAAAGTCGATCTCGCCCAACTCCGGCTCGGGTTGGGCCAGATAGCTCTGGCAAGCCTGGCCGTTCTGGGAGGTCGGGAAGGTGTTGGTCCAGGGGTACCAGCCCGCGCCGTCGCATGGGCCACCGCCGACCGTGGATTGGCGCGGGTAGTCCAGCGGCTGGTTCAGTACGGCCTTCTGGAAGACGCCGGTGGCGAGGTCGAAGGGCAGAACCACCGCGCGCAGGTCCGAGACCTTCCCGGTGGACTCGCCCGAGCAGACCCCGCCGAGGTAGCCGGTGCCGTCCTGCATGCCCAGGCCGAAGGGGCGCCAGTCCCCGGCCGCCGGGCAGCCCGGGTCCGGGATCGCGTAGACGGCCTTAGGCGCCGCCGCGGTCGCCACCGTGGCGTCATATCGGTAGAGCTTGCGGTTGTTGAGGTTGACGACGAACAGGTCCTTGCCGTCATCGGTGATCTTGATGCCGCCCAGGCTCTCCTTGCCAGGCACGGCGAGGAAGGCGTCGTCGGTGCCCGAGCCGTGCACCGTCGTCCCCGCGTCCGGGACGGTGGTGAACAGGGTGGTCTTCTTCCGCGCGAGGTCGGTCACGTAGATCCCGCCGGCGCCGCCCGGACCGTAGTCCGTGGTGCGCTTGGCCACCGCCGAGGAGAACACCCGCTTGTCGGCCTTGTTCCACGCGATGCCGTACAGCGTTCCGGTCTCGGCGTTGGTGGCGACGTTCGTGACGTTGACGTCGACGCCGTCCTGGCCGCGCGCGCTGTACGGGAAGGAGACCAGCGTCCGCTGGGTCCCGCCCTCGCGCGTGGCAGGCTGACAGGTCGTCACCAGGGGTGCGTTCTTCTGGCAGTAGTCGCCAGGGCTCCACAGTCCGGTGGTGTACGACACGCTCTTCCCGTCGGAGAGGTCGACGAACTCCTCATTGCTGCTCAACTGGTTGGGCGCACCGTCCAGTCCCTGGCGCGAGGCGAAGGCCGGGAACAGCACACCCGGCTTCGGATTCACCACCTGCACCCGGTACTTGCCGCTGGTGGTCTCACTCGCTGGCGGAGCCAGTGTCACGGTGCCGTCGGCTGCTGTAACCCCCTCGATGCCCGCCCCGGCATCATTGGTGAGGGTCACCTTGACGCCCGCGATGCCCGGTTCCAGCGCGGGTGTCCATACGCCGCTGGTGTCTACGGCCCGGATCACTCGGACCGTCACCGATCCGTCCCCCGCCTGCGAGTACGCCGAAGGTGCCGCGGCTAACGCGCCACTACCGATTCCCAAGGCGAGCGCGACCACGCAGCCAACGGTGCGGCGACCGAGCACGCCCGGCCGCCGCCGACGCGGCTCGGGCGCGGCTCCCTTCGCTCTTTCACTTGTAGATGTCATCCCCTGCTCTCAGCGTTCAGAAGGGCCTGCAGCCCTGCTCATGAGGGAGTACATAGAGATGCGGAGAAGAACCGCATTGGCAGCGATCTTAAAGGGGGTTTAGGCAAGATCGTGGCGGAATGGCGAACTCGTCCTTCACCAAACCCCCGTGCGGGGCGGGAACTCGGGCCCCGTGTGCCGCCGCTGGGAAGTCGGCCGCAGGAAACAACTACCCGGTCACCGTCACGGACCGAGGTGCTGTGGTAGCTGAATGGGCCGGAACTCAGAGCTGAATGGGCAGGTGGCGGGGGCCGCGAAGCATGGCGTTCTGCCGGTAGGGAGGCGGGTCCTGGACCAGACGCGCCGCGCCCAGGTAGGGAATCAGCGCGCCGAGTGCGGCCTGGGCCTCTATACGGGCCAAAGGCCCGCCATAGCACAGGTGGATACCGCTGCCGAAGCCGAGGTGTTGGTTGTCCGGGCGAGTGGGGTCGAACCGGTCGGGCTCGTGGAACTTCATGGGGTCGCGGCTGCCCGAGGCCAGCACAAGGACGACGGATGTGCCTTTGGGGATCGTGGTGCCGGCGACTTCGATGTCGGCGTGGGGGATGCGTTCGCGCATGTGGACGGGGGGTTCGTAGCGCAGCAGCTCCTCCACGGCTCGCGGCAGCAGTTCGGGGTCGCGGCGCAGGTGGTCCAGGTGCTCCGGCTGGCGCAGCAGGGTAAGCACCCCGTTGCTGATCAAGTTGACGGTGGTCTCGTGTCCGGCTATGAGGAGCAGTACGGCCGTTTCTGCGAGTTCTTCCTGGGTGAGCCGCAGGGTCGGATCCGGCTCGTTGACGAAGGCGGAGAGCATGTCATTGTCCGGACTGCCGCGGCGCTGTTCGGCGAGGTTGACCAGGTATCCGCCCATCTCGATACGTGCCTGGTCGCCGGCCTTGCGCCCCTCGGTGCTGTCCTGACCGGGCCGGAGGTCGGCGGCTGCGACCAGAGTGTCGGACCAGGCCCGGAACAGCGGCTCGTCCTCGCGGGGGACGCCGAGCAGGCGGCAGATCACTGTTACGGGCAGCGGGTAGGCGAAGTCGTCGACTATGTCGATCTGCCGCCCTGCCTCGAAGGATGCCAGCAGCTCCTTGGTGATCCGGTCGATCTCGCCGCGCATGGCGTCGACCCGGCCCGGGTTGTGTGGTGGCCCGAAGGGCCGCATGGCCAGCGTGCGCAGCCTGTGGTGCTCCGGGTCGTCGAGCCGCAGGAACGGCGGCTTGTGTGTCACTTCGCCACGGGTACGGGGGTCGACACTCATGCGTGGGTCGTGAAGCAGTGCGGCGATCTCGTGGTATGTGCCTATCAGGAAGCTGCCGTCCGCCTGCCGTACCACGGGACCGGCCGTGCGGAGTTCCGCATACAGCGGGTACGGGTTGGGGCGGCTGGCGTAGTCGGTTATCCGTGCCAGCAGAGTCTCGGAGTCCATGGTGGCTCCTCGTCGTGGGACGGGACGTGCGTCAGTGCGGGGGCTGCAGCACGATCAGTCGGCGGTCGGGCAGGTATCCGGTGAGCGCCACGGTGGGGCCGTGGGTCAGCCCCTTCGGATCCGGTACGTCGGACGGAATCGGGACGTCGGCCGCGAGCGCACGGTCCAGCGCACCGGGTGGGGGTGGGAACGGGGCCGCGGTCTCGATCAGGTGCCGGTAGTAGTCGAGCGACTTGGCCATGTCGACGGTGACCGCGGCGGTCACCCGCCCCTGGTAGCCGTAGACCATCGCCAGTCGGCGCGCCTCCAGAGAGCCTTGGGCGATGAGCACGTGGTCGGAGAAGGTCGGTACGCCCACGGACTTGATGTTGAGCCCGAACTGGACCGACCAGAATGTCGGGATGGCCAGGTGCGGGCGCTGCCTGGGCCCCGGGTTGATCATGTTGTGGGCTGCCACTTCGGCCTGTTCGACCGCGTTGCCCCAGTGTTCCAGGGAGAGCATCTGGTAGCCGAAAAGCGGGTGGGGGAAGCGGGAGACGTCGCCGGCCACGAAGACGTCGTCGGTGACGATGCCGTACATGTTGAAGGCGCGGCACCCGGCGTCGCAGGCGATCCCGCGCGGGCCCGCCGCCAGTCCGGAGTCGGCCAGCCATTCGACGTTGCGGACCGCCCCCAGCGCCACGACGCACACGTCCGCGTCGACACGCGTGCCGTCGGACAGGTCCGCGCCGGTGAAGCTGCCGTTCCCACGCAGGGCGGTGACGGTGACCCCGCAGCGCAGGTCTACGCCGTGGTTGCGCTGCATGGCGGCCGCGAGTTTCGACAGGGTGCCGCCGAGTGCGCCCACCAGGGGCGCGGGGCCGCGTTCGGCAACCGTGACGTCCAGTCCGCGCTCCCGGCAGGCCGAAGCGATCTCCGAGCCGGTGAAACCGGCACCGATCACCAGCACCCGCCTCGGCCCGGCGTCCAGTCGCTCGGCCAGTCCTGCGGCATCCTCACGCGTGCGCAGGGTGAACACCCCGTCCAGGGCGCCCTCCGCCGGATTGGGCCAGGGCCGCGCCCGGGTCCCTGTGGCGATCAGCAGCCGGTCGTACGGCAGCGACTCTCCGTCCGCCAGCAGCACCCGCTTCTCCAGGGGGTCCAGCCCGGTGGCGGCCGTTCCCAGCCGCCAATCGGCGTCCGGGTCCCGGCGCATAGGCAGTTCGGTGGTGTCCGCCGTCGCCCGGCCGAGCAGTACCTGCTTGGACAGTGGCGGCCGGTCGTAGGGCGGATGGGGCTCGTCCCCGACCACCGTGAGGTAGCCGGTGAAGCCCTCCTTGCGCAGGGTCTCCGCGGCCCTCAGCCCAGCCAGGGACGCACCGACGACCACGATCCGGCCCTCACGAAGATCACCGGCGGCCATCGGGGTTCACCTCTTCACCGACGAGGATGGCCTGGACCGGACAGGCCGCCGCAGCCTGGCGCACATGTTCGACCTGGTCGTCGGGGACGGCCGTGGCGTACAGCAATCCTTCCTCGCCGTGCAGTTCGAACATCTTTGGTGCGAGGAAAACGCACTGTGCATAGCCCTGGCAGCGCGTGAGGTCCACAACGGTTCGCATCCCCACCACTTCCTCTGTCGCCATACCCGCCTTTTCTTCCAGCATGAGCCGAGCACCGCAGGCTCGCACGGCGACTGCTTGCGGGGCGCTGCCCGGCCCGTGTGGTGCTCCCCTGGCGTCCCTGGCAGACCAAGACGACAGTGGAAGAGGGGCCTGAGAAAGGCGAGCAGGACGATGGACCGTTACCCGCCCATCGCCGATCACGGCATTGTCGGCGACCTGGAGACTGCTGCCCTGGTTTCTTCGCACGGGGTCATCGACTGGTTCGCGGCCCCCCGGTTCGACTCGCCCAGCATATTCGCCGCCCTGCTCGATCACGATCGCGGCGGCCATTTCCTGTTCGCTCCGGAGACCAGGGGCGCCACGTGCAAGCAGCTCTACTATCCCGACACCGCGGTCCTGGTGACGCGTTTCCTGTCGCCCGACGGGGTCGGGGAGATATTCGACTGCATGCCCCCGGGCATAACCGGCAGGGCCACCGACCGGCACACACTGATCCGCGGAGTGCGGGCAGTACGTGGCAATATGCGCTTCGTGTTGGAGTGCCGGCCGCGGTTCGACTACGGCCGGGCCGACCATGAGCTCGACCTCTGCGATGGCACCGCCACCTTCCGGGCTCCGGGTGTCACCGCGTATGCACAGAGCACATTCCCCCTGCAGCGGGACGGCAGGGACGTGCGGGGTGCGGTCACTTTGAACGCTGGGGAGGTGGCCGCCGCGGTGTTCACCGTCGACACCGTGGACAGTCAGCCCCCGGTTCCCCCGACACCGGACGGCGTGATCAGGAAGTTCTGGGACGTGGTGGAATTCTGGCAGCGCTGGATTCGCGCCTCCCGGTACCGTGGGCGCTGGCCGGGAGTGGTGCACCGATCGGCCATCACTCTCAAACTGCTCACCTACGCTCCGACGGGCGCTCCGATCGCCGCAGCCACCATGGGTCTGCCTGAGCAGATCGGCGGGGAACGCAACTGGGACTACCGGTACACCTGGATCCGCGACGGCTCTCTGTCGGTGCGGGCCCTGCTCGACCTCGGGTATGTCGAAGAGGCAGCGCACTTCACCCATTGGCTGGGAGACCGCTTCCGAGCTCGTGAGGGCATCGGAGGTGAACCGCTGCAGATCATGTACCGCGTCGACGGAGATCCTCAGCTGCCGGAGGAGGAGCTCACGCACTTCGAGGGCTATCGCGGCTCGTATCCGGTGAGAGCCGGGAACGGCGCCGCCGATCAGCTGCAGTTGGATATTTACGGTGAGGCGCTTTACGCCTTGGCCGAGGGCGGCGAGATCACCATGCGGTCCGGCTATCACGGCTGGAAGAACGTCGCCCGGACGTTGGACTGGCTTGCTGACTCCTGGGACCGGCCCGACGAGGGCGTATGGGAAACCCGCGGCGGGCGGAAGGACTTCACCTTCAGCCGAGTGATGTCCTGGGTGGCCTTCGACCGCGGGCTGCGCCTGGCGGCCGAGTACAGCCGTCCCGCCGACACCGTGCGGTGGACCGCCTCTCGTGACGCCATCCTCGAACAGGTGATGCAACGTGGCTGGAACGAGAAGGATCAGGCTCTCGTGCAGCACTATGGAGGCGAAGTCCTTGATGCCGCGCTGCTGCTCATCCCTCGGGTCGGCTTCCTGGCTCCGAAAACGGAGAGCTGGCTGTCCACGCTCGATGCCATGGAACGCACCCTCGTGTCGGACAGCCTTGTCTTCCGCTATGACCCCGAGGCATCCCCTGACGGACTGCGCGGCTCCGAAGGCACCTTCAGCCTGTGCACCTTCTTCTATGTGGACGCCCTCGCCCGCGCTGGGCGCTTGCGCCCGGCGCGTTACGCCTTCGAGAAGATGCAGACCTACGCCAACCATGTCGGTCTGTTTGCCGAGGAAATAGGCCCCAGTGGTGAGCAGTTGGGCAATTTCCCACAGGCTTTCACTCATCTGTCGTTGATCATGGCCGCCACTACTCTGGACGACGCCCTCGACCGGCAGCGCATGGAAACCTTACCCGGGTATCTGTCAAGCGACTCGGAAAGCGACTGCGCACACGGGCAGGCGGCGGGGAGGGCTGCGCCATCGGCCTGACGGTTGTGCTGCAGACGGGCCAGGTATGCGTGTCGTCTCCCAACCCGATGCTGATGCCGGTGCTTCCGTTCCAAAGAGATTCAGTACAGAGAGGGAGAAGCCGGTGGGCAGCAGTGTCAGCGAGGGGGGCCGGAGCAGCTCGCATCTGCTGCTCAAAGGGCAGAAGGCACTGGTCACCGGAGCGAACTCCGGCATTGGCAGGGCCACTGCCATCGGCCTGGGAAGAATGGGCGCCGATGTCGTGGTCAACTACGTCTCCGGTGGCGAAGCAGCCCAAGACGTAGTGCGGCAGATCGAGGATCTCGGCGTGCGGTCGTACGCGCACGAGGCGGACGTCTCCCAAGAGGACCAAGTGGTCGAGATGGTCTCCAAGATGGTCGATGAACTCGGCACGATCGACATCCTCGTGGCCAACGCCGGCTTGCAACGCGATGCCGCCGCGATCGACATGACCATGTCGCAGTGGCAGAAGGTTCTCGACGTCAACCTGACCGGCCAGTTCCTGTGCGCCCGCGAGGCGGCAAAGGAGTTCCTGCGCCGTGGCGTCGTACAAGAGGTGTCCAAGTCCGCAGGGAAGATCATCTGCATGAGCTCGGTCCATCAGATGATTCCCTGGGCCGGGCACGTCAACTACGCGGCATCCAAGGGCGGTGTCATGATGATGATGGAGACCCTGGCTCAGGAACTCGCACCCCACAAGATCAGGGTCAACGCCGTAGCACCCGGGGCGATCCGCACCCCGATCAATCGCAGCGCCTGGGATTCCCCTGAGTCCGAAGCCGGCCTGCTTCGTTTCATCCCCTACAACCGCGTCGGCGACCCGGAGGACATTGCCACAGCCGTGGCGGCGTTGGCATCCGACCTCTTCGACTACGTTGTGGGTGCGACGCTCTATGTCGATGGCGGCATGACGCTTTTTCCCGGCTTCGCCACGGGCGGGTGAGCACGGTTCCGGTGCAGGCGCGCTCTGCGACCGACACCGTCGCGAAGAGCACGTTGGCGGCGCGTGCCTTGGTGGCCCGGTCAGGGGCCTGCTCGATGACCCGGCGGCGCCCACGGGGCGTCGCCGGGCCATGCGGCGGTCGCCGCTACTCGGACAGGGACTTGGCGAAGAGGGCGTAGAGGTGCTTGTGCGCCTCGTCCTGCTTCGGGCAGAGCACGAGGACGCGGATATCCAGCTTGCCGCCCTTCGGGACGACGTGGATGCCCTCGGGGGGCGAGCCGAGGAGGACGTCCCCGCTGGAGCCGTCTTCGATGATCATTCCCCAGAAGGTGTTGCTGAACTCCTTGTAGAGCACCGACCCGACTGGAAGCTGGCTGAATCCGACGTTCCAGTGCCGCACGTCGGATTCACCGGCATACATGGTGATGTCATAGGAGTAGATGTACTTCTGGGTCTCCCAGTCCTGCCAGCTGGAGTTGAATTTGTAGCCCACGGTGAGATTCTTCTTCACCGCGGTGAAAATGACCGTGTCCGGTTCTGATTCCTGACTGCCGCGCACGGCCTTCGCCGTCACCGTGTGGCTGCCCGGGCCCCATCCGCCCTCGTGGAGGAAGGACCAGTTCTGACCGTTCACCTTGGTGCTGCCCAGCTTGGTGCCACCCTCGGTGAGGTTTACCGAATCGGCGTTGAAGGCGACACCGTCGATCGAGACTCCGGTGTCGACTTCCGCGCCGCTCCGGGGCGACGTGACGTCCACGACGGGGCTCGGGAGCGTAGCGTAGAAGCGTAGATACACCTTGCCGGAGGTCACGTCGTCGCGCACGGCCATGGCGGTGAGGTTGTGCTGCCCGAGCGGCCAGTCGTCATCCGGGGTGTACTCCCACTTGTTGTCCTTGACTGGGAGGGTGCCCAGCTGCTTGGCACCCTCGTAGAGCAGCACCTGCTGCACGTCGGGGGCAGCTGTGCCCTGGACGGGCTGGCGGTGGTTCTCGGTCTGCGCGCCGGCCGCAGGGGCGGTGAAGACCGGGAGAGGCACTGGCTGGGCGAACGCGAGGGCGGATTGTGCCTGGTCGTTCCACGTGCTGGTCGGGCTGCCCGCCAGGGGGATCTTCGTCAAGTCGTCGATCGACGTGCCTGCCTTGACGGGCAGCTGGCTGCCGCCCTGATTGGTGCGCGTGAAGAGGATGTTGTCGTTGTTGGTGTTGTTGACGACGGAGCTTACGCCGTCGTCGCTCTGATCGAATCCGTAATCGCTGAAGTTGTTCGCCGTGCCCTTGGCCGGAATGACGAGGATCTTGTCCCGTGGTCCGCCTACGTTGTAGTTGACGTCGGCGAAAAGCGCGAAGGCGCCTGAGGGGGCCTTGTCCTTGCCTCGCCCGCGGATTACGTAAGGCTCGTCGGCGGATTTTCCATTACTGTCTGCCACGCTCCACCTCTCCCATATCCTGCATTTTCCACTGCGAGATTGCCCGCCACTTGAGTTGCCGTCAATTCCAAAAGATTTGTTCGAGTGCGATCAGGTCAGCTTCCGCGCTGGCCGGATTGCGCCTGGAAAATGGCCAGAGCCGTTGCGAACCGCGCCTCTCAGGGACGCGGGCCGGCAGCGCCCGGTGCCAGGACAAGCTGCCGCCACCCGCACTCGGCTGGGCCTTGGCCAGGGCACGGCGCGGTGGTCGGTGGACGCAATTGAGCTGCGCGACGCTGTCTTGGCAGCCGACGCCAAAGAGGCAGAAATTCGCCCGCGACCGGTACTTGGCCCCCCCCGTAAGGACAGCGAGTCCTTGCGTGATCCGATCGGCCAACAGTTCCCTCTGGCGCCTGCCCGTCGAACGGCACGCCGATGGGCCGAGTTGGCCTGAGAAGCTGTTGTCCAACCCCCGCTGGGCTCGGAACGCCTGGCACGGCCGCTCGCTGCGTTGCCGAGATGCCCCATGGCCATACAGATGGCCGCAGTGAGGCCGGCGTTCCTGCGCCCTGAACTGGGCCTGCATACAAGGCTGTTGTACGTTACGGTGCAGTTCCTTCAATGTCCCGCCGAGGAGGTAGACGGACGTGGAACAGCCCGAGGCCGCGGACCGCGCACTGGGGAGAGCCATCGTGGCGCGGATCGCCCCCGAGGAGCTGCCCTACTTCGACGAGACCGTGGCGAGCCTGCCGAAGCACCCCGGCAGGCGGGCCCGGCGGCGACCCGCGGACGATCCGCTGGCCTTCGGAGGTGCCGCCGAACTCGTCGTCACCAGCATCGCCTGCGGGGTCGCCACCGAGGTGGTCAAAATGATGGGTGAGACGGTCGGTAGCGGCCTAGTGGCCCGGCTCCGCCGCCTGCTGACCCGTGGCCGCGGCGGGGATCCGGTGACGCCCGATGCAGGACAGCGGCCTCCCGCCCTCAACGAGGAGCGCATCGCCGAGCTGGGGGCCGCGGCCGGACGTAGCGCCGTCCTCCTCGGGCTGCCGCCGGACCGCTCCGAGCTGCTCGCCGAGGCGGTCCGCGACCAGCTGAGGGCGGCCGACAGGCCTGGTTCCGGCACATGACGGCCGCCCGGAGCGGCGAGCTGCCCCTGGAGACGGTGCCGCCATTACGCCGGTCGCTGCCCTCGGGGACGCTCCTCGCGTTCGTCCTGCTGATCTGTGCGGTGCTGGCGTCCATGTCCGTCCTGCACCCCGGCTACGCCGACTTCATCGCCGGCAACAGGGGCGCCACCGACCTCAACGACTGCCTGCGCCAGGCGGTGCGGGAGGCCGGTGGGATGGGCGACTTCATCAGGGCCCAACCTCGGCAGGAGAGGTGCGACTCCAGCGACGACCACACCTCGCAGGGCATCCTCGTCTCGTACGCGATCCTCGCCGTGGCCACCGCCGCGCACTACTGGTTCCGCTCCGCCCGCCGTGCCCGACGCCGCGGGGTGCGCCCGCTGGACGCAGAGCGCTTTCCCGTCCTTCACGCGGAGTTGGCACGCCTGGCCGCGGACGTCGAGCAGGCCCGCGGGGTCACATTCCTGGTGGACTTCCTCGATTCCGGGGTGAACGGCGTCACCTTCGGCCGTGCCGGCCGCCGCCACATCGTTCTCAGCCGCGGCCTGATCCGCCTTCACGACGCGGGCGCGGCAGACCGTGCCGCCTTTCAGGCCGTTGTCCTCCACGAGCTGGCCCATCTACGCAACCGCGATGTCGACATCACCCTGATCACCCTGGGGATGCTGCGCTGCTACTTCGCGCTGATTCTGTTCCCCAGGATGTTCGGGGACCTGGTCGGGATGGTCTTCGTGCCAGGAAGCGCCCCGTACTCGGGGGCCGCGCTGCTCGACTCGGCCGGTCTCGCCACGGTGGCGCTTGCCGCCCGTTCGGTGATCCTGCGGACCAGGGAGTTCCGGGCGGACGCCCGGGTCGTGGAGTGGCTGGGGACCTCCGAACCGCTGCTGCACGCCTTCGACCTCGCCTCGGCGGGGTCCGGCGGCCGGCCACGGAGGTCGGTGCGCGGCTGGTGGGCGCGGCTCACCCGCACCCATCCGTCGTTTGCGCAGCGCCGGGCCTGCCTGGCGGACCAGGCGCTGTTGATGCACCAGGGCTTCGGCTTCGCCTTCGTCATCGGTTTCTGCATGCCGACCTCCTGGGACCCGGTGGCTTCGGTCACCGCACGGATCCGGGAGGGCGGCGGCATCAGTGGCTGGTGGCCGACGTGGCTGATCACCCTGCTGGTGGTGCTGGTGCTGCTGCTGACGGTGGTACGCGCCTCGCTGCACCAGCTGGGCCACCGGGCAGGAGCGCCCTCGCCGGTGCCCTTCCGGCTGGGGGTGTGCCTCGGGGTGCTGGCGGGCTTCGCCCTCTCGCCCAGTGCCATCGTCGACCATCTGATGCTGCCGGGACTGCGTTTCTCCTCTCAGTTCTCCGGCTGGCTGACGGTGGCACTGCTGGCGCTGTTGTTCACCCTGTGGTGCCAGTTCTTCGGGGACTGCTGGGCTCGTTCGGTGGATCTGGCGCGGCGGCCGCCTCTGACGGTCGCGGTGCCTGGGCTGGTGGTGGCGGGGGCGGTGGTCGCCGCGGCGGACACCGTCTTCGGGCTTCAGTGGCAGATCGAGTTCGGCCAGTTCATGGATGAGCGGCTGGCCGCGCTGCCGGGACCGCTGCACGTTGTGGTGTGGACGCAGTACGTGTACATGACCCAGCTGCTGGATCCGTGGTGGCTGCTTGCTCTGCTGGCGCTGCTGCTGGGGGTGCCGCTGGCCGGGGCGGTGCGCGGATGGCGGCTGGCCCGGTTCATGGTGCAGGACCGGGTCCGGCCGGCCCGGCGTGCCCTCCTCGTGGTGCTGGTCATGACGGCGCTGACGGCCGCCCTCCTACCGCCCGCCTACACCTGGTGGGCGCAGGAGCGGGGGCTGGACACGTTGGCGTACCCGTACTTCCTCACCCCGATCACGATGGCCGCGGCCGCGGGAACGCTGGCGGGCGGGCTGGCCAGGACCCGCGGCATGGTGTGGGCGGTGGCCACCGCACTCGTGGTGGGCGCACTGCTGTCGCTGCCGATGCCGTCGGCACTGCGGGGCCCTCAGATAGGCGTGGGGATCGAGGGCGCCGCGTTCGGCGCCCTCCTGACGGCGGTACTACCGCGCGGCCGCCCCTTCTCCCGGTGGACGGGCGCAGCGCGCCCGGGCGTCACCCCGCCGGACAGAACCTGAGATTCATGTTCTGGTCGATTCGGCCCTCCGGCCCGTTCGACGCGCTTCCGCGGCACCCGCAGATGCCTTCACGGGCATGGAACACCGAGTCGGCACGGGAGCCGCTGTAGCACTAGGGCGTGTTTCGAAAGTCCCGTCGTCCGCCCGAAGGGCGGGCCCCGCGGCGTCTGGTGCGTGCGATCGCAAGGCGGAGGGTCGTCCTCG
>NZ_JBEOYU010000073.1:0-12792 GCF_040297265.1 Streptomyces sp. NPDC001832
CCGACGCCCCGCACCCCACCACCATGTGGGCAAACCACCCCAAACGAACACCCGGCGGAACGCGGGAAAGGATCAAGCACCTTAAACGTCAAGCTGAGGCCATTCGCCGTAACCGGAGGCAGGGTTGAGGTGACCGACCGGGCCGAGGTTCTCGAGGCGACTGCCCCACGTCCGGGCGAGATCGGTAACGCGATCGAAATCGGCCAGGGGATCGTTCGTGCTCGCCGCGACGATGCTGGGGAAGGGCAAGGGCGTCCGTGGCACAGGCATCCAGCCGTTCTCGCTCAGGGCTTCCAGGGTGGGGTAGCCCTCCGGCATCGGGGTGTCGAAGTCGGGGGGCGTCGCCAGCAGCGCCCCTTTGACCGGACGCCGGTGGCGTTGCGCCCAGTGCACGGTGGTCATCACGCCGGCGCTATGGGCGACCAGCACGACCGGCCCGGAGATGTCCGACAGCACCCCTTCCAAGGCGGCGACCTGAGCGCCGCAACTGATCCTGTCATTGGTCAACGGCGGAATCACACGGACGTCGGCGGTCTTGTTCGCGAGGATCGTCTGCCAATGCTCCGGCACGTGATCGCGCAGTCCGGGGACGATCACGACCGTCGGTGGTGTGGCAGGGTGCATGACTACAGCTCCAGGTTCTTGAGGGCCGCATCGGGAAGCAGACCCAGGCGGCGCAGATCTTTCTCGTAGAAGCATTTGCCGACGGCGAAAGCCGCACCGCCCGCGACCGCGACAAGCGGGATCACCTGCAGCGCCCCGAGCAGGCCCATGTGGTCTGCGAGCACGCCTGTCAGTGTGGGCCCCGGGGCAAGCCCGAGCAGGCTGTTGGCGAGGGTGAGTGTGGCGAAGGCCGTCGCCGCGATCGCGGAAGGGGTCAGATTCGCCACCATGGCTGCCGCCGGGCCGGCCGTGGCGCAGCACAGCAGCGTCCCGGCGCCGATCACCACGAGCTGCAGCGGACCGGTCGGCAGCTGGAATCCCGCCGTCAGCAGCACGAGTGACCCGAAGCTGCAGGTGATCGCAACGGTCCACTTCCGGGCCGCAACCCTGCGGCTGAGCCGGTCCGAAGCCATCCCTCCGCCGATCATGCCGACTCCGGTAATCAGTGCGAAGACGCCGGCAGTCAGCCCGGCCTCCGCGGAAGGCATGGAGTAGTAGCGGTTGAGGAAGCTGGGCATCCAGGCGAGCAGGGCCATCGCAATGAACATCTGCAGCCCGCTGCCTATGTAGGCGCAGACCACCGAGACCGAGGAGAACAGCCGCGGCAGCAGGGTCCGGACCGGTTTCCGTTCGCCGGATGCGGCGGCAGTGGCTCCGGTTGCTGAACCCAGCCTCTTCTCCGTGACCACGAGGCCGTAGACCGCGGCCAGTACCAGCCCGAAGATCCCCATCACGCCGAAGGCCCAGCGCCAGCCCAGGTGCTGGGCGACGACACCGCCGACCGATACGCCCAGCACGGATCCGAACGACCCACCCGCGATGAACGCTCCGGAGAGCGTGGCCCGCAGCCGGACGGGAAAGACGCTGAGGACCACAGCGATACCGACGCTCCCGTAGGCCGCCTCACCCACACCGACTATGAATCGGCCCAGGAACATCTGGCCGTAGCTCGCCGACAGCGCGCAGCCCAACGTCGCCAGACTCCACACTGTCGCAGCGATGACGAGGCTCTTGACTCTGCCCCAGCGGTCCGCCAGGAGCGAAAGAGGGAACGTGAGCAGACCGACCATCAACGCCACGATGCCGCTGAGGGAGCCCAGTTGGGAGTCCGATAACAGCCACTCCGCCTTCAGCAGCGGAAAGACGGCGTTGAGAACCTGCCGCGACAAGTAGTCGGACAGCAGAAGCCCGAAACCAAGGGCGAACACCAACCAGGCATACCTGCGGGAGACAGCCGGAACAGCGGGAGACGTTTCCGGCACCGTGGTGCCGGCAGTGTGAAGTGCCATCGGCGTCACCTTTCTCGTCTCTGGTCAAGGCTCAGAAGGGTCTGTCGCCGACGATTCCCGCACGCTCCATCTTGCGGACGGCGGGCCAGTAGTCCTGAACGGCATAGTGCTGTGTGGAGCGGTTGTCCCAGATGGCGAAGCTGTTCTTCTGCCAGCGCCAGCGCACCTGGTACTCGGGGACGGCCGCCTGGCTGATCAGGTAGGCCAGCAGGTTGCCCGCTCCGGGCGCGTAGTCCTGGCCGAATCGCACGTTCTCGGGCGTGTGGTAGTTCGCGAAGTGTGTGGTGAAGGCGTTGACGAAGAGGATCTTCTCGCCGGTCTCGGGATGGGTGCGTACCACCGGGTGCTCCGGGTCCGGGAACCGGGCCTTCAGCTGGTGGCGCTGCTCCATGGGCATGACGGCGCCGAAGGTGGCCTCGATGCTGTGCCGTGCGCGCAGGTCCGCGATCTGCGTCTTGACGTGCTCAGGCAGCCTGCGGTACGCCTCGGCCATGTTGACCCAGATCGTGTCGCCGCCCACCTCGGGCGTCTCCACGCAGCGCAACACGGCTCCCATGGGCGGGCATTCCCGCCAGGTCGCGTCGCAGTGGAGTGCGTTCTCGTAGTGCTCGGGCTTGCTGGTCAGGTCCTTGTAGATACGCACCAGCCCCGGGTGGTCCGGGTCGCTGCCGACCACGGGGTGGTCCTCCAGCGGGCCGAAGCGTGAGGCGAAGGCGACGTGCTCGGCGTGGGTGATGTCCTGGTCCCGCAGGAACAGGACCTTGTACTGCAGCAGCAACGCCTTGATTTCGGCGAGCAGTTCTTCGTCGCGGGAGGCGTCGCCGAGGTTCACATCGAAGAGCTCTGCACCGATGGTGCAGGTCAGCGGCTCAACCCTGATCGAGGTGCGCAGGACGCCCGGGCGCACCAGGGCGGGTGTGGCTTCCCTCGGGCTGACGGTTTGAGGCATGTGCTCACTCCTGGGGGTGACGTGGGGGGCACGGCGTGCTCAGAGGACGAAGACGGAAGACCCGGTGGTCCGGCCCGCTTCCAGATCGCGGTGTGCCTGTACCGCGTCCTCAAGTGCGTAGCGCTGATTGATCTGGACCGTGATGCGTCCGGACGCGACGTGGTCGAACAGCTCACCGGCCAGGGCGTCCCGTTCCGCCGGCTCGGCGATGTAGTCGGCGAGCGCGGGCCGCGTCACGTACAGCGAGCCGTGGATGGCGAGTTGCATGGCGTCGAGCGGCGGGACTCCGGAGGCGGTGCCGAAGCACACCAGCAGGCCGCGGCGTTGCAGCGAGGCCATGGATCCGGCGACGGTGTCCTTGCCGATGCTGTCGAAGACGACCGGGACGCCCTTGCCGTCGGTCAGCTCGCGTACCCGCTCGGCCACGTTCTCGCGCCGGTAGTAGATGATGTGATCGCAGCCGTGGGCCTGGGCGATCTTGGCCTTCTCCTCGTTGGAGACCGTGCCGATCACGGTGATGCCGAGCAGCTTCGCCCACTGGGAGAAGATCAGTCCGACGCCACCCGCGGCTGCGTGGAGGAGTACGGTGTCGCCGGACTTCAGCGGGTGGATGCGGCGTAGCAGGTAGGCCGAGGTGAGGCCGCGCATGGTCATCGCGGCGGCGGTCTCGCAGCTGATCTCGTCCGGCAGTTTGATCAGCGAGTCCGCAGGCATGATCCGCTCCGTGCTGTAAGCACCGAGCGGGCTGCCGGTGTAGGTCACACGGTCACCCTCGGCGACGTGCGTCACGCCCTCGCCCACGGCCTCGATCACACCCGAGGCCTCGACGCCGAGTCCCGCGGGCAGCGGGGCCGGGTACAGGCCGGAACGGAAGTAGGTGTCGGCGAAGTTGAGTCCGACGGCGACGTGCCGGATGCGCACCTCGCCCGGGCCCGGGTCGCCGACGGCGACCTCTTCCCACCGCATGACGCCGGGGTCACCGGTTTCGTGGAAGCGAATAGCGTGTGCCATGACGTGCTCCGTTGGTTCGTGTGTGGGGGTGGCGGTCGCGGGCGGCGCCGATCGGCTGGGACTGGATGCCGTGTCCGTCCCGCGACCGCTGCTCGTGGGGTCGGGTCAGCTCTGGGGTGTGTTTCGAAAGTCCCGTCTGGCCGCGGGCGGACGGGACTTTCAAAGCACGTTTTAGACGTCGCGCAGCATGAAGCCGCGCTGACCGGGGCGGCGGTTGGGTGCCATGCCGAGCTGGGCCAGGGTCTGGTCGGTGTCGGCGTACCATTCGCCGATCTTGTAGATCTTCTTCGCCTCCGGCCCGGTGGCGACCTCCCGGCCGATCGCGTCAGCGATCTTGACCATCTGTTCGACCTGCTCCACGGAGGACATCCGCTCGCCCTTGCCCCGCCACAGGTTGTCCTCGTTACCCACCCGCACGTGCGCGCCCAGAGCGATACCGACCGCGTTCATCGGCGCCACCGCACGCATGGATGCCTCGATGGTGAGTACGGCGCCGTCCGGGACACGGCGGATGAACTCGATCAGGTCGGCCGGGTGCCGGCCGGCGAAACCGCCGCCGATGGCCACGTAGTTGAGCACCATCGGCCCGCAGTAGTTGCCCTTGCGGATCAGCCGCTCCACGGTCTCCAGCTGTGCCATGTTGGCGAGTTGGAAGTGCGGCTGGATGTCGTTGGCGCGCAGCCGCTTGAGGTGCTCCAGGTAGAAATCCGGGCCGGCCTCGACCACCATGTCCCGGTAGGCCTGGTAGTACCCCGGCTTGGCGATCGAGGTGCCCTCGATGTCCTCGTCGTCGAAGATCTCGACGATGTTCATCTGGTTGGTGTTGATCGCGATCGTCACCTGGTCCGGCCTGGGGGTGATCTCCGCCAGCATGTGGCGGGTGTCGTAGCTGAGCCACTTGGCGTCGGCACCCTCGTCCTCGGGGGCGAAGGAGATCGACCCGCCGATCTGGAGGACCATGTCCGGCACGGCCTCGCGCAGCCGGCCCATCAGCTCGTTGAACATGGACATGCGCTTGGAGCCGTGGCCGTCCAGTTCGCGCACGTGGATGTGCAGCACCGTGGCGCCGGCGTTGTAACAGTCGACCGCCGCCTGCACGTGCTCGTCCATGGTGAGCGGGATGTCGTCGGCGTCACCGGGCAGCCACTCCGGCCCGTAGGGCGCGGCCTGGATGACCAGCTTCTCCTGGTTCTCCGGATACAGGGAGTCGTCGAAGAACTGCACGGGTCCATCTCCTTTGAGGTCGGGGCTTCACTCGCTGCACCCATCGCTGCCTGCCATGCGAAGCCTGAGTGGATTGGGGAGGAGTGGAGTGGGGATCGCAGACGGGATGCCGTGACCGTTGGGCAACCCGGATATGATCAATGGGTCCCGGAGGGAGACGCGGCTTCGGGCAGGGTCCCTGCCCGTCCTCGTTGGCCGACGAACTCCCTTGCGGTAATGCCACGTTAAGGCTCTGTTACGTCGGACGCTTAACCGTAGGCGACACCAGACTTATCAATTGGGGACCTGGTCGGCCGCGTGCCCCGGCCGCGAGGCTCGTAGCAGGTGAACGCCGGTGTCATTCCTCGGCGAGAGCCTGCTGCCTGGTCCTTTGGGTGCGCCACTGGCTGGGGCTGCAGCCGAACCGCTCGCTGAACCAGCGGGAGAAGGCACTCGGTGCGGAGAATCCCAACAGCCCGGAGATCTCGGTCAATGAGCGGCGCGGGTTCGCCACGAACTGCTCCGCGAGCTGGGTACGCGTCGCATTGAGGAGGGAGGAGAAGGTCTCGCCCGAGGCCGACAGGTGCCGGTGGACGGTCCTCCGGTCGACGCCGAGGCTGCCTGCGACCTGCTCGATGGAGCAGCGCCCGGTCGGCAGCAGGACTTCGATCAGCTCGCGCACGCGGCCCAGCGCGGTGGTGTCCCTCGACACCGCGATCGACTCGAAGTACTGCCGGGCGTAGGTCCGTAGAAGCGGGTCGGACATGGGGTTGAGAGCATCGAGATCGCTGGTTTGGAAGACGATCCCGTTGAATTCCTGGTCGAATTCCACTACAGGGCCGAAGATGCGCCGGTGGGTCCTGGTGTCCGCCGGAGCGCCGTGCGTGAAACACACGGACGCGGGCTGCCACCGCGCACCGAGGAAGCTGCGCAGGACCTGGTGGAACGCACCGACGGCCAGCTCTGTGGCCTGGCGGGCCGCCATGGCCTCACCCAGCTCCAGGCTCACCTTGAGGGTGGCCAGGCCGCTCGCCTCGGAGAGCCGGCTTCGGAGCATTTCGTTGTACATGTACTCATGCCGGACCAGAAGCTCGATCGCGCTGCGGACGTCGGGCTCCTCGCGTATGACCAGGCTGATGGGGCCGAGATTGGAGAAGCGGCGGCGCTCGGCGAGGAGCAGACCGAAGTCCTCGCGGTGTGAGGCCGCCGCCGAGAGCTCGAGCAGCTGGATCACGGCCGCACCGGAGATCCATCTGTCCTGGACCACGAGACCGACGGGGTCCAGGCCCACACGCTTCATCAGTGCCTGCGGGTCGACGCCGGGGGACTGGCTGACCTCGACGTAGCTGCTCAGTGCCGCATTGCGGACAAGGGGCTTCATGGGCTCTCCAGGGGGCTCTGTCCCGAAGTGTTAGGTCATGTGTCACGTGAGGTCAAGCGCTGACCCAGGCCGTGACCTAGCGTGGCAGCACTGCGATGGAGCGCGCCGCATGGATCCGCGTACCGGCAGATCAGAAATCCGGCGGAGAACACCATGGCAAACAGTTCAACCGTTGACCAGCCCTGGAAATTCGGTACGGAATTCCCGTGCGGATCAATGACCCAGAGTTTCTGTACCAAATCCGTGGGATTCTTCCGCGGCGAAAGGAGACGGGTCGTTCGCGCGTATTCCGGGCCGCAGTCGGCGATGAGCCGAAGGCGACTCCGGCTGGGCGGAGGCATGACCCCGGGGAGGCCACCATGACGAGCGAGACCAACGTGCTGCACCGGCCCTGCACCGGACCAGCCGTATGGAAGGGCATGGACCTGGCGGACTGTGACGAGTGGGTCCTGCGGCTCTCACCGGCGCAGATTGACGAGCTCGAGGCGGCCCTGCGCGCAGTGCGTAGGCTGGATGTTCCGTTGTTGAAGGTGAGCGGCGGCGACTTTCCACTGCCGACCTTGGCGGGGGAGTTGGAACGCATCGCCGACGTGCTGGAGAACGGACGCGGCTTCGTACTCGTCAAACGCATTCCGGTCGAGCGTTACAGCCAGGCCGGGGCAAGCACCATTTTCTGGGGACTGGGGCAACACCTGGGTGTCCCGGTGTCGCAGAACGCGGCGGGCCACATGCTCGGCCACGTCCGGGACACCGGTCGCACCCTGTCCGACTTCGCAACGCGTGGCTATCAGACCAGACAGATGCTGCCGTTCCACACCGACGGATCCGATGTTCTCGGGCTGTTGGGCCTGCGAGCAGCCCGCTCCGGTGGGCGTATCTCCGTGGTCAGCTCCGCGGCGGTCTACAACGCGCTCCTGGCGCGGCGGCCCGACCTGGTCGAGCGCCTGTACCGAACCCATTTCCTCGACCGCCGGGAGGAACACGCCCCTGGTGAGCGCCCGTACTACGCGCTTCCGCTGGCGTCCTGGTCCGCGGGCAGACTCAGCATGCGCTACAACCGCCGTTACCTCGAGTCCGCTCAGCGCTTCCCCGACGTTCCCCGCCTGGAGCGGGCGGACGTGGAGCTGTTCGACCTCATCGACGAACTGGCAGGTGCTCCAGAGATGCGGCTCGACGTCGACTTCGAGGTCGGGGACCTGCTGCTGCTGAACAACCACGTGGTTCTGCATTCCCGTACGGAGTACGAGGACTTTGACGAGCCCGAGCTGAAACGCCATATGTTGAGGCTGTGGCTGACTCCGCATCAGGGGCGTGCGCTGACACCGGACTTCTGGGGGGATCTGCAAAGCCCCGACGCCGGACCCGGCCGCGGGGGGATCACGCCCCGTGACGTGATCGCACACAGAACTGCGCAAGCCCGGCCGGACCGCGCAGCCATCGATGGCTGCGACCAGCACAGATCAAAGGGGAAACCGTGAACAACCTGGCCACACTTCTGACGGAAGCAGCCTGGGCGGACGGCGGCCGGGTCGCCGTCCGTCAGGAAGAGACCGTTCTCACCTATGCCCGATTGAACGACGCCAGCGCCCGGATAGCCGCACTGCTGCAGGCCAGGGGTATCCAGCCGGGCGATCGCGTGGCATTGGCCATGCCCAACGTCACCTACTTCCCGGTCGCGTACTACGGCATCCTCCGTGCCGGCGCCGTAGTGGTGCCCATGAATCCGCTGTTGAAGGCGCGAGAAATGTCGTTCACGCTCCGGGATTCCGAGTCCCGGATCGTGTTGGCGTCCCCGCTGTGCGCGGACGAAGCCGCGAAGGCCTCGACAGAGGTCGGGGTCGAATGCCTGGTCACGGACCCGGTGGCCTTCGACGCCCTGTTGGAGGCCACCGAACCGACGTTCGAGGTCGTCGACCGGGCGGAGAACGACACCGCCGTGATCCTCTACACCTCGGGCACGACAGGGACCCCGAAGGGTGCCGAGCTGACTCACCGCAACCTGATGACCAACGCGGCCACCGCGGCCGAGACG
The DNA here is from genome assembly GCF_040297265.1 of Streptomyces sp. NPDC001832. NCBI lineage: Bacteria > Bacillati > Actinomycetota > Actinomycetes > Kitasatosporales > Streptomycetaceae > Streptomyces > Streptomyces sp. NPDC001832. The sequence continues at coordinate 8,529 of NZ_JBEOYU010000073.1, forward strand.
CTGCTGTGCGTCGGGCCGAACGACGTACTGTTCGGGGGGCTGCCGCTGTTCCATGCCTTCGGGCAGACCTGTGCTCTCAACGCCGCCGTCGCTGCGGGCGCCACCCTGACCCTCCTGCCGCGGTTCGAGCCGGCCAAGGCGCTGAAGAGCATGCACCAGGACAGGGTTACGGTCTTCGTGGGTGTCCCCACGATGTACACCGCCCTGCTCCAGGCCGGGCCCCGGGACGGCTTGGACCTCTCACCCCTGCGCGTGGCCGTTTCCGGTGGAGCCTCCCTGCCGGTCGAGGTGCTGCACGCCTTCGAGCGGGAATTCAATGTCACTGTGCTGGAGGGATACGGGCTCTCGGAGACTTCGCCGGTCGCCGCGTTCAACGCCCCGGACCGGCCGCGTAAGGCCGGTTCGATCGGTCTCCCCGTCCGCGGAGTCGAGCTCAGGCTCGTCGCGGACGATGGCACCGCGGTCGGCCCGGGCGAAGTCGGCGAGATCGCGATCCGCGGCGAAAACGTGATGAAGGGCTATTGGAACCGCCCGGATGCGACTGCGGAAGCCATCCGGGACGGGTGGTTCCACAGCGGTGACCTCGCCCGTGTCGACGAGGACGGCTACTACTTCATCGTCGACCGGAAGAAGGACCTCATCATCCGCGGCGGATACAACGTCTACCCGCGCGAGATCGAGGAGGTGCTCTACGAGCACCCGGCCGTGGCCGAAGCCGCCGTTGTCGGGGTGCCGCACGAGGTCCACGGGGAGGAGGTGGCCGCCGTAGTGACACTCCGACCCGGTACACAGACTTCGGCCGACCATGTGCGCGACTACGTCAAGCAGCGGGTGGCCGCCTACAAGTACCCGAGGATCGTTACGTTCACCGACGCACTGCCCAAGGGGGCAACGGGCAAGATCCTCAAGCGTGAGATCGTCGTCAAGCCGGAGGCACCCGAGGCCTGAGCCAAGCGCATCGGAGCCCGGAGAACCGCACCCGGGCCGTCATGGACGCCGTGCTCGGCGGCCTGCGGACCGGGTGCGGACAGCTAGGTGGCGCGACCCGCGAAAGTGCAGGTCAGGCCACCTAGGGGGAGATCAAGCCTTCTTGGTCTCCCAGAAGATCTTGTCGATCTGGGCGATGTAGTCCAGCGCCTTCTGGCCCGTCGCCGGGTCCGTGGACGCCTTCGCGGCCGACAGCGCCTTCAGCGCGTCGTTGACCAACTGGTGCAGCTCCGGGTACTTCTCGAAGTGCGGGGGCTTGAAGTAGTCGCTCCACAGCACCGAGATGTGGTGCTTCGCGAGCTCGGCACGCTGCTCCTTGATGACCACCGCGCGGGCCCGGAAGTGCGGGTCCTCGTTGGCCTGGTACTTCTCCTGGATGGCCTTGACGGACTCCGCCTCGATGCGGGCCTGGGCCGGGTCGTACACGCCGCAGGGCAGGTCGCAGTGGGCGCTGACCTTTACCTTGGGGGCAAACAGGCGGGAAAGCATTTAGCTTCCTTCCTCGTGATCGTCTTCTCAGGTGGGACATTACTCCGTGAGAAGCGGGTTTTAGCGGGTGCCCCCATCGGCTTAGGCCAAAAGTCCAGGGTGAGGATGGGCCCAGTGGCCGAATGTACGGAACGCTGTGCAGGACGGTGTACTGGACGGACCGGTGAGGCGCCGGAGAGATGCGGGAGGTGCCGGAGTTGCCTGAGCTGACGCAGGGGCAGTCTGGGCGAGGGTCGACTGCGCGTGTGCCGTTCCAGGTGGTGGAGGTGACGGGGCCGTCGATGGTGCCCACGCTCCATCACGGGGACTGGCTGCTCGTGCAGTACGGGGCGACGGTGCGCCCCGGGGACGTGGTGATTCTTCGGCATCCGTTCCAGCAGGATCTGCTGATCGTCAAGCGGGCAGTCGAGCGCCGTCGGGGCGGTTGGTGGGTGCTGGCCGACAACACCTTCGCAGGCGGTGACAGCACGGATTACGGGACGGTGCCCGAGGAACTCGTCCTGGCCCGAGTCCGGGCGCGCTACCGGCCGCTGAAGAAGGATCAGCGGTCGTTGCGGGATGTGGCGGCCTGGGCGGCTTCCGCGCTGCGGCCGGTGTCGGCGGCGCGTTCCGTCTCCAGGCGCTTGCGGGCCCGGTAGGCGGCCACGTTGGCGCGGGTCGCGCAGCGGTCCGAGCAGTAGCGGCGGGAGCGGTTGGTCGAGGTGTCGAGGTAGGCGTTGCGGCACGGCGCCGCCTCGCAGATGCCGAGCCGGTCCACACCGTACGAGGTGAGATGGAAGGCGAGGCCCATCGCCGCTATGGCGGCGTACCCAGCCGTCGCGTTCGATGGGTGATCGGCGAGGTGCATGTGCCAGTCCGGCTTGCCGTCCTCGTCGCGGAGATCGTGCCCGGAGATCTGCGGGCTGACCGGGAACTCCAGCAGCAGTGAGTTGAGCAGGTCGACGGCGAGTGTCTCGTCACCGCCGTCAGCCGCTTCGAAGACCGCGCGCAGCCGTGCCCGTACGGACCGGAAGCGGGTCACATCCGCATCGGCCGCCCGCCGGGCCGCCTGTTGGTTGACGCCGAACAGCTCGCGGACCGCCTCGACGGAGGTGAGGGAGTCCTTGTTGCGGGCCGGCTCCTCTGTGTTGACCAGACGCACGGCATAGTCCGAGTAATAGGCCAGTTCCACTTGTAGTCCTTACGGCGCCGGTCTGGAGTCGATCGACGAACGAGGTAATGGGCTTTTCTGGTACCAGGGTATTACAGGGAGGTTCCTCGTTGTGAAGTAGCGGCAGCATGCGCAAGAGGCGGTACGGGCCGGGGTCCGTACCGTCTCTTCTATTTTTTTGGGCCTCTGCCGCAACCCGCTGTGCGTCCCGCCGCACTGGAAGGGTGAGACGGTCCGCACCCGCGGACCCGGAGAGGGGTCCTGACGATGCGGATCGATGCCGATGCCGCGCTGCATGCCTTCGTCGAGGGCAGACGTACCGCGTTGTTCCACAGCGCGTATCTGCTGTGCGGCGACCGGCACGAGGCCGAGGACCTGGTCCAGTCGACGCTGGTCAAAGTGGTGCTCGGCGGACGGCGGTACGGGCGGCTCGACAACATCGAAGCGTACGCACGCAAGACCCTGGTCAACACCTACATCGCAGCCCGTCGCCGGTTCTGGCGCCGCGAACAGTCGTACGGCGAAATGCCCGACCGCGCGAGCCATGCGCCCGACACGGACACCGGCCTCGCGGTGCGGGCGGCCCTGGCCCGGCTCACGGCCAGGCAGCGGGCCGTACTGGTGTTGCGCTACTGGGAGGACATGAGCGTGGAGGCCACGGCCGAGCTGCTCGGGATGCGGGAGAACACGGTCAAGAGCCACACGGCTCGGGGATTGGCGGCGCTGCGCGCCGAGATGGTGGAGGAATTCGTATGAACGACGTTCGTGAACTGCTGGGGCGGGTCGCAGAGGACGCGGGGCAGCCGGCTGTGTCCACCCAGGCGGTCTACGCCAGGGCAGCCAGGGTGCGCCTGCGACGCCGGGCCGGCGTATCGGCCGCGGCACTCGCGGTGGCCGCCGCCGGGATGGTCGCGCTGCCGGGCTTCCCCCCGGGGGCGAAGCCGCAGGAGTCGTCGGTGGCGGCCTCGGTCGAGCTCGCCGGTGACAGCGGCAAGGGCAAGGAGCTGGCCCGGCTGCTGCCCGAGGGCGTGGGGAGCGTCGAACAGGTCTCGCTCCCGGTCGTCATCAAGAAGGCCACACCGGAGCAGGCCAAGTATCACCCGGTGGGGCCGCTGGACGGAGAGTACGCCGTCCGCAGGGACGGCGGCGTCGGCTACCTCACCATCGACCAGATGGACGGCAAGACCGTCGCCGAGCAGGCCGACGGATTCGATCCGGCCGCGGACCTGTGCAATCCGACCAACGGTGAGCCGCGCCCGGCGGACTGCGTGCGCGAAGAACTCCCGGACGGGCGGGTCCTGACCATCTCGAGCGACACGATGGAAAATTACGAGGGCGCACCCCTGTGGGGGCCCGAGCTCAAGGCCCTGCTCACCCTGAAGGACGGCGGGCTGCTGCACGTCCGTAACAGCACCGGTCTCAAGGACGACGACAGCGCGCAGGGCCCGCTCCTCAAGACCCCGCCGCTCACCCGCGCCCAGCTGCGGACCCTGATGCTCAGCCCGGAGCTGCTGCCGAAGAAGTAGACGACGGGAGCGAGGCGCAGGAGCAGGGAAACGAGGAGGAGGGGGGGGGGGGGGCGCCCCGGGCCGTCCCCCCCCCCCCCAAGGCCCACCACACCAAAGAAAGACAACGAAA
>NZ_JBEOYU010000074.1:0-11355 GCF_040297265.1 Streptomyces sp. NPDC001832
GGCACCACACCACGTGCAGGCCCAAGTCGTACACGCCGCCGGAGTACCGGCGGACCTTCCGCGTCACAGTCACACGATCACTATACACACGCCACGCATCTAGCTGGGGTCAACAACAGATATCCGTAGGGACAGTTGAGGTCAGAGCAGTCCTGAGAAGCGATTCCCCCCATGCCTAAAGGCACGGGTCCACTCGCTAGCTATCCGATGGAGCACCATGTTCATGGCGCCGCGGACCTCGGGGCCGGCGTCTCGCATGATCTTCGTGTCGAAGGCGCTGCCGGAATGCAGCGCCCGCCACCACCGTTCGCGGCCCTTGCCGAGCGTCGGGTCGTCCTCCACGAAGCCGTACGTGGCCAGTTGACGCAGGTGATAGCTGGTGGCACCGCTGGACTCGCCGAGCCGGTCGGCGAGTTTGGACGCGGTGGCGGGGCCGAACTCGCGGAGCGTGTTGAGCAGTCGGATACGCAGGGGGTGGGCGAGCCCGCGCAGCATGCGGGCGTCGATTGAGCACCTTCGGATCGTCGGTGAGAGCTCCTCATCCCTTCTTGATGAACCCCTCCTGAATCAGCCAGTCCTTCGCCACCTCGTGCGGGTCCTGCCCGTCGACATCCACCTTCGCGTTGAGCACCTGGGCGACCCCCGTCGTCAGCTTCCTGCTGACCGGGTCGAGCAGCCCCGCGATCTCCGGGTACTTCTCAAAGGTCTTGGTGTGGATGACGGGCGCCGCGTTGTAATTGGGGAAGAAGTGCTTGTCGTCCACGAGCACATCGAGGTCCATGGCCCTGATCCGGCCGTCCGTCGTGAACACCTCGCCCAGCAAGCAGGAGTTGGACTGCGAGACCTGGGTGTAGATGATCCCGGCGTCCATCTTCTTGATGTTCGCGGCCGGGAGGGACATCCCGTACGCCTTCTCCATGCCCGGCAGCCCGTCGTCGCGCGAGGCGAACTCGTTCTCCACGCAGATCGTCACCGCCGACGGGTCCATCTTCGCCAGTGCGGCGACATCGGAGAGCGTCCGCAGGTGGTGTTCCGCGTTGTTCTTCCTGCTGATGGCCAGCGCGTAGGTGTTGTCGAGGGTGGACGGCGTCAGCCAGGTCACCCCGTTCTTCCGGTCCTCGTCGCGGACCGCCTTCCACTGCTCCAACGGGTCGGCGATCGGCTTCGCATGGCCCAGATAGGTGATCCAGCCGGTGCCGGTGTACTCGTACATCGCATCCGCACTGCCGTTGACGATCGCCTCGCGCGCACTGATCGAACCGGGCAGGTTCGTCCGGTCCAGGACCTCCGCGCCGGCGGCCTTGAAGACCAGGCCGATCATCTGGCCCAGGACGATGTTCTCGCTGAAGTTCTTCGAGGTGACGGTCAGCGAGGCTCCGTGCAGTGGCCGCCCCTGGCCGACGGAGCCCGGCATCACGTTGTCCACCATCGGCGAGCCGCTCTTCAGCCCGCACCCGGCGAGCGTCAGCGCCAGCGCCACCGCCCCCACGAGCCCGACACGCACCTTCCGCGGGCCCACCTCACCCCACCTCCAGTCCGCGCGGCGTCAACGCCAGCTCGACCAGCGAGGCCAGCCAGTCCACCAGCAGTGCCAGCACCACCGTGAGTACGGAGCCGAGCACCAGCACCGGCATCCGCTGGGTCTGGATGCCCGAGGTGATCAGGTCCCCGAGGCCGCCGCCACCGACGAAGGTGGCCAGGGTCGCCGTACCGACGTTGAGCACCAGCGCCGTCCGTACACCGGCCAGGATCAGCGGGACGGCGAGGGGCAGCTCGACCTTGGTGAGCGTCCCCATCGCCGACATGCCGATGCCGCGCGAGGCATCGACCAGGCTCGGCTCGATCGCCTTGAGACCGGCCACCGTGTTGGAGAACACCGGCAGCACCGCGTAGATCACCATGCCGATGATCGCCGTCGTCGGCCCGATGCCCAGCCAGATGACCAGCAGCGCCAGCAGGCCGATCGCCGGGGTCGCCTGCCCGATGTTGGCGGCCGCCGTGACCAGCGGGGCGCCCTTGCGCAGCCTCCGCCGGGTGAGCGCGATCCCCAGCGGGATGGCGATGATCAGCACCCAGAACGTCGAAATCGCGGTCAGCCTCACATGCTGCCACCAGCGCAGCCGCACATTGCCGCCGGTGAGCGAGTTCCTCGCGATCGAGTCGAGGTGGGTGTGGGTGATCCACAGATAGGTGATGGCCAGGACGATCGCGAGCGCGGCCGGCAGCAGCACCAGCTTGCGCCAGGTGATCCGGCGCCGCGGTCCCGCCGGTGGAGGGGGTTCCTCCTCCTCGTCGTGGAAGGCATGGTCCATGACATCGTCGTGTTCGCCGGGCGGGCGGTCTCTGTCGGACGTGTTCGCCGGGCCGGGGGAGCGCGGAGTCCGCGCTGGTTCGGGACCCAGCGGGGAGTTGGGATTCATGAGCCCGCACCCCCCTCCAGCTCCTGTTCGGTCTGGTGGGCGCGCATGTCCTCCAGGTCGTGCTGGTGCTCGATGGCGGCGAGCCGGTCGGCCTCCAGCAGTTCGTGGACGGAGTTCATCAGGGTGTGCATGTCGACGACCCCGATGAACTCGCCGCGCCGCCCGGTCACCGCGGCCCGCCCGCCGCTGTCAATCAGCACCGCTTCCAGCGCGTCGTGCAGCGTCGCGTCCCGCGTCACCGTGTGATGGACCAGCTGCCCGGCACGCGCCAGCGAACCCCGGGCCCGCATCAGGTCGCCGCGCCGCAGCCACTTGTACGGGCGGTTCCTGCGGTCCAGCATCAGCAGCTCGTTGTGCAGGCTGGTGCGCAGCTTGTTGAAGATCGACTGGAGTGGCTCGTCGACCGTCACCGTCGGGAACTGGGCCATCTCCACATCCCGCACGCGGGTGAGGTTGAGCCGCTTCAGCGCCGCCCCGGCACCGACGAAACCCGAGACGAAGTCGTCCGTCGGGTTGGTGAGGATCGCCTCCGGGGTGTCGAACTGCGCGATGTGTGAACGCTCCCGCAGTACGGCGATCCGGTCACCCAGCTTGATCGCCTCGTCGAAGTCATGGGTGACGAAGACGATCGTCTTGTGCAGGTCGTGCTGGAGCCGGATCAGCTCGTCCTGGAGGTGGTCGCGGGTGATCGGGTCGACCGCGCCGAACGGCTCGTCCATCAGCAGCACCGGTGGATCGGCCGCCAGGGCACGCGCCACGCCCACCCGCTGCTGCTGTCCGCCGGAAAGCGCCCGCGGGTAGCGCCCGTGGAACTCCCGCGGATCGAGACCGACCAGATCGAGCATCTCCTCGACCCGGTCCTTCACCTTCACCTTCGACCAGCCGGACATCTTCGGCACGAGGGCGATGTTCTCGGCGACCGTCATGTGCGGGAAGAGCCCGGACGACTGGATCGCGTAACCGATCTTGCGGCGCAGCTTCACCGGGTCGATGTCGGTGACGTCCTCGTCGTTGATCCTGATCCGCCCGGACGTCGGCTCGATCAGCCGGTTGATCATCTTCAGGGTGGTGGATTTCCCGCAGCCGGACGGGCCGACGAAGATCACCGTTTCACCGGCCTTGATGTCCATCGTGACGTTGTCCACCGCCGGGTTCGGATTGCCCGGATAGCGCTTGGTCAGGTTGTCCAGATGGATGGTGGCGCCGGAAGCGGCCTTCGTCGTCCTGGCACTGCCGGCGGTCTCAGACACGGATCCCCCTGGGAATGGTGAGCCGCCCGAGCAGTACGTACGCGGCGTCGAAGAGCAGGGCGAGAATGACGATGCCGATCGTGCCGGCGAGCACCTGATTGATCGCGTTGGCGCTGCCCAGCGAGGCGATGCCGCGGAAGATCTCGTTGCCCAGACCGGGGCCCGACGCATACGCGGCGATGGCGGCGATGCCCATCAGCATCTGTGTGGAGACCCTGATGCCGGTGAGGATCGGCGGCCAGGCGAGCGGCAGCTCCACCCGGCACAGCCGGGCCGGCCGCGACATCCCGATGCCTTTCGCCGCGTCCACGAGCGACGGGTCGACGCCCCGCAGCCCCACGATCGAGTTACGGACGATGGGCAGCAGCCCGTACAGCGTCAGAGTGATCACCGTGGGCGCGACCCCGAGCCCTACCAGCGGGATGAGCAGACCGATCGCGGCGAGAGAGGGGATGGTGAGGATCGTCGCCGTCGACGTGATGGCCAGCGACCCCGCCCATCCGCTGCGATAGGTGACGACCCCGATCAGGACGCCCAGCACGGTGGCGATGACCATGCACTGGAATACGGCACTGGCGTGCTGGAATGTGTCGGTGAGCAGCTGTTGATGCCGGTTGCCCAGGTACTCCCAGAAGCTCACACGCCACTCCTCGGCTCAGAAGCTGTTGTCCCCCGCGGCCTGCTCGACGAGCGGGATGATGCGCAGCGGAACCGGGTTCTCCATGACGATGGCCGTGGAGGCCCGGACGATGCCATCAAAACCGACAACCCGGTCGATCACCCGTTGAAGATCGGCGTTGGAACGCGCGACGAGACGGCAGAGCATGTCGCCGTGCCCGGTGGTGGTGTGCAGCTCCAGCACTTCCGGAACGCCGGCTAAGTGGGCCCGTACATCGGCTCCTTGACCCTGTTTGATCTCCAGGGTCGCAAACGCGGTCACCGGGTAGCCGAGCGCCGCCGGATCGACGGCCGGGCCGAATCCGCGGATGACTCCATTCGACTGAAGCCGGTCCAGGCGCGCCTGCACCGTCCCGCGTGCCACGCCGAGCCGGCGCGATGCCTCAAGGACGCCGATGCGGGGCTCGCGGGCCAGCAGTACGATGAGTCGCCCGTCCAGGTCATCGATCGCCATGGTGTGCCTCCGGGGGCCACTGTGATGGTCATCATGTACAGATAGCCCGGCCATCATGTCCGTCGACTGTGCAGATTGCCCAGCGGATTCGCAAACTATTGCGCACCTTGCGAAGCGGCGAGAGTCTTCGAATATGACTGAGACTCTGCACACCACCCCCGACACAGCCCGGCAGGCCGACCCCTTCCCGGTCAAGGGAATGGACGCGGTCGTCTTCGCCGTCGGCAACGCCAAGCAGGCCGCGCACTACTACTCGACAGCCTTCGGCATGAAGCTGGTCGCCTACTCCGGACCGGAGAACGGCAGCCGCGAGACTGCGAGTTACGTCCTGACCAATGGCTCCGCCCGTTTCGTCTTCACCTCCGTCATCAAGGCGTCCACCGACCACGGCCGCTTCCTCGCCGACCATGTCGCCGAGCACGGCGACGGCGTCGTCGACCTGGCCATCGAAGTCCCGGACGCCCGCGCGGCCTATGCGTACGCGGTCGAGCACGGCGCCCTCGGCCTCGCCGAGCCGCACGAGGTCAAGGACGAGCACGGCACGGTCGTGCTGGCCGCCATCGCCACGTACGGCAAGACCCGCCACACCCTTGTCGAGCGCACCGGCTACGACGGCCCTTACCTGCCCGGCTACGTCGCCGCGGACCCGATCGTCGAACCGCCCGCCAAGCGGACCTTCCAGGCCATCGACCACTGCGTCGGCAATGTGGAGCTGGGCCGGATGAACGAGTGGGTCGGCTTTTACAACAAGGTCATGGGCTTCACCAACATGAAGGAGTTCGTGGGCGACGACATCGCCACCGAGTACTCCGCCCTCATGTCGAAGGTCGTCGCCGACGGCACCCTGAAGGTGAAGTTCCCGATCAACGAACCGGCGATCGCCAAGAAGAAGTCGCAGATCGACGAGTACCTGGAGTTCTACGGCGGCGCGGGCGTCCAGCACATCGCGCTCGCCACCAACGACATCGTCGCCTCGGTACGCGCGATGCGGGCGGCCGGCGTCCAGTTCCTGGACACCCCGGACTCGTACTACGACACCCTCGGCGAGTGGGCGGGCGAGACCCGTGTCCCCGTGGAGATCCTGCGCGAGCTGAAGATTCTCGTCGACCGCGACGAGGACGGCTACCTGCTGCAGATCTTCACCAAGCCGGTCCAGGACCGCCCGACCGTCTTCTTCGAGATGATCGAGCGCCATGGCTCGATGGGCTTCGGCAAGGGCAACTTCAAGGCCCTGTTCGAGGCGATCGAGCGCGAGCAGGAGAAGCGCGGCAACCTCTGAGCGGTGAAGGCGGGGGCCCGGCGAACCCCGGCCCCCGCCTCAGAGGCCACCCGACAACCTCTCATGCGTCGCTCGTGCCGGAAGGCACTTCGGACGGGCTGATCGGCGTCATCGCGAACCGAAGTGGGACCCGGGCGAGGTAACGCCCAGCCCCATCGGCGGCTGCTCAACATATGCGGCCGGGGCCTTGGCGGGCGCCTGCTGCTGCGGCGCCGGTGCAGCGGGCCGCGGCTTCGCGGGCGCGGGCTTCGCCGCCGGCTCGGGTACCCGGGCGGGCTCCATGGCCTGCGGGACGTCAGGCGGAGGGCCGCCCAGCAAGTCCAGGGCCTTCTGGGCCCGGGACCCTTCCAGCGGCGAGAAGTGCGGGTTGGTGAGCAGGGCCTCCCCCAGATTGCGGCGCGCCGAACCATAGTCCTTCAACGCCTGCTGGATCGCGCCCAGGTGGGCCAGGTACCGGGCGTTGTGCCCAGCCGATTCGACCGCCCGCGTCGCGTACTGCAGTGCGGAGGACGAGTCGCCGGAGCGGTGCAGTGCCCAGGCCAGAGCGTCCGCCACCGCCGCGCTGCGGTGCGACCGGTCCCACTCCGCCTTCAGCAACTTCGTCGCAGCGGCCGGGTCTCCGTGATCGGTCTCGAAACGGCCGCGCAGCAGTGCGTTGTCCACGCCCTGGCCGTCGTCATGCTCGAGAACCTTGCCGAGCTGCGCGTACTGGCTTCGGGCATCTTCGTCCCGGCCCAGCGACTCGTACAACTCACCCAGGTCCAGCATGTATTCGGGCCGGGGGAGGTCGGCCACCGCCGCCTTGTAGTCGCGCTCGGCCTCGTCCGTACGGCCGAGCGCCACCAGCGCCCTGGCCCGGCCGGCGAGCGACGGATGGTGGGCACGGTCGGCCCGCAGCGCCGCGCTGTACTGCGCCACCGCCTCATCGGGCTCGCCCCGCGCCCAGGCCAGTTCGCCCAGCAAATGCAGGCATTCCGCCTTCTGTGCCGGTGTGGTGGCCCGGTCCGCCGCGGCCCGCGCGTCGGCCAGCGCGTCCGCGCGCAGGCCGCGGTCACGGTATCGCTGCGCCGTCCGGATGAGTGCCGGGGCGCCGGAGTGCAGCGCCGTGAACTTCTCCACCGCCGCGTTCGCGGACTTGTAGTCACCGAGGCCGTTGTACGCGTCGATCAGGGCCGGATACACGTTCCACTGCTTCGGCTGCCGTGCCCGTACCGTCTCGCCCCACTTCTTCGCCGTGACGAAGTCGTGCCGGGCATTGGCGAGCGTCGCGAGGCCCACCCAGGCCGCCGTGTTCCCGTTCTCACCCGGCTCGATGTCCAGCGAGCGCTTCAGTGCCTGTTCGGCCCGGCTGTAGTACGACGCGTCCGCGGAACGCTGCCCCCACTCCACAAAGGCCGTACCGAGCAACGCCCACGACGGAGCGTCGGACGGATGCGTGCCCACCCACTGCTGCCGGTCCCCGATCAGCGCCGTCAGATCGGAGAGGGAGGCGGGGGACCCCATGTCCCTGGCCTTCAGGGCCCGCGAAACCGGACCCGGCGAGGGCGGCGGCACGGCGTCCTCGTCCTCCGGCACGGCCACTACCGCACCCGTCACCAGTACAGCGCCCGCCACCGCACCCATGGCCGCCCTGCGCAGCGTCGTACGCAGCGAGGGGGGCGGCAGCTCGGCCGGCGCCGGGTCCGGCGGTGCCGGGTCCAGCGGTGCGGGGCCGGTTCCGGGGGGTTCTGCGGGGCTGGTACCGGGGGGTTCAACGGGAGGCTCGGTCGAATGGGGGGACTTGGGAGACTGCTGCGGCGTGACATCCATGCTGATCACTCTGCGTCAGTACGAAGATCACACCGCGCCTTGCGAAGGCTGCGGCAGACGGGTTCACACCAATGGGCCCGACTGCGTCCTTTGTGCCTGTGGGCTGCCGGTCCCGCGACCGGTCCGCACAGGGAGAGACCGCCCACCTCGCCATCCATGAAGCGACTTCCGGAAAAAATTTCGGCGTGACCGGAAAGTGGACCAAACGCCTGGACTGGCCCAGGGATACGCGGGCTTCTGATAGATGTGGACCCGTTGTATTGAGGCCTCGAAGAGATACGGGACCACGGTGATGAGCGCCCCAACCCCGGCACCCGGTGACGAAAGCCCCCGCGAGGGGTACTACCCCGACCCGTCCATTCCCGGATATATCCGGTACTGGAACGGCGCCTCGTGGGTTCCCGGCACGAGCCGGCCCGCCCCTCAGCGGGGCGAGTCGATGCCCGCGACGTCATCCGGAGCCGCGGCCGAACCACAGCCGCAGCCGCCGGCCCTGGCGCCGGTGGACGAGACCGGTCCGGTGTTCCTCGACGAGGAGCCGTACGCGGACAACCGCCCCGAACCGGCCACCGCGTGGCAGGCCGACGCCTCCCGGCAGACCGGCTTCGGCGGTGAACGCGACCGGCGGGTCTCCTGGGGCGGCACCGGGCAGCCCGGCGATCAGGGCGAACCGGGCTGGCAGGGCGAGCTGGGCCGGCCGTCCGGGCAGGAGTCCGGGGCGGGGCTTGGCCGGGATCCGCGAACGCCTGAGGACCGGGTCCCCGCGATCCGGGAACCTGAGGACCGGGTCCCCGCGATCCGGGAACCTGCGGACCGGCCCCCCGCGATTCGGGAACCTGCCGACCGAACCCCAGCGATCCGGGAACCTGCCGACCGGGCCCCCGCAGACCTGCGTCGGCCGGCCTCCCCGGATCCGACGGGCGGTGCGTTGCCGGCCATGCGTGACGGCCGTAGCCAGGCTCCCGAGAACACCGTAGCGATCCGGGCCGACCGTCCGGGCGGCCCCGGCGGTGGCGCCACGCCCGGCTCGCCCGCCGACGGTACGGTCGTGATCCGCGCCGCGGCCCGGGGCGCCCGCCTGCCCGCTCCCCGGACGACGGAACAGGAGCCCACGGACGGCACGATGGCGGCCCGCGCGATCGCCCCCGGGACCGGCGCGCAGGCTCCCGCACAGTCCCCGGCACAGAACCAGCCCCCGGCTCGGGCACAGAACCAGGCTCCCGCCTCGGCACAGCCCTCAGCCCCGGCCCGGCACCAGGCCCCAGCCCAGGCCCCCGCCGAGCTCAACAGTCCTCTCACCTCGGGCCCCGACGGCGGTGCAGCCTCCTGGGTGCAGCAGGTCCACCAACTCGCCCAGCCCGACCAGGCGGCCCACCCGCAGCTTCAGCAACACCAACCTCAGCAACACCCATCCCCATCCCACCTCCCGCTCCAGGGGCAGCAGCCTCCCCCGCAGCTCGGTGCCCAGGGTGGACAGCCGGACCAGCCCGTCGTGCCCTGGAAGCCCCCGGTCAACGACCCCTTCCAGCAACTCGCCCAGGCCCAGGCATCGGCCCGGCCCGCCGGACTCGGCAAGAGGTTTGCCGCCCGGCTCGTGGACACGGTGGTGCTGGCCGCGCTCGTCGGCGCGATCGGCTTCCCGCTCGTCTCGCGGGCGATGGACCACATCGACGAGAAGATCAGCGCGGCGAAGCTGTCCGGTGAGACGGTCACCGTCTGGCTGGTGGACTCCACCACGGCTGGTCTGTTCGGTGGGGTGCTCGGCGCGTTCCTCGTGCTCGGCGTCCTGCTGGAGGCGCTGCCGACCGCCAAGTGGGGCCGTACGCTCGGCAAGAAGCTCTGTGGACTCGAAGTGCGGGACATCGAGTCCCACGAGCCCCCGTCCTTCGCTGCCGCGCTGCGCCGCTGGCTTGTCTACGGTGTGCTGGGCGTCCTGGTCGTCGGCGTGGTCAATGTGCTCTGGTGTCTGTTCGACCGGCCATGGCGCCAGTGCTGGCACGACAAGGCGGCGCACACCTTCGTGGCGGGCTGACTCCGCGCGAGGGCCCGCGGAGCCCACTCCTCCGGCTGACGGCTCATCGGGGGAGGGGCCTTCGGGTGACGTGCCGTTCCCCCGAACGCACCTGAGCCGTTGCGGGCGCCCGTGGGCCGGGGTGCACTGCCCCCATGAGCAACGATCCGCCGACGTCCGGTCAGCCACCCGAGGACGACCCGTTCCTCAAGAAGCCGCAGGAACCGCAGGGGCCTCAGGAGCCGCAGGAACCGCAGGGGCCTCAGGAGTCGCAGGGACCTCGGGGGCCGGAGGAGCCTCAGGCGCCGCAGGGGCCGTCGTCGGGTCCGCCGTACGACGGCGCTCCGCCGCCTCCGCCTTCGCCGCCTCCGCCTCCTCCGCCGTACGATCCCGGTCTCTACGGCGGCGGTGGCCCGTACGGGGGCGTGGATCCGCTGGCCGGTATGCCGCCGCTCGGCGAGCCCGGCAAGCGGATTCTGGCCAGGCTGATCGACTTCGTGATCATCACGATCCCGCTGTATCTGATCGCGTTGCCGTGGGGTGGCGTGGTCGAGATGAATCAGAGCACCAGCGGCAGAAGCGACGTCGGCGCTCTCCTCAGCCAGACGTACAGCGGGCGCCAACTGCTCTGGTTGCTCATCGCTGTGGTGGCCTACGTCGCGTACGACACGTACTTCACACACAAGGACGGCCGGACCGTCGGCAAGCGGCTGCTGAATCTGCGGGTCGCGATGCTCAACGACGGCAGGGTGCCGGACATTGCTGCGTCGTTCCTACGGGCCGTGGTGCTGTGGTTGCCGGCCCTGCTGTGCTGCCTGTGCCTGTGGTGGCTGATCAACATCGTGTTCATGTTCACAGACAAGCCGTACCGGCAGTGCCTCCATGACAAGGCGGCGAAGACCGTGGTCGTCCAGACCAACTGAGGCCCTTATAACTTAGTGGTCGGCTCCGGAAGTCCTTCGGGGGTTGACTGCAGAGCCGGCGTGGTACCTGGTGTCCCGACTTACCGGATCGCCACCGCGTCTTTCCGAAGGCCGAGTGGCGTCGAGGTTGATGTCGTGGACTTCTCCGCGGGCGTCGCGTCAGACTCATCGGCATGGTGCACCTGCGCGTTCTCACGAAAAGCGACTGGCCGTTGTGGCGGGAAGTTCGCCTTGCTGCGCTGGCGAGGCACCGCAGGCGTTCAACGCTCGGCTTGCGGACTGGCGAAGCGGCGGGGAGGAGCAGTGGCGTGCGCGCTTGGAAATGCCCGACGCCCACAACATCGTTGCGTTGCTGGGTGGTCGAACGGTCGCGCTGGCCAGCGGCCGTTCCGTCCGACGAGGTATCGGCTCCCACCGTGATGCGCTCTCCGTACTTCCCTCTCTGACAGCCTTGACTGAGACGCCCGCTTTGCCGGGTTAGGCTGGAAGGGCGAGAACAGGAGTACACCCCGGCATGGCCAGCACCACCCC
>NZ_JBEOYU010000075.1:0-9598 GCF_040297265.1 Streptomyces sp. NPDC001832
ACGCGGACCGGGTAGGCGCATGGAACGTCGCACTCAGGGCCGGGCTGGCCCTTCCCGACGTGGCCTAGCCACCGACAGGAGAAGCCCCCCGGATTTATCCGGGGGGGAGGAGTCACGGGGAGTACGTATGACAGAGCTTGGGACCCTGACCGAGCCGAGGGCGGTGACCGAGTCCGGGGCTGTGATCGAGACGCGGGGCCTCGCCAAGCGGTACCGCGGCGGCCAACTCGCGGTCGACGGCCTCGACCTCAGCGTTCCCGGCGGCAGGGGTGCGCGGCCGGCTGGCCGTCACCACCCCCGACCCAGGTGAAGCCACCCGCGCCCTCAAGGAGTTGGGCGTCACCGGCATCACGGTCGATGGCGACCGGGTGAGCGCCGAGGTCCCGCCGGGCGACGTCGAACTCGCGGACCTCAGTGCGGCGCTGGTGCATGCCGGCGTACGCCTGCGGTCCTTCGGCGTCGAACGGGCCTCATTGGAGGATGCTTTTGTCGCACTCACCGGAGAGGGTTTCGATGTTGCAGGCTGAAGCCGCAATCGTAGGGGCGGGCAGGGGCACCCAATCCGCTGCCCGCACTACTGGATGTCGTACGCGGACCTGCTGCGCGACCCCTTGTACTGGGACGAGGTGGTCAAGAACCTGGGACTGCAGGGCTTGTACGCGGCAGTGTTCGGCTCGGCGGCCTGGGCCCGCTTCACGGCGAAGGACATCACCGCCTGACGCACGGCGCATCGCACTCGTGCCGTCGGCCGGGCGAGCCGTCCCCCGATCGGCTCGTCGCGGCACGAACGGCACGAACGGTGCGAGCAGCAGGAACGACACGACACGGTACGTTCCGTTTCCGCCTCAGTATTGTTCGACTTCCGGTGATGAACTGTCAACAAGGATTGGCTCAAACGCGCCTAGGCTCACCGAATGATCACATCGCCGAGTTCACTGCGATTGGGGCGTCGGCGCGCTCGGCTGACCAAGGGGCGGGGAAGTGCTTTTGCGGGTGCGCCTCGGTGGTGCGGACGCGGTGCGGGGAATCGGGGCCGGACGGGCGGACCCGGTCCACGCCGGCATTCGCCTGGGCGGTGGGTGAGGTTCCGAAGACCAGGAAGGACAGCGTGGACAGGGCCGCGGTGGCGGTGCGCAGGAGCACGCGGGAGTTCCCGGACGTGCATGTGGATCGGCTCATAAATGTCAGGAAAATATAAGCCTGTGGTAGTTCCGGGATTGCCCGGTGCGACGCGCTCAGAGCCGCCTGAATGCCGTACCGCTCAGGTGGTCCATGTAGGCCCCGACGGCCTGGCTGTCCGCCGCCGGGGCGATCAGTCCCACGTGGTTGTCCGGGCGGACCAGGACGAGGGTGTCGGTGCCTGGCTCGATTCCGTACGCCGTGCGGGCGTGGCCCGCATCGTCGGCCAGATCGGCGGGGCCGCCCGCGTCCACCCCGTACGCCTGCACCGCGTCGCCGTACGCCGCCTCCGTCGCCCGTAGCGCGTCCGCCGTGCCCGGGCCGAAGCCCAGCAGGGTGAAGTGCGGTCCGGCGAACGCCTCGAACAGGCGGGTCGGCAGGCCTGTTCCGGCGTTGCGGCAGGGGGCGTCCGGGGCGCGGTCGCCCGCTCGCAGGCGGGTGGTGGAGCCAGCGGGGGAGAGTGAGCTCCAGCGGTAGCCCAGGCCGAGGCCCGTGGTTTCCCCGGTGACCGCCGCGTCCAGGCCGCCGCCCGGCTGCCGGATCGCGTCGAGCGTGACCCGCAGCCGCTCGGAGGTGATGCCGAGCGTCCAGGAGGCCACGGGCAGCCGCTCCTCCTCGTACGTGTCCAACAGGCCGGGATCCGCCTGGCCGGTGACGACCCGGGCGAGCTTCCATCCCAGGTTGAACGCGTCCTGGATCCCGGTGTTCATGCCCAGTCCGCCCGCGACGGAGTGCACATGCGCGGCGTCCCCGGCCAGCAGCACGCGGCCCACCCGGTAGCGGTCGACCATGCGCTCGTTGACCCGGTACGTGGACAGCAGGGTGGCCTGCGTCAGACGGGTGCCCGGCAGTCCGGTGTGCTTGGCGAAGAGCCACCGGAAGCTTTCCAATGAGGGCGGTACGGGGGCGCCGGCACGGTCCCGCTCCGGCCCCGCCTGGAACCACCAGCCCGACCGCGTACCCGGGATCGGGCACAGCATCACGGCGCCGTCCTCGTCGAACCACTGGTGCCAGTAGCCGCGGTCGAGGCCGTCCACCTCCACGTCCCCGCAGACCATCACCTGCTCCTCGTTCGTCTTCCCCTCGAACGGGATGCCGAGCAGCTTGCGCACCGGGCTGTGGGCGCCATCGCAGCCCACTGCGTACCGCGCCCCGATGCTCCGGCCGTCCGCGAGCCCGACGGTCACCGAGTCGCGGTCCGTCGTCAGCCCGGTCGCTTCCGCGCCGAGTTCGACGTGTACGCCGTACTCCGCCAGGCGGTCCCGCAAGATCTCCTCCAGCCGCCACTGGGCGATCAGCCACGGCCGGTCGTGCGGGGTGTCCGGCGTCGGGCGCGAGGTCTCGAACGGGTCGGCGTCGGCGATCGGCAGCCCGTTCCGGTACTTGCGCATGGGCAGCGGTGCCGAGCCCGCGGCCAGGACCCTGTCGACGACGCCGAGGTCGTCCAGGACCTCCAGGGAACGGGGGTTGGGGCCCTTGGCCCGCGAGCTGCGCGGAAAGCCGGTGGACTTCTCGATGATGCGTACGTCGACGGAGCGCCGGGCCAGATCGCAGGCCAGGGTCAGGCCGGTCGGACCCGAGCCGACGATCAGTACCTGGGTGGTGGGTGCGGCTGTGGGCATGCGGACTCCTCGGTTGCGGTTCCGTGGGCCCCCAGAAAAACGCAACTGAGTTAAAAAAGCAACTGAGTATCGGTGCGGGTGCCGGTCACTTCGCCGGGGCTGCGACGGAGGAAGACGAAGCGGAATCCCCGGCCGTCGGATTCTGCTGCTCCGCCAGCTGCGCCGCACGAGTCTGCGCCTGCGCCCTCGTCCGCCGCGCCGTCCGGAACGCGTCCCACGTCAGCAGCGTGAGCGCCAGCCACACCAGGGCGAACCCCGCCCACCGCTCCGGTGGCATCTCCTCGTGGAAGTACAGGATGCCGAGGACGAACTGGAAGACCGGCGCCAGATACTGCAGCAGGCCCAGCGTGGAGAGCGGTACACGGATCGCCGCCGCCCCGAAGAGGACGAGCGGCGCGGCCGTGACGACACCAGTCGCGGCCAGCAGCGCCGAATGACCGAGACCCTCGGAGGTGAACGTCGAATCGCCCTGCGCACCCAGCCACAGCAGATAGCCGAGCGCCGGTACGAACAGCACGGCGGTCTCGGCGGCGAGCGACTCCAGGCCGCCCATGTCGACCTTCTTCTTCACCAGGCCATACGTCGCGAAGGTGAACGCCAGCGTCAACGAGATCCACGGCGGCCGTCCGTAACCGATCGCCAGCACGAACACCGCCACGACACTGGTGCCGACCGCCACCCACTGCAAGGGGCGCAGCCGTTCACCGAGGAGCAGGACGCCCATGGCGATGG
Source organism: Streptomyces sp. NPDC001832 (assembly GCF_040297265.1). Taxonomy (NCBI): domain Bacteria; kingdom Bacillati; phylum Actinomycetota; class Actinomycetes; order Kitasatosporales; family Streptomycetaceae; genus Streptomyces; species Streptomyces sp. NPDC001832. Next base: position 3,534 of record NZ_JBEOYU010000075.1, read on the forward strand.
TGACCAGCGGATTGATGAAATAGCCGAGCGATGCCTCGACGACATGGCCGTTGTTCACGGACCAGATGTACAGACCCCAGTTGACCGTGATCACGGCCGCCGCGACCGATATCAGGCCGAGCTTCTTCGGCTGCCGTATCAGCTCACCGATCCATGACCAGCGCCGCAGCACCAGCAGTGCGATGCCGACGACCCCGAGGGACCAGACCATGCGGTGGGCGAGGATCTCGATCGCGCCGGCGGGCTTCAGCAACGGCCAGAACAGCGGGACGATCCCCCACAGGCCGTATGCGCCGATACCGGACAGCAGTCCGGCCCGTTGTTCATTTGTCCCCTTCACGGGCCCTCCCGGCATGTCTTCGTGTCAACTGCTCCGCCGACTGCACGACGGTAGCGTCGGGAGGACGCCATGTCATAGCCGTATCGCCATACGTTCATGACATGGGGCCCGTGAGGTGCGGCTGCACGGTGACCTTGTGCTCGTCGGCCGGAAGTCGCGGCGCGCGACACGTACGACGCGCAGAGGCAGCAGGCTTCCCCTTCCTGAGCTGCGTCGTCAGTCCGGCTGAGGCGCGCGCCCCTCCTCCAGCGTCCGCAGCGCCCGCGAAACATCGAACGGCAGAATCGTGACCGCCACATGCGGCAGCTGCGCCAGCGTTCTCGCCATCTGCTCACCCGTGCCCCGGTGCAGCAGTTTTCCGAGCACGTTGGTGTACGTCCGCCGGGGGACCAGCACCGTGAGCCAGGTGTCCCCGTCCTCCGTGGTGCGGGACGCGAGCTCCTTCATCGCATGGCGCAGCCGCCGGTCCGGGCACTGCACGAGCTCCAGGGAGACGGAGGTGGCGGCCGTCGCCTCCCACCGGGCGGCCAGCCGTCGGCCGTACGCCTCGTCGATCGCGAAGTGCACCGCCCGGATGTCGTCCGGGCGCAGCTCATGCGCGTACCGCAGGGCCTTCAGTGTCGCCAGGTCGAGCGTCTCGACGAGGACGAAGACCAGATGGCGGCGGAAGCGCGGGCGGTCGGCGCCCGGAGCCTGGATGCTCTGCAGCACTGCTGCCTCGCGGCGGTACTCGCGGTTGATCCGCGTCAGCGCCCAGACCCCGAGCGGGAAGACCACCACGACCAGCCAGGCGCCCTCGGTGAACTTGGTGACGGCGAAGATCAGCACCACGGTGGCCGAGCTGACCGCGGCGAGCCCATTGACCGTGATCTTGAGCCTGCGGTACGGCTCCCGGCGCCGCAGGTGGTACGCGGTGAGGCCGGCCCCGGCCATGGTGAAGGCGGTGAACACGCCGATCGCGTACAGCGCCACCAGCCTGTCCACGCTGGCGCCGGTCACCAGCAGCAGCGCCAGGGAGACGACGGCCAGCGAGATGATGCCGTTGGAGAACGCCAGCCGGTGCCCGCGCCGGGTGAGCACCCGCGGCAGGAACCGGTCCTTGGCGACGAAACTCGCGAGGTAGGGAAAGCCGGTGAACGGGGTGTTGGCGCCGGTGTAGAGGACCAGCGCGGTCGCCAGCTGTACGAAGATCAGCCCGGCCGTACCGAGCGGCCCGCTGCCGAACGCGAGATGGGCCTCCTGCGCGATGACGGTCGGTGTGCCGTCGATGTACGGCACGGCATGGGTGAAGTGCGCCAGCGTGGAGACACCGAGCACGAGGATGCCGAGCACTGTGCTCATGGCGATGAGGGTGCGGCGGGCGTTGCGGCCCTGAGGTTCACGGAACGTGGAGATGCCATTGGAGATCGCTTCGAGCCCGGTGAGGGACGAGCCGCCGTTGGCGAACGAGCGCAGCACGATGAAGAGCGAGGCGCCGTAGAGCCAGCCGTTGCCCGGGGTGCCGAGCGGCACGACCCCGGCGGCGTGCAGATCGGCGTGCGGCAGCTCGCCCGTGAGCCCGCGCACCGCCGCGACGGCAAGGACCAGGCCGACGGCGGTCATGAAGAGGTAGGCGGGCAGCGCGAAGGCCCGGCCCGCCTCGCGCACCCCGCGCAGATTCCCGTACGCGAGCAGCACGATGACGGCGACGGAGACCGGGAGCTGGAGATGGTCCAGCCCGGTGAAGTTCTCGCCGACGAGATGGGCGAGCGAGATCAGGGCGTTGGTACCGGCCGAGACCTGCACGGCGACGGTGACGATGTAGTCGACGAGCAGCGCCACGGCGGCGATCTGCGCGACATTGGGCCCGAAGTTCTCGCGGGCGACGACGTACGACCCGCCCGCTCGGGTGTAGATCATCACGACATCGCTGTAGCAGAGCGTGAGAAGCAGCAGTACGAGCAGGATCGCGCCGGTCACCGGCATGAGCAGCGTGAACGCGGCGGCGCCGACGACGGGTACGAGAACCCGGAGCATCTCCTCGGAGCCGTACGCGGACGAACTGATGCAGTCGGAGGCGAGCACCCCGAGTGCCGTCCGGTTGTTCAGCTTCTCCTCGCTGATGCGCTGGGTGGTGAGCGCTCTGCCGAGCAGACGCCGCTTGATGCGGTACGCGGGGCGGTCGAGGGTCATGGCCACATGGTGCGCGGTGGCCGGCCGCACCCCTGGCCGCAATCGCCGGACGGGCCGAAATTCAGCCCGTCCGGCGATTCGAAGTACCCCTGGGGGTGCCGTCGGCCGATGTTCCGCTAAGGGCTGTCCCGTAATCCCTGGCGGGCGCGCGACGACAGCTACGGCACCTCGCCGCGTTGTCGGAACGTCCGCATACATCGAGTATGCGGACGTCCCTCCGCCTTGCGATGCACCGCATCTGACGCTGCGCGCTGATCTACCACGGATTACGGGACAGCCCTTAGCCGACGACCGTCCAGTTGTCGTTGCCCGCGAGGAGTGCGGCGAGGTCGCCCTTGCCGTCTCTCTCGACGGCGGTGTCGAGCTGTTCGGCCATCTGCGTGTCGTAGACCGGCCGGTCGACGCTGCGCAGTACCCCGATGGGGGTCTGGTGCAGGGTGTCGGGGTCGGCGAGCCGGGACAGTGCGAAGGCCGTGGTGGGGCTGGCGGCATGGGCGTCGTGGATGAGGATCTGCGACCGGTTCTCCTCGGTGACGGTGACGACCTCGAGGTCACCCGTGGCCGGGTCGCGGACGACGCCCTTGTCGTCGTCCGCGCCGAAGAGGATCGGCTGTCCGTGCTCCAGCCGGATGACCGCGTTCTGCGCCTGGTCCTTGTCCTTGAGGACCTCGAAGGCGCCGTCGTTGAAGATGTTGCAGTTCTGGTAGATCTCGACCAGCGCCGTGCCCGGGTGGTCGGCCGCCGCGCGCAGCACGCTTGTGAGGTGTTTGCGGTCGGAGTCGATGGTGCGGGCGACGAAGGAGGCCTCCGCGCCGATGGCCAGGGACACCGGGTTGAAGGGGGCGTCGAGCGAGCCCATGGGCGTTGATTTGGTGATCTTGCCTACTTCGGACGTGGGGGAGTACTGCCCCTTGGTGAGTCCGTAGATCCGGTTGTTGAAGAGCAGGATCTTCAGGTTCACGTTGCGGCGCAGGGCGTGGATGAGGTGGTTGCCGCCGATGGACAGTGCGTCGCCGTCCCCGGTGACGACCCAGACGGACAGATCGCGGCGGGAGGAGGCGAGGCCGGTGGCGATGGCCGGGGCGCGGCCGTGGATGGAGTGCATCCCGTAGGTGTTCATGTAGTACGGGAAGCGGGAGCTGCAGCCAATGCCGGAGACGAAGACGATGTTTTCCTTCGCCAGGCCGAGTTCGGGCATGAAGCCCTGTACGGCGGCGAGGACGGCGTAGTCACCGCAGCCGGGGCACCAGCGCACTTCCTGGTCGGACTTGAAGTCCTTCATGGACTGCTTGGCCTCGGTCTTTGGTACCAGTTGCAGGAGTTCATTGGTCTCAGGCATCGATGGCCTCCTTGAGTGCCGTCGCGAGCTGTTCGGCCTTGAACGGCATTCCGTTGACCTGGTTGTAACTGCGCGCGTCGATGAGGTACTTGGCCCGGATGAGCGTGGCCAGCTGGCCGAGGTTCATCTCTGGCACGATGACCTTTTCGTAGCGCTTCAGTACCTCGCCGAGGTTTTTCGGGAAGGGGTTGAGGTTGCGCAGGTGGGCCTGGGCGATGGGCTGTCCGGCGGCGCGCAGCCGGCGGACGGCGGCGGTGATGGGGCCGTAGGTGGAGCCCCAGCCGAGGACGAGTGTCCGTGTCTCGCCCGGATCGTCGATTTCGAGGTCGGGGACTTCGATGCCGTCGATCTTGGCCTGACGGGTGCGAACCATGAGGTCGTGGTTCGCGGGGTCGTAGGAGATGTTGCCGCTGCCGTCCTGCTTCTCGATGCCGCCGATGCGGTGTTCGAGGCCGGGGGTGCCGGGGATGGCCCATGGGCGGGCCAGGGTCTGCGGGTCGCGCTTGTACGGCCAGAAGACTTCGGTGCCGTCGGCCAGTCGGTGGTTCGTGCAGGTGGCGAACTGGACGCGCAGGTCGGGGAGTTCGTCGATCTCAGGGATCTTCCATGGCTCGGAACCGTTGGCGAGATAGCCGTCCGAGAGCAGGAACACCGGGGTGCGGTACGTCAGTGCGATCCGGGCGGCGTCGAGTGCGGCGTCGAAGCAGTCGGCGGGGGTTTTCGGGGCCACGATCGGGACCGGGGCCTCGCCGTTGCGTCCGTACATCGCCTGGAGCAGGTCGGCCTGCTCGGTCTTGGTGGGCAGGCCGGTGGACGGGCCGCCGCGCTGGATGTCGATGACGATCAGCGGCAGTTCGAGGGAGACGGCGAGTCCGATGGTCTCCGACTTCAGGGCTACTCCGGGCCCGGACGTCGTCGTCACCGCGAGTGATCCGCCGAACGCGGCGCCCAGTGCGGCTCCGATGCCCGCGATCTCGTCCTCGGCCTGGAAGGTGCGTACGCCGAAGTTCTTGTGCTTGCTGAGTTCGTGCAGGATGTCGGAGGCCGGGGTGATCGGGTACGAGCCCAGGTAGAGCGGTAGATCGGCCTGCCGGCCCGCGGCGATCAGCCCGTAGGAAAGTGCCAGGTTCCCGGAGATGTTGCGGTACGTGCCCGTCGGGAAGGTCTGCGAGGCGGGTGCCACCTCGTAGCTGACCGCGAAGTCCTCCGTTGTCTCCCCGAAGTTCCACCCGGCGCGGAACGCCGTCACGTTCGCCTCGGCGATCTGTGGCTTCTTGGCGAACTTGGCGCGAAGGAACGCCTCGGTTCCCTCGGTCGGCCGGTGGTACATCCAGGAGAGCAGCCCGAGCGCGAACATGTTCTTCGAGCGTCCGGCCTCCTTGCGGGAGAGCCCGAACTCCTTCAGCGCCTCGATCGTGAGCGTGGTCAGCGGCACCGGGTGGACGTTGTACGCCTCCAGTGAGCCGTCTTCCAGGGGACTGGTCTCGTAGCCGACCTTCGCCATCGGGCGCTTGGTGAACTCGTCAATGTTGACGATGATTTCGGCGCCGCGCGGCACATCGCCGATGTTGGCCCTGAGAGCGGCCGGGTTCATCGCGACCAGGACGTTCGGGGCGTCGCCCGGCGTCAGGATGTCGTGGTCGGCGAAATGCAGCTGGAACGACGAAACCCCCGGCAGGGTGCCTGCGGGGGCGCGGATCTCGGCGGGGAAATTCGGCAGCGTGGAGAGGTCGTTCCCGAAGGACGCGGTCTCCGAGGTAAACCGGTCACCGGTGAGCTGCATACCGTCTCCGGAGTCACCCGCGAAGCGGATGATCACCCGGTCCAGGCGGCGGATCTCCTTCTCGCCGACGCCCGTGTGATCGGAACGGAGGGCACGCTGCCCCTCGACGAGCGCCTCGCTGGCCTCATCGGCCTGTTCGGCTGGGCTACTGACCTGGCTGGTCACTGAACTGGACCTCCCTCGGGGCGGCGGCTCGGGACCCGCCGGCCCACCGGCGGTCCCAAGGCCCACCCTACGTCGGTAAGGGTCGCCTTCCCTGGATCGATCATATGGTGGACGTTGTTTTGAGACGCGACTTGATACCGGTTTGTCATGTTTCGCAAGCCCCCCAGTCGTTCGGTGAAGACGCTGTGCACTCATTCTTTGGTCCTAGGGCGTGTTTCGAAAGTCCCGTCCGGTTGCCGGGGGCGTCTGGTGCGCACGCACCAGAC
>NZ_JBEOYU010000076.1:0-9460 GCF_040297265.1 Streptomyces sp. NPDC001832
TGCGCACCGAAGGCATCGAGAAGAACACCCACGACAACCCCTTCGGCGCCGTCCTCTCCTTCCGCGGCACCGTCACCGACACCACCGTCAAGCACACCCTGAGCGCGGCGATGCCGGATCTCTCGGATCTCTTCGAGGTCGGCGACTCGGCGAAGTTCTCGGTCGGCCAGTGGTGGGCCGTGGAGATCAACGCCCTGTCGGGCAAGTACGAGAAGGAGATCCAGCGTCTCGTCCAGGTCACCGATGTCGTCGACGCGACGCACATCCGGGTCAACTACCAGATCGGCTGGGACCTGGCCGCCGGCCGCACCCTCACCTGGACCCGGATCGAGCCCGTCGACCGCGCTCACGTCCGCAACCTCGTCTTCGAGGGCTGGGGCGAGGACGAGATGACCGGCTCGCACCCGGTCGCGTACGAGTACGCGGTGCGCTGCGACGTCTCCGGCATCGAGGCCATCGGCACCTTCTGGCCGGTGGTGATGCGCCGCTGGTGCACGTACTACCGCACCGAGCAGTGCTCGCTGACCAACCCCAAGTCCGTCACGTACGGGGGCGCCGGCTATCTCACCCAGCAGATCTACTGTCTGTACGGGCACGTCGAGGACTGTCACACCTCCAATGCCCGTCATCTCAACGACTTCACGGCCTCCGCCTACTGCTACGTCACCAACTGTCATGGCGACGGTGACGACGAGGGCCCGTTCGTGACGCACGGGCAGTTCGAGCACGACCTCGTGTACACCGGCAACTCCGGACTGATGACCTTCGCCAACTCCGGTGCGGCCTGGGGCGGCAGGGCCAAGCGGATCACGGTACGCAGGCACGCCTGCTCCTGGTTCGTGGCCCGCGTCAAGATCACCGATCTGACACTGGAAGACGTACTGGTCATCGGCAAGAAGTCGCTGGCCGGCTCCGGGATGCTCTGGGTCAACGCCGACGGTGTGCAGATGCGCGGCTGTACGGCCTCCGGTCCGCTGATCGTCTCCCGGGCCTCGGACCTGTCCGCCCGCCCCAATGTGATCGCCGACTCCTCGTTCGTCTTCGCGGCGGGCGCGGAGATAACCCAGGCCGGTGTCACCGTCCCGCTCACCCTGCAACGCAACACACTGAAGGGCGTCGACGGCGCGGTCTTCAACGGCACCGGTCCGCTCCTCCTGGACCAGTGCAACCTGACCGGCTCCAAGGACACCGCCCCGGTCTCGCTCGCGCACGCCGACATCACCGTCCTCGGCGGCGAACTCCGTGACACCGGACTCAAGTTGACCTCGGCGAAGGACCAGCGGCTGCGCATCGACGGAACGCGTCTGACCGGCACCAACAAGGACGGCGCCCTGCTGGCCCGTACCGGCTCCGGACGGACCGTCGACTGGCAGCTCACCGGCCTCGACTCGGCCGCGCCCAAGGGCACCGCCCATGTGCTGGTCACCGAGGGCCCCAACCGCTACCGGGCCACCGGCTCCACCTTCACCGGCGGCCGGCTCGAACTGCTGCCTGCGGCGTTCAGCGGCGACTCCAGCCATCTGCTGCACACCGGCTGTGTCGAGGACGGCACCGAGCGCACCGCGCTGCCGGAGGAGGGCGACCGCGTCGCCCACACCGCGGCCACGCTGCGCTTCTGACCACTAGGGCCTCTCGTTCGGATCAGGCCTCAACCCACCGAGTACCAGGGATTCCCGTGTCCACGCATACCCCGATCACCGGCCGGCCCATCCGGGTCGCGCTCGTCGGCGCCGGCAACCGCGGTCTGACGTACGCCGAGTGGATCAAGGCGCACCCCGAGCGCGCCGAACTCGTCGCCGTCGCTGATCCCCGCCCCGCGGCGCGGGCCGCCGCCGGCGCCCCCGTCGAGTTCGACGACTGGCGCCCGCTCGTCGAGAACCGGATCGCCGACGCCGTCGTCGTCGCCACCCAGGACCGCTTCCATGTGGAGCCGGTGCTGGCCCTGGCCGAGGCCGGCTACGCGATCCTCGCCGAGAAGCCGCTCGCCCCGACCGAGGAGGAGACCCGGCGGATCGTCGAGGGCGTGGAGCGGGCCGGGGTGCTGTTCGCGGTGTGCCACGTCATGCGGTACACCCCCTACACCGACCTGGTGAAGGAGGTCGTGGACTCCGGCGTGCTCGGGCAGTTGGTCTCCATCGACCACCTGGAACCGGTGGGCTGGTGGCACTATGCCCACAGCTATGTGCGTGGGCCGTGGCGCAGCGAGAAGGACTCCTCCCCGATGCTGCTCGCCAAGTCCTGCCACGACCTGGACTGGATCACATACGTCATGGGCGGCCGGATCGAGCAGGTCACCAGCTTCGGCGGGCTCAAGCACTTCCGGCCGGAGAACGCCCCGGCCGGGTCCGCCGAGCGGTGTCTCGACTGTGCGGTCGAGCCCGGTTGCCCGTACAGCGCGCCGAAACTGTACCTTCCGACGCTGCGCGAGAAGGGCGCGGTCTGGCCGGTCACCCACGTCACCGAGGCGACCGACGAGGCCGGGCTGCTACGGGCCCTGCGCGAGGGGCCGTACGGCGTCTGCGCATACCGCGGCGACAACGACGTGGTCGATCACCAGGTCCTGGCGATGCGGCTGACGGACGGGGTGACCGCCACCTTCCAGATGGTGGCCTTCACCGAGCAGACGCATCGGCAGACCCGGATCTTCGGCTCGCACGGCTGGCTGATCGGTGACGGCGAGCGGGTCACCGTGCAGGACTTCCGTACCGGCGAGTCCACCGTGCACGAACTCGGCGCGTCCGGTTCGAACGCGGCCGACGGGCACGGCGGCGGGGACGCCGCGCTCGTCGAGGCGTTCGTCACCGCCGTCGCCACCGGCGACCCGGTCGCGGTCCGCTCCGGTCCCGCCACCTCGCTCGGCAGCCATCTCGCGGCGTTCGCCGCCGAACGCGCCCGGCACACCGGCACCGTCCAGACGGTGCCCGCCCGGTGACGTCCCACCGGACGTCGTCCCGCCTTCCCCGTCCCACCCTCACGTCCTCGGAGGACCCCCTCATGTCCCGTCTCCTCACCCGCCGTTCGAGAGTCCGCGCCGTCGCCGCCCCGGTCATGGCCACCGTGCTCGCCGCCGGTGTGCTGGCCGGCTGCTCCGGCAGCGGCGACGACAACACCGTCACCATGTGGACCTACCCGGTCATCTTCGACGAGGCCAAGAACAAGGCGTACTGGGACGGCCTGGTCAAGGCGTTCGAGAAGGAGCACGCGGGCGTCAAGGTGAAGGTGGAGACCTTCCCGTGGGCCAACCGCGACACCGCCCTGGCCACCGCGATCGCCGCCGGCAAGGGCCCGGACGCGGTCTACCTGATCCCGGACCAACTGCCGAAGTACGCCAAGAACATCGTCCCGGCCGACGAGTACATGCCGTCCGACGCCAAGTCCGACTACACCGACTTCGCGCTGAAGTCCGTCACGATCGACGGCAAGGCGCTCGCCACCCCGATCCTGACCAGCGCCAACCCGCTGATCTGCGACAAGCGGGTGTTCGACGCCATCGGCGAGAAGAACTACCCGACCAGCTGGGCGGATCTGGAGGCACTGGCCCCGAAGCTGAAGGCGAAGGGCTACTACGCCACCAGCTACTACGGCGACACCCAGCAGACCCTCAACATGACCTTCTACCCGCTGCTGTGGCAGGCGGGCGGCGACGTCTTCTCCGAGGACGGCAAGACCGTCACCTTCAATGACGAGGCCGGCGTCAAGGCGCTGACGTACCTGAAGAAGCTCGTCGACGGCGGCTACACCGACAAGGACCTGGTCACCACCACGCCCAAGCTGGAGCAGACCCCGACCGCCAAGGGCAAGATCGCCTGCACCTGGCAGAACACCCCCACGGACGTCGAGCCGTTCTGGGGCAAGGAGAACATCGTCGTCCAGCCGCCGCTGAAGGACGTCAAGCCGGTCGGCTACGGCACGGTCGGCGCCCTGTCGATGCTGAAGGGCGCCGACAAGAAGAACACCGGCGACTGGCTGAACTTCGTTGCCGAGTCGAAGAACGCGGCCGGTCTGCAGAAGGAGGCAGGTTACTTCCCGGCCCGGAAGTCCGGCGGCGACCTGTACCCGGACGACGCGCTGCAGTCGGCGGTCGGCGCCACGCTGCCGAGCATGACCGTGGGCCCGCTCCAGGACAAGGCGCGTGAGGTCCAGGGCGTGCTGGCACCGGAGATCCAGGCCGCGCTGCTGGGCAAGAAGAGCCCGCAGGAGGCGCTGGACGCCGCGCAGAAGGCCGCGCAGGCACTTCTCGGACGCTAGCCGGCAAGGTTCGCCCGTCGCGGCACTAGTGCCGTGACCGGCACTAGATCATCCGCGGGGCCGGGGTCCGGCCGCACCCGGATCCCGGCCCCGCACCCTCCCCCGCAATTCCCCCGTACCGCAAGGAGATCCCCGTGGCAGTCGTCGCGGAACCCACCCGCCGGGGCCGTCGCAGCGGGCCGCAGGCGCGCCGCGAGGCCCGGATCGGCCTGCTCTTCGTCCTTCCGTGTTTCCTGCTCTTCCTCGCCTTCCGGTTCGGTCCTGGCGTCGCCGGTGTGGTGATGAGCTTCACCGACTACTCCCTGACCGGCGGCGGCAGCTTCATCGGGCTGGAAAACTTCACCCGCCTGTGGAACGACCCGCTGTTCTGGCAGGCGCTGAAGGTCACGGTCCTCTACACCGTGCTCGCCGTGCCGGGCACGCTGATCGCTTCGGTGTCACTGGCGCTCATCACCCGCCGCGCGTTCCGCGGTGCCAAGTTCTTCCGTTCGGTGTTCTTCCTGCCGGTCGTCACCTCGCTGGTGCTGGCCGCCACCGTGTTCGTCTGGATCTTCTCGACCGGCGGCCCGTGGTCCACTCTGATGGGCTGGTTCGGGATGTCCGAGGGCTCCTGGCTCTCCGACGACGTGCTGGTGCTGCCCGCGCTCGCGATCGTCGGAGTCTGGTCCCGGTTCGGGTACGGGATGCTCATCCTGCTGGCCCGGATGCAGGACATCCCGCGGGAGCTGGAGGAGGCTGCCCTCACCGACGGCGCGGGCCCCTGGCAGCGGTTCCGGTACATCGTGCTGCCGCAGCTCAAGCCCGCCCTGTTCTTCCTCGCGGTGATCGAGACGACGGCCTCGTTCCAGGTCTTCGACGCGGTCTACACGATGACCGGCGGCGGCCCCGCCAACGCCAGTTACACGCTCGTCTTCCAGCTCTACGACGCGGGCTTCAAGTACTTCGACCTGGGTTACGCCGCCGCCATCGGTGTGGCGCTCTTCGCGCTGACCGTGGTGGTCGCGGTGATCCAGCGGCTCGTGATCGGGAAGGACCAGTGACCATGACCGCAACACCCGTAGAGACCGAGACCCCGCCCGTGAGCAAGGCTCCCGCGACCCCCGACCGGGCCGCGCGCCGGGCCGAACGCAAGCTGCGCAAGCTCTCGGAGCAGGACACCGTCCCGCACGGCATGCGGCCCACCCCGGCCGGCCGGATCGCCCGCGCCGCGCTGCTGACAGTGGCGGCGATCGTGACGATCTTCCCGTTCTACGCGATGGTCGTGCTCTCCCTCAAGCCGTCCGCCGCGGTCGAGTTCCCCGGCAGTCTGCTGCCCTGGCCGCTGACCGGTGAGGCGTACGACAGCGTCATGAACGCCCAGGATGTGCCGCGCTGGCTGGTCAACACCCTGATCTACTCGGTCGTCTCGGTCGTCGGCGTGCTGCTGCTCGCCTCGCTCGCCGGCTACGCCTTCGCCAAGAAGCGCTTCCCGGGCCGGGACACGATGTTCTGGTCGTTCCTGTCGATGGTGATGGTCCCGTACCACGTCACGATGATCCCGACGTTCGCGATGATCGCGAAGCTGGGCGGCGTGGACACCTACTGGGGCCTGATCGTGCCGACGCTGGCCAACGCCCAGGCGGTGTTCCTGATGCGCCAGTTCATCCAGGGCCTGCCGGACGAACTCTTCGAGGCAGCCCGGCTCGACGGCTGCGGCGAGTGGCAGATCTTCTACCGGATCGTGCTGCCGCTGCTGAAGCCGATCCTCGCCACGCTCGGCGTCTTCGTCTTCCTGTGGCACTGGAACGACTTCCTGTGGCCCCTGATCATCGGCCAGTCCACCGACATGCGCACCCTCACCGTCGGCATCGCCTCGCTCCAGCAGCAGAACGTGCCGCTCAATGTGGTGCTCTCCGGATCCGTCATCGCGTTCGTGCCCATCTTCGCCGCGTACCTGGTGGGCCAGCGCTACTTCACCGAGGGCGTCACCGCGTCCGGAATCAAGGGATAACTACGAATGTTCACCGATGAGGCCGCTCTCGAAGAGCGGCTCGCCACCCCCTCCCCCACGCTCGTCGCCGACCTCGGCCGCCTCGAAGGCGATCTGCTGGTGCTCGGCGCCGGCGGCAAGATGGGCCCCAGCCTATGCCGGCTCGCCCGCCGCGCGCTGGACGCCGCTGACCGCACGGATGTGACCGTGTACGCGGTCTCCCGCTGGTCCGACAAGTCCGCCGCCGACGAGCTGGAGGCCGCCGGGGTCACCACCGTAGCCTTCGACCTGATGGACCCGGCCGCCGATCTGGCCGAGCTGCCGGACGCCGGAAACGTCGTCTTCATGGTCGGCGCCAAGTTCGGCTCCGCCGGGGCGCCCTCGCACGCCTGGGCCGTGAACGCCGCGATGCCGGACCGGGTGGCGCGCCGCTGGTCGGGTTCGCGGATCGCCGCCTTCTCCACCGGCAATGTGTATCCGCTGGTTCCGGTCTCCTCCGGCGGCTGCACCGAGTCCGACCCGGTCGGCCCGGTCGGCGAGTACGCCATGTCGTGCCTCGGCCGTGAGCGGATCTTCGGCCATGCGGCGCTGACCCGTGGCACCAAGGTCGCCAACATCCGCCTCAACTACGCGGTCGATCTGCGCTACGGCGTCCTCGCCGACATCGCGTACCGCGTACAGGCTGGCGAGCCAGTCGATGTGACGACCGGTCACGCCAACGTGGTGTGGCAGGGGTACGCCAATGAGGTCGCCCTGCGTTCTCTGCTGCACGCCACCGACGGCGAGGCGTTCACCCTCAACCTCACCGGTCCGGAGACCGCGTCGGTGCGCCGCATCGCGCAGTGGTTCGGCGAGGAGTTCGACCGGGAGCCGGTCTTCGCGGGCGAGGAGGCGCCCACCGCGCTGCTCTCCGACGCGAGCCGCTGTCATGCTCTCTTCGGGTACCCGGATGTCGCGCTGCGCACCCTCGTCGAGTGGCAGGCCGACTGGCTGCGCCGCGGGCTGCCGCTGTCCGGCAAGCCCACCAAGTTCCAGGTCCGCGACGGAAGGTTCTGATCCACTCCATGTCCACTCCCTCCCTCCTGTCCAATCCCGCCCTGGACTCGCTCGCCCGCGGTGCCGTGATCCCCGCCCACCCGCTCGCCCTGCACGCCGACGGCTCCTTCGACGAACGCCGGCAGCGTGCGCTGACCCGTTACTACCTCGCCTCGGGTGCGGGCGGGGTCGCCGTCGCCGTGCACACCACCCAGTTCGAGATCCGGGAACCCGGGGTCGGTCTGTTCCGGCCGGTCCTGGAGCTCGCCGCCGAGACGATCGATGCCGAGGCCGGCCGTCCCTTCATCAAGGTCGCCGGGGCCTGCGGATACACGGCGCAGGCCGTCGCCGAGGCCGAGACCGCCGCCGGGCTCGGCTACGACGCGGTGCTGCTCAGCCCCGCCGTGCCCGGAGCGGACGAGAAGGGTCTGCTGGAGCGGGCCCGGGCGGTCGGCGAGGTATTGCCGGTGATCGGCTTCTATCTCCAGGAGGCCGTCGGCGGACGGTACCTGTCGCCGGGCTTCTGGTCCGCGTTCACCGATCTGCCGAACACGGTCGCGGTGAAGATCGCCCCGTTCGACCGGTACCGCACCGCCGACGTCGTACGGGCGGTGGCCGCCGCGGACCGCGCCGACGAAGTGGCGCTGTACACGGGCAACGACGACGACATCATCGGTGATCTGCTCACCCCGTACGAGACGGCAGGCGGCAGACCGCGCTGGTTCGCGGGCGGCCTCCTCGGTCAGTGGGCGGTGTGGACGAGCTCCGCGGTGACGCTCCTCGACGATGTCCGCAAAGCGCGCGGCGGGGACCACGAGGCGATGGTGCGCTGCCTGGCCCGACGTCCCGAGCTGACCGATGCCAACAGCGCGGTCTTCGATGTGCGCGGCGCGTTCCGCGGCTGCATCGCCGGGGTGCACGAAGTACTGCACCGCCAGGGCCTGTTGGCGAACATCCGGTGCCTGGACCCGGCCGAGACGCTCTCCCCCGGGCAGGCCGAGGAGATCAGTCGGGTGGCCGCGGCCTACCCTTGGCTGACCGATGACGCCTTCGTTGCGGAGCACCTCGATGCCTGGCTCTCCTGATCCTGCCGACCGCCCGCGAGTGGTTGTCGCCGTACCCCCGGGCCTGCGGGACCAGTTCTTCACCGCCGAGGTGTGGCAGGAGCTGGAGCGGGCGGCGGAGCTGACGGTCCTGGACGACCACGCCGACCGGGCGGCGGTGGCCGCGGCGCTGCCCGGCGCCCGCGCGCTGATCACCTCGTGGCGGGCGCCCAGGGTGGACGCCGGACTCCTCGCATCGGCCGACCGGTTGGAGCTGGTGGCGCACACCGGTTCGGCGGTCGCGCCCTATGTCACCGAGGAGGTGTTCCGGCGGGGCATCCTGGTCACCCAGGCAGGTGACGAGATGGCCCGCCCGGTCTCCGAGGTGGCTCTCGCGTTCACGCTCTCGCTGCTCCACCGCATCCAGCGCTTCGACCACGCCCTGCGCGGCGGGCTGGAGTGGGCAGCGGCGAGCGAGGCTCCTCCACGCCATGAGATCCACGGCAGTGACATCGGTGTGATCGGTGCCTCCCGCACCGGACGCGCCTACATCGCTCTGGTGCGGGCGATGGGGGCGCGGGTCAGCGTCACCGACCCGTACCTCTCCGACGCGGACGCCGAGGCGCTCGGCGTGAAGTCGGTACCGCTTCGGACTCTGCTGTCGCGCAGCAGGATCGTGGCCGTGCACGCGCCGGTCACCGAGGAGACCCACAGAATGATCGGCGCCGAAGAGCTGGCGCTGATGCCGGACGGGGCCGGCCTGGTGAACACCGCCAGGTCGTGGCTGGTCGACGAGGACGCGCTCCTCGCCGAACTGGCATCAGGCCGGCTGGACGCGGCGATCGATGTTTTCGACGCCGAGCCGCTGCCCGCAGGCCATCCCTTCCGCTCCCTGCCGAACGTACTGCTCACCCCGCACCAGGCCGCGGGCAGCGTCGAATGCCGGCAGCGGCTCGGCATGAGTGCCGTCAACGAGGTGCTGCGGCTGCTTGCCGGACGCCCCCCGGTCCACGCCGTCACCGCCGACGCCCTCACCCGTCTGCACTAGGGCGTGTTTCGAAAGTCCCGTGGTCCGCCCGAAGGGCGGGCCCCGCGGCGTCTGGTGCGTGCGATCGCAAGGCGGAGGGTCGTCCTCGTACTGGGCGTACGAGGACGATCCCGACAA
>NZ_JBEOYU010000077.1:0-9155 GCF_040297265.1 Streptomyces sp. NPDC001832
GCCGCGGACCTGCAAATCCGCGGCCACCGGGCCGGTGATTCGTCCCGCCTGCGTCGCGACGGGGGAGAGCTGCCGTCCGGAGTCGCTCGGGCCCCGTCCGGGCCGGCCCACGTACCATGCGGAAGCGTGAAGCTGACAATTCTGGGCGGCGGCGGATTCCGGGTTCCACTCGTGTACGGGGCCCTGCTCGCCGATCGCGCCGAGGGCCGCGTGTCCGCAGTCACTCTCTACGACACCGACGCAGACCGGCTCACCGCCATCGCCAGGGTGCTCGGGGAACAGGCCGCGAACGTCCCGGACGCGCCCGCCGTCACCGCGACGACCGAGCTCGACGAGGCGCTGCGCGGCGCCGACTTCGTCTTCTCGGCGATCCGCGTCGGCGGCCTCGACGGACGGGCCGCCGACGAACGGGTCGCCCTCGACGAAGGCGTACTCGGCCAGGAGACGGTCGGGGCGGGCGGCATCGCGTACGGGCTGCGTACCGTGCCCGTCGCCGTCGACCTCGCGCAGCGCATCGCGCGGCTCGCCCCGAACGCCTGGGTCATCAACTTCACCAACCCGGCCGGCCTGGTCACCGAGGCCATGTCCCGCTACCTGGGCGACCGGGTCATCGGCATCTGCGACTCCCCGGTCGGCCTCGGCCGCCGTATCGCCCGGGTGCTCGGCGCCGACCCCGACAGGGCCCGGATCGACTACGTCGGCCTCAACCATCTGGGCTGGGTCCGCGGACTGCATGTCGACGGCCGTGACGAACTCCCGCGGCTGCTGGCGGACCCGGAACTCCTCGGTTCCTTCGAGGAAGGCAGGCTCTTCGGCGTCGACTGGCTGCAGTCGCTGGGCGCCATCCCCAACGAGTATCTGCACTACTACTACTTCAACCGGGAAGCCGTACGCGCTCATCAGGACGCCGAGCAGAGCCGTGGCGCCTTTCTCCGCGAGCAGCAGGAGGGCTTCTACACCCGGGTGAAGGACCCGGCCGCCCCCGCACTGGCGACCTGGGACCGCACCCGCGCCGAACGCGAAGCCACCTATATGTCGGAGAACCGGGAGGTTGCCGGGGTCGGCGAGCGGGACGAAAGTGATCTGGAGTCCGGTGGCTACGAGAAGGTGGCGCTCGCCCTCATGCGGGCCGTCGCGCGCAACGAACAAACCTCGCTCATCCTCAACGTCCTCAACCGCACGACGCTTTCCGTGCTCGACGCGGACGCCATCATCGAGGTGCCGTGCCTGGTCGACGCGAACGGCGCCCGTCCCGTCGCCGTCGACCCGCTTCCGTACCACGCCGTCGGTCTGGTCACCGCGGTGAAGGCCGTCGAGCGCGCGGTACTGGAGGCGGCTGAGAGCGGCTCACGCGCCGTCGCCGTGAAGGCCTTCGCGTTGCACCCGCTGGTCGACTCGGTGACCGTGGCCGGTCGCCTCCTCGACGGGTACCTGAAGGCCCATCCCGGGCTCGCCCATCTGAACCGGCCATAGGGCGTGTTTCGAAGGGGTCCGGCGGCCGGACTGCGTCAGCGAACGGAGCCGGCGCGTGCGCCGCCGGACGGTGCCCACGACGGCGTCACACCCGTGACCTGGCACACCATCAAGAAAAGCGGGATGGGCGGGGTGTACGGCTCGCGGTTGTCGGGCTGGTGGATCAGCCGGGGGCGTACCGCCGGAACACAGGCCCCTTTCGCATAGGCGGCCTGCGTGGGCCAGTCCAGATCGAGGTCGGAGCCCGCAGGAACGATCCACCACCAGCGGTCGGCATCCGCGAAGACGCAACCGGTGCGTGGCAGATGAGACATCAGCCGGAAGCCGTACCGGGACGGCACCCCCACCGCGTCGCAGCCCAGGCTCGCCGACAACGCCGGTGGCAGCGGCAACTGCACCGTGCCCGTGCCGGTGGCGCGCTGGGGCTCGCGGGAGCGGCGCCCTCCGAGCAGATGGGACATCGCGTGCTTCAACATGACCGCTCCGAGCCATGCGGCAGTTCTGCCCAGACGATGCGGCCCGAGCCGTTGCCCGCGTCGCGGGAACCCCAGGAGCTGCTCATCGCGTCGACGAGCAGCAGGCCGCGTCCGTGCTCGTCATCGGCGGTGCGGCACAGCCGCGGCCCCCCGGGCTGGCGTCCTTGGTCCTGTACGGCTATCCGCAGCCGTCTGTCGAGGCAGTGCAGTTCGCACACGACGCGAGCGCTCCCGGTGTGCACCATCGCGTTGGTGACGAGTTCCGAGACGATCAGGATCGCCGCCTCGTGCGCGTCCTCGTCCAGCTGCCACTCGTCGAGCCGAGCCCTCGTCAGCCGCCGTGCAACGGCCACCGACTCGGGGTGCGTCGGCAACGCGAAGCAGTACCGGAGCGCTTCCGTCCCGGGGCTGAGATCCATGAGCCGGGGGACAAGCGCGCTGCCAGGTGCCACAACCGATTCCTCACAGTGGGGGGCTGCGTCACGCTCCGCGATCCCACGCAAATGGGGGCGGCCGTGACCACGTGAACTGGTTCACTCACCAACTCTCCCCCTGTCGAGAACACTTGGCAAGGGGCACTCTGAAAAATTCAGAGTGGCAGTGTTCTGGGTGGCCCGCGCATGGCACACTGCTGGAAAACAGCGCATCGGGAGGTCTGAAGTGAGCGAACCGCGGTCCGCCCCGACCGTGGGTCAGGTCGTTCTCGGCAAGCGCCTGCAGGATCTGCGGGAGCGTGTCGGCCTGAGCCGTGACCAGGCTGCCAAGGTGCTGCGGGTCGCACCTGCGACGATACGCAGGATGGAGACCGCCGAGGTCGCTCTCAAGATCCCATATGTCCAGCTGCTGCTGAAGGCGTACGGGATCGCCGACGACGAGGCCGACGCCTTCGTGGAGCTCGCCGAGGAAGCCAATAAACCCGGCTGGTGGCAGCGCTTCCACGACGTGCTGCCCGACTGGTTCAGCATGTATGTCAGCCTGGAGGGCGCCGCGAGCCTCCTGCGCATGTACGAGCCACACTTCGTCCCCGGACTGCTGCAGACCGAGGACTACGCGCGCTCGGTGATGCGCACCGGAGCCGTCGGCCAGACCAGGCCCGAGGACATCGAGCGCTATGTGGCGCTGCGGATGGAACGCCAGTCCCTGCTGACCAGACCGGACTCCCCGAAGCTCTGGGTGGTGATGGACGAGACGGTGCTGCGCCGTCCCGTCGGCAGCGACGACGCCATGCGCGGGCAGATCGACCGGCTGCTCGAAGCGACCGAGATGCCCCATGTGACGCTGCAGATAGCGGAATTTTCGACCGGTCACCATCCGGGCACCTACGGCCCTTTCGTCCTCTTCCGCTTCGGCATCCCCGAACTCCCCGACATGGTTTACAGCGAGTACCTGACCGGAGCCGTCTACTTCGACGCGCGCCCCGAGGTGGCTTCCTACCTCGAAGTCATGGACCGCATGGCGGCTCAGGCCGCAACTGCACAACGCACGAAGGAAATCCTCCGGGAATTCCGCAAGGAGCTCTGATGGAACCCATATACAACGGCATGCCGGCCGCCGAACTCGGCTCCGAGGGCTGGCACAAGCCGTGGAGTGGTGGGAACGGAGGCAATTGCGTCGAAGCCATGAAGCTGTCCGACGGCAGAGTCGCCGTGCGCCAGTCCGCCGATCCCGACGGCCCCGCGCTGATCTATTCCCACCGCGAGATCGCCGCCTTCATCCAGGGGGCCAAGTCCGGCCAGGCGGACTTCCTTCTCACCTGAATCCACGGCCTTCGCACCCGAATCCGCAGCGCCGGAGCCCGCCCCCGCCCCCGCCCCACACTCTCATCGTTTGTCGACTATGGACCCATGGAGCGCGCTATGACCGGGCACGAGCCCCGAGCCATCGAGATCGACACCAGCAAGCCGCATCCCGCCCGGATGTACGACTGGTTCCTCGGCGGCAAGGACAACTACCCGGTCGACGAGCAGATGGCCCAGCAGTTGCTGGCCCTCGACGCCAGAGGGCGCGACATGGCCCGGGTCAACCGGGCCTTCATGCACCGGGCCACCCGGTGGCTGGCGGAGAACGGCATCAGCCAGTTCCTCGACATCGGCACCGGCATCCCCACCGAGCCGAACCTTCACCAGATCGCCCAGCGGACCGCCCCCGACGCGCGCATCGTCTACTGCGACAACGACCCGATCGTCCTCGCGCACGCGGCGGCCCTGCTGCGCTCCACCCCACAGGGTGCCACCGAGTACATCCAGGCCGACGCACGCAAGCCGGAAGTCATCCTGGAGCAGGCAGGCAAGGTCCTCGACTTCCGCAAGCCGATCGCGCTGTCGTTGCTTGCCCTGCTGCACTTCCTGGACGACGAGGACGGCGCGGCCGAACTCGTCGACCGCCTGGTCGAGCGGCTCCCGTCCGGCAGCTACCTGGTGCTCTCGCACGCCACCGGGGACTTCGACCCCGAGGGCGCGGCGCAGGCGTCCGCCATGTACAAGTCCCGCGGGATGACGCTGCGCCTGCGTTCCCACGCCGAATTCTCCACGTTCTTCAACGGACTTGAACTCGTCGAGCCGGGTGTCACGCTCTCCGCCAACTGGCATCCGGAGCTCGGCGAGGTCATCGACGTTCCCGGCGACGAGCCGATCCCGGGCTACGCGGGCGTGGCCCGCAAGGCCTGACCGCCCGGCCCCGCGCCGCACCGGACTGACCCCCAGCGAGTGTGCGACATCCCGTGGTGCGCCGCGAGGCGCCAGTGCGCCGTGAGGCGCGGTGAATCGAAGGAGGTGCAAGACCTCCTCGCCAGGCTGTCGCAGCAGCTTGGTGGGAGCTGAGCGCAGTCCGACCCGGGAGACGCCGGGGAGGGCGGGAAGCAGCGCTGACAAAGCCGGGACTGCTCGGAATGCGTACGACGCAGCGCGATCAGGTCGCGATCGTCATCAAGGAAGAAGAACCGCTTCACCCCGGCCCGCTGAGCCGGCTGGACCGCGGGTGACAATGGACGCATGTCACGACGCACCACACGACCGAGGCGGTCCGCCACCGCAGGAGCACGGCCTTCCGCAATCACCGCGCAGTCGCCGTGCCCGTGCGGCCTGCCCGCTGCCTACGCGGACTGCTGTGGCCGCCTGCACACCGGGACCGTTGCTGCGCCGACCTGCGAGGCGCTGATGCGCTCCCGGTATGCCGCATTCGTCGTCCGGGACGAGGCCTATCTGCTCCGCACCTGGCACCCCGACACCCGGCCGCTCGCGGTCGACTTCGATCCCGGAATGCGCTGGGTGCGGCTGGAAATCCTGGACACGACGGACGGCAGCGCGTTCCACACCACGGGTACGGTCACCTTCCGCGCGCACTACACGGACCACGGACGGCCGGACTCGCTCCACGAGAAGAGCCGCTTCGTCCGGTCCGAGGGCGCCTGGGTGTACTCGACCGCGGTCTTCGCCGACTGACCTGGCCGCGCGGTGACCGGGCCCGTTCAGATGGCGGTCCCCACCTGTGACTTCTCCGGTGAGAGCGCTTGCGTCAGGTCCTCCGCCAGCAACCGCTTGGCGATTAAATCCACTGCCGCGCGCAGCTGCCGGTCGTCCGGGCGTGTCCCGTGCTCTGCCAGGCGCTCATTGAGCCACCGCGCCCACGCGTTGTTGATCGCCACGGCCTCCCGGTTCCCGGCGGCCGTATGCGTGAAAAGATGACCGTCACCGGTGAGATATCCCTCCTCGATCATCCGGTCGAAGACCGGCACCAGTACCTCCGGCGGGACCCGGTGCCGGGCCGCGATCAGGTTCAGTCCCGCATGGCCGACCATCCGGGTGAACAGCTCGACCTGCATCACCGCCCAGGCCCCCGCCATGTCCAGCCGGGTGTCCGACTCCGTGACGATCCGCCGGGCAGTGTCCGGACCCGCCCCGCGCAGGATCTTGGCCACGGTGAATGCCATGACCTTGGCTGAGTCGCCGTCACTCGGCTGGGCGAAGCCCTCACCCATGTCCGTCGAGCCGACCCGTGCCGTGTCCCGCAGCTTCATCTGCTTCAGGAAGAGCGCCACGACGAACCCCAGGACCGTGACCGGCACCGTCCACAGGAACACGGTGTGCAGCGTGTCGGCGTACGCCTGGGCCAGTGGCGCGGACTGCGCGGCGGGCAGACTGTGCAGTCCCTCCGGGCTCAGCGCGGCCTTCGTCAGCACCGTGGGGTTGCCGCCCGCCCGTGCCGCCGCGGCGACGCCGTCGGTCAGATTCGGCTTCAGCGCATTGGCGTAGATCGTGCCGAACACCGCCGTGCCGAAGGAGCTGCCGAGCGTACGGAAGAACGTCACGCCCGATGTCGCCGTGCCCAGATCCGAGTAGTCGACCGTGTTCTGCACGGCGATCGTCAGTACCTGCATGGACAGCCCGATGCCGACGCCGAGCACCAGCATGTACAGCGACTCCAGCCACACCCCGCTGTCCGGGCCCATCCGGGAGAGCAGAAACAGCCCGACCGTCATGACGAGTGAGCCCACGATGGGGTAGATCCGGTACCGGCCCGTCTTGGAGACCATGTTGCCGCTGAAGATCGAGGCGCCGAGCAGCCCGATGACCATCGGCAGCGTCCGTACCCCTGAAATGGTTGCCGAGTCCCCGTCCACGTACTGCAGATACGTCGGCAGGAAGGTCATCGCGCCGAGCATCGCGAAGCCCACGATGAAGCTCAGGACCGAGCAGACGGTGAACACCGGATTCCGGAACAGCCGCATCGGCAGCATCGGCTCCTTCGCCCGGAACTCCACGAGGCAGAAGACCGCGAGCGCGATGGCTCCGCCCGCGAAGAGACCGATGATGACGGGCGACCCCCATGCGTACTCATTGCCGCCCCAGCTCGTCGCGAGGATCAGTGCGCTCGCGCCGACCGTGACCAGCGCGATGCCCAGATAGTCGATCACGGGCCGCCCGGCCGCCTTCACCGCTGGGATCGTCCGGGCGGCGGCGATGACCACCACGATCGCGATCGGCACATTGACGTAGAAGGCCCAGCGCCAGCTCAGATGGTCGGTGAAGAGCCCTCCGAGCAAGGGCCCGATCACCGTCGACACTCCGAAGACCGCACCCATCGCACCCTGGTACTTGCCCCGCTCGCGCAATGGGATCACATCGGCGATCAGCGCCATCGAGGTGACCATCAGCCCGCCCGCGCCGATGCCCTGCAGTCCGCGCCAGACGATCAGGAGCGTCATATTGGTCGCCAGGCCGCACAGGAACGAACCGGTGATGAAGATGACCGCCGACAGTTGGAAGATGATCTTCCGGCCGAACAGGTCGCCGAACTTACCGGCCAGGACCGTCGCCACTGTCTCGGCGAGCAGATACGCGGTGACCACCCAGGACATATGCGCGGCGCCGCCGAGATCCGAGACGATCGTCGGCAGTGCGGTGCCGACGATCGTCTGGTCCAGGGCTGCCAGCAGAATCCCCAGCACGATGGTCGCGAAGACGATGTTCCTGCGGCGCGGATCGAGTACGGGCGGTGCGGCGGCACTCTGCGCGGCGGGGGCGGTCTCGCTGGCAGTGGTCACGTCTGCACCCTCACACCGGCCCCCGTCTCCCGCATGTGGGGGACGGCCAGATGTGTCGTCAGGCCAGCAGTTCCCGCACGGAAGCGTTCATGCGGGTCACGAACGCCTCCCTTACCGGCTCCGGCACCTGGTCCGGCGAGAGGTGTACGGCCGGTCGGCGACCCGGAGCGGCGGCGGTAGCCGGTACGGTGCACCCGGGTCTCCGGCCGGGGCGAGGATCAGCTGATGCGCCTGCAGATGTCGTCCGTGGACCCGTGGACCATGCGCAGCGTCCGGTACCCGGTGGGGCTGATGGCGAGGGTGTGAACGCCGTCGATCCGGTACTCGCCGCGCGGCAGATTGCCGTTGTTCTCGCCGACGCCGACGAGAACCGGTCCGATCGTGTGCCACAGCTGCGAACCGTCGGTGCCGATCTCGATGATCGTGCTGCCACCGGCATCGACGTCGTAGAAGGCGTCGGTGTCGGTATTGGTGACCCGGACTACGAGATCACCCTTGTAAGCGATCTCCTTCGGCTTTCCGTCAGGATGGGTCGCCAGCACCTGCCGCACGACCTCGTCGACGATCGGTTCGGTGTGGATGGGGAAGTCGCAGCGGGCGCCGGCCGGCTGGTCGGTCGGCGGGGTGGGTGCGGGTACCCATTCCGTCCTTCCGGGCGCTGCGGTTTCTGCGGAGGTGGGCGCGGCGGAGGCGGGTGCGGCGACTGACAGTGCCGCGGCGAGTGTCATGGCGACTGTCAGCGAGGAAAAAGTGGTCCGTCGCATGGAAGCTCCCTGCGGGGGCTCGCGGATGACGTGGCCGACGTGCCCCCGTGCGCCGGTCACACTTTCACCCGGCTGATCATGCCCAGGCGGACTGCGTTATATAAGGGGTGCGTGTGGCCTGAGTTGCCGGGCGCGCGAACAGACCGCGCCCGGAACGTGTGCCGGGCGCGATCAGCTGAGACATCGGAGCCGCCTTGCGGTTCGGAGATGCAGAAGGCGGCGACCTTCGGGTCGTCCTCGTCGCCGTAGCACTGCGGCACCCTCTCGGCCGGCGGAGTGGGGATTGCGGATGGGTCACCAGGAGCTGGCGGGGCGCACCGGAAGTCGGGGGTGATGGGCGGCGAGGATCTTGTTGGCGCGGGCCAACTCGGCGAGTGCCTGCTCACGGTCGGCCTGGTCCTCGCCGCACAGCCGTGGGCCACGGAACCTGAGCACCTCGCGCGCGGCGCATTCGGCATCGAACTCCGCCTCCACGATGTGCGGCGGGATGCAGGACCCGATCAATGCGGCGACGCGGTCCGGGATCGGCACGGGGACGAGGAGGTGCGAGGCGGTCATGGAGGCCCTCTCGGATGGTTGGCCAGGAGGTGGTTCTCGTTGTGACCGCCGGGTGGGCGGTCGGCTCCTCCATGCTTACGGGACACAGTTCCGGGTTTCTCGTTGAGAACGTCTCTGTGTGGCAACCGTTTGGGACTGATCGGGGTTTTTTCCTTACCCGTGAGTAAGTTGACCGATCATTGCGGTCTCTTGCCAAGCCTCGGACACCCGCACTCGCGAAAGCGCGAGGCCAGTGCCGCAAGCGGCACTAAGGGCTGTCCCGTAATCCCTGGCGGGCGCGCGACGACAGCTACGGCACCTCGCCGCGTTGTCGGAACGTCCGCATACATCCAGTATGCGGAC
>NZ_JBEOYU010000078.1:0-8205 GCF_040297265.1 Streptomyces sp. NPDC001832
TTGCGTTTCCGACTCTATCAGACTCTTTCGTGTCCGATTCCCGGTCGAAGCGGCCCCCTGCGGAGCAGGAGAATTTTTACTGCGCTTTCCAGTTCTTCGCTTTCGCGATTCCCTTTCCAGCGGCTCCAACCTTACCAGACTCTTTCCGTTCCGTTTCCGGTCCGAATTTGAATTCAGGTGGCCGTTGGAGTGGCCTTGCCTTTCGGCTGACTCGACTTTACCAGAAGCATTCAGCCGAGCTAATCGGCTACATGATTCGGAATAAAAGAATCAATGGCTCTGCGGAAATTCAATTTCCGGTGAGAGCGGAGAACACACTAACCGTTGAGCTCGGACCTGTCCAGTCCGACGCAACCGTTAGAATCTACCTCCCCTGGTCGACCATGTCAACGGTCTCTCCAGGCGAAGAGGAGACTACCAGGTCAGCGGGGTCGTACGCACATCAGGCAGCGACCGGGAGCTCGGCGCTGCGTTCCGCAGGATCGACGTCGCCCCGATCGCCTGCTTGCACTGCTCGGTCGCCCAGGATGTAGACGTACGCAAGGAAGGCCAGCTCGGCCGCGATGCCGATGGTGATGCGCCCCCATGTCGGGAGATCGGAGGGGGTGACGAAGCCTTCGATGGCGCCCGAGACGAACAGGACCAGGGCAAGATGGCCATGCCGATCAAAGGCCGGCCCTCTTGGGCAAGGGCTGAGCGGCGGGTGCGCGGGCCCGGGTCGATGACCGTCCAGCCCAGGCGCAGGCCGTACCCGCTGCGACAAAGACAGCAGTGAGTTCGAGCAGGCCGTGCGGCAGAAGCAGCCCCAGGAAGGTGTCGAGTCGGCCGGCTCAGGACATCAGGCCGATGCCGACGCCAAGGTTGAGCACGTTGACGAAGAGGATCCAGATCAACGGGATGCCGAGGAACGCGCCCAGGACCAGGCACATGGCTGCGGTCTGGCCTCCCGGCCGACCAGAGCCGACTGGACCTCCGGATGCGTGCCGATCCACCAGCCGATGACTGCGGCCAGCAACGTGGAGAGTACAGCCGTGGGTATCCACCAGTGCCTGGATCGGTGGACGGCAGCGGGGAAGCCGGCAGTCAGAAAGCGGGCGGCGTCACGCCAGGAGGCTCGGCGTGTACCTGTGACCGCGGATCGGGCACGGGCCACGAGCTGGGTGAGGCACGCGGTGAGCATCGGGTCCGGGGCGCTGGACTGGAGGAGGGAGTCGCGTTCGAACGTGTCGGTGTTCAAGAACCAGCCGACCCGACCACCTGTCTGATCTCCGATACGGGCCTCCTGCCCACTGGTCACAGCCCTGGCCAGGAGCACAGCGGTTTCCCGCGCGCCCGGCGGAGCGACCACCACCCACCGCTTGCCCTCGTCGATCCGGGTGTCATCCAGGAGCTCGAACCCGACGACGTCCGGTAGAAGGGGACGGCCTCGTCGTAGTCACGCACGACAACGGTCACCAGTCCGAGATGAGTCATCACGCGATGATGCCTGCGAGCCGTACAGACGCACCATCCCAACCCGGCAAACCTTCCCGGTCACGCGCTAGCCAGGCGAAGGTGGGGACTCCAAATCTTCGAGCTCGATCCCGGGGGCCGACAGGACCACGTCGCCAGCGATGTAAATGGTGTGCTGCTCGCCGGTGTCCAGGGCGCTGACCTGGTATTCGTACACCGTCAGAGGGCCGTTGTCAGTGGCGTGCGCTTCACTGTTCACCAGGGCCCAGGACTGGTCGACGGTGCGGGGGGCGAGGACCGGGTCCGTGAAGGCGATCAGGCGGACGCGGGTCGTGGGGGAATCGGGGGTGAGGCGCAGCAGTCGTGAGGTCGCGATGAGGAATGCGGGGGATGTGCCGGTGAAGGCGTGGGCGCGCACATTGCCTTCGGTGGCATGGGTGCCGGTCGGGTCGGTACGGACCCAGGTGACGCCCTCGAGGGCGGCGCCGCGGACCTGCCAGCTCGCGGCGTGGAGTTCGAGGCGGATGGGGCGGCCCAGTTCGTCGAGGGTGAGGTCGACGGAGCCGAGGTGGCTGCCAGAAGGGGCGGTGGTCTGGGAGACGTAGCGCCAGCCGGAAGGTCCGGGGGCGCACTGAAAGTGTTCTTCGCCGAGGAGGGTGTGATCGTGAAGATCATGGAGCGAATATCGGCCGCGGGGCATGGGGTCCTTCGAGGTTCCTCGGGCTGAGAGGCTTTCGGGTGGCCTCCGATCGGAAAGCGGACGCGGTCTGGTGCGTGCGATTCCAAGGCGCCGGAATGTCTCGGATGGGGCCTCCCCTGCTGCTTGAGAGCTTGGGGAAGGAGCTACCAGGAAATTTCGGCAACGGAGGAAGCGTGCGTGCCAGGGCGTGGCCACCCGCTCAGAGGTCACCCGACAGCCTCTGAACGGGTGCGGTACGGCGCAGGCCCCCGACACGGGGGTGCGGGGGCCTGCGCTCGCAGCTGCTGCTGAGGCTGCTCGGTCTGTCAGCGGCCGGTCGTCACTGACCGGTCACGTGCGCGGTCGCTGACGGCCGGGATCAGTAGCGGTAGTGGTCGGGCTTGTACGGGCCTTCGACCTCGACGCCGATGTAGGCGGCCTGCTCGGGGCGGAGTGTCGTCAGCTTCACGCCGAGCGCGTCGAGGTGGAGACGGGCGACCTTCTCGTCCAGGTGCTTGGGCAGCACGTAGACGTCGGTCGGGTACTCCTCGGGCTTGGTGTACAGCTCGATCTGGGCCAGGGTCTGGTCCGCGAACGAGTTGGACATCACGAACGAGGGGTGGCCAGTGGCGTTGCCCAGGTTCAGCAGGCGGCCCTCGGACAGCACGATGAGGACCTTGCCGTCGGGGAACGTCCAGGTGTGGACCTGCGGCTTGACCTCGTCCTTGACAATGCCGTCGATCTTCGCCAGGCCTGCCATGTCGATCTCGTTGTCGAAGTGGCCGATGTTACCGACGATGGCCTGGTGCTTCATCCTGGCCATGTCGGCGGCCATGATGATGTCCTTGTTGCCCGTCGTGGTGACGAAGATGTCGGCCTTGTCGACGACCTCGTCGAGCGTGGTCACCTGGTAGCCGTCCATCGCCGCCTGCAGCGCGCAGATGGGGTCGATCTCGGTGATGATCACGCGGGCGCCCTGGCCGCGCAGCGACTCCGCGCAGCCCTTGCCGACATCGCCGTAGCCGCAGACGACTGCGGTCTTGCCGCCGATGAGGACGTCGGTGGCGCGGTTGATGCCGTCGATCAGGGAGTGGCGGCAGCCGTACTTGTTGTCGAACTTCGACTTGGTGACCGCGTCGTTGACGTTGATCGCCGGGAACAGGAGGGTGCCGTCGCGGTGCATCTCGTACAGCCGGTGCACACCGGTCGTGGTCTCTTCGGTGACACCGCGGATCTCGGACGCCAGCTGGGTCCATTTCTGCGGGGACTCGCCGAGGGTGCGGTTCAGCAGGGCGAGGATGTGACCGTATTCCTCGCTGTCCGCAGTCGACGGGTCCGGGGCCGCGCCAGCCTTCTCGAACTCGACGCCCTTGTGGACGAGGAGGGTGGCGTCACCACCGTCGTCGAGGATCATGTTCGGGCCGCCGGTGGGGGTGTTCGGCCAGGTCAGGGCCTGCTCCGTGCACCACCAGTACTCTTCGAGCGTCTCGCCCTTCCAGGCGAAGACCGGGACGCCCGCGGGGGCGTCCGGGGTGCCGTTCGGGCCGACGGCGATGGCCGCGGCGGCGTGGTCCTGGGTGGAGAAGATGTTGCAGGAGGCCCAGCGGACCTGGGCGCCGAGGGCGACCAGGGTCTCGATCAGCACGGCCGTCTGCACGGTCATGTGCAACGAACCGGTGATGCGGGCGCCGGCCAGCGGCTGCGCGGCGGCGTACTCCTTGCGGATCGACATCAGGCCGGGCATCTCGTGCTCGGCGAGGGTGATCTCCTTGCGGCCGAACGCCGCGAGGGAGAGGTCGGCGACCTTGAAGTCCTGTCGATTGGCAATCGTCGTCATAACGGGCTGCTCCTCGTGATGGGTGTCGAGGTGGGCACGGCTGGCTCTGCGGTGGCGGGCACACGAATGCCCGGGCGCTCGCAGCGCAGTCCGTCGGAGGCCCTCTCTCCCTCGGCCGGTCCGCGCATACGGACCGATCGACCGCCATCAGCAGCGACGTCTGACACTGCCGTCGAATCTACACCGATCGGCCCAGTGGCTCCCAGCCCGCCCGGGACGGGGAGTGGCTGGGAGGGCTTACCGGGAGCGGGCGGAGCGCTTTTCAGGGGCGGTTGGGAGGTGTACGCGGGTGGGTCAGTGGCCGGAATCCGTCGGGGTGTCCGGGGCTCCCCCGGGAGTCGTGCGGGGAGCGTTGTCGGGGGCTCCGCCTGGGGTCTTGCCGGGGTTGGCGCCGGCTGCGGCGGCGGCCTCACTGTAGATGTCCGGTTCCAGATAGATGACCCGGGCGATCGGGACGGCTGCGCGGATGCGGGTCTCGGCGTCGTTGATGGCGTTGGCCACTTCGGTGGCCGTGTTGTCGTGCTGCACCGCGATCTTGGCGGCGACCAGCAGCTCTTCCGGGCCGAGGTGGAGCGTACGCATGTGGATGAGGGCGGTGACCGTCTCGCCGTCGACGACCGCGGCCTTGATCTTCTCGACCTGGTCGGTGCCGGCGGCCTCGCCGAGCAGCAGGGACTTCGTCTCGGCGGCGAGGACGATCGCGATGACAATCAGCAGGACGCCGATGCAGAGGGTGCCGATTCCGTCCCAGACGCCGTTGCCGGTCCCGAGGGCCAGGCCGACACC
Source organism: Streptomyces sp. NPDC001832 (assembly GCF_040297265.1). Classification (NCBI taxonomy): domain Bacteria; kingdom Bacillati; phylum Actinomycetota; class Actinomycetes; order Kitasatosporales; family Streptomycetaceae; genus Streptomyces; species Streptomyces sp. NPDC001832. The sequence continues at coordinate 4,755 of NZ_JBEOYU010000078.1, forward strand.
TGCGAGGGCGAGGATCAGGCCGATCAGAGCGCCGAAGTCCTCCAGGAGGACGACGGGGAGCTCGGGGGCCTTCGCGCGGCGGATGAACTCCTTCCAGGAGAGCGATCCGCGCGTCTGGTTGGACTCCTTTATGGCCGTACGGAAGGAGAAGCCCTCGGCGATGATCGCGAAGACCAGCACGCCGACCGGCCAGTACCAGGCCTCGATCTCGTGCGGGTGCTTGATCTTCTCGTAGCCCTCGTACACCGCGAACATGCCACCGACCGAGAACAGCACGATGGAGACGAGGAAGGCGTAGATGTAGCGCTCGCGGCCGTAGCCGAAGGGGTGCTGGGGGGTGGCCTCGCGCTGGGCCTTCTTGCCGCCGAGCAGCAGCAGGCCCTGGTTGCCCGAGTCCGCGAGCGAGTGGACGCTCTCCGCGAGCATCGACGACGAGCCACTGAACAGGAACGCCACGAATTTGGCCACTGCGATCGCGAGGTTGGCGCCGAGTGCTGCCACGATCGCCTTGGTTCCGCCTGACGCACTCATGGGTGCCTGGTGTCCCTTCTTGGATGCTGCGGCCCTGGCGCCGCGGTACGGCCGGACATTGTTGCAGCCGCTGATGCGGACGGTACTTCAGGCCACCACTGTGGCGCGGAAGAGAGTTCCCGTACCGGACGCTTCGACCTTCTCGCCGGAGGGGACGAAGACCGAGGCCCCAGGTGTGAGACCGAGCGTGCCGGCCTTCGGGGCACCCGCGGTGCAGAGCAGGATCTGCGGGGCGTCCCGGGTCAGGTCGACGGGGTCGGCACCGGGCGACAGATCGAAGCGCGAGAGCCGGAATTCCTCCACGGGTGTCTCGTAGAGCTCCTCGCCGGACGGGGACGCCTCGGGGCGCAGGACGCCGGGGTCGGTCGCCTCGAAGCGGACGATGCGCAGGAGTTCGGGCACGTCAATGTGTTTGGGCGTGAGTCCGCAGCGCAGCACGTTGTCCGAGTTGGCCATGATCTCCACGCCGAGGCCGTCGAGGTAGGCGTGCGGAACGCCCGCACCGAGGAACAGGGCTTCGCCGGGCTGGAGTTCTACGTAGTTCAGCAGCATCGCCGCGATGACACCGGGGTCGCCGGGGAAGTGGTGGGCGATCCGGGCGTACGGGGCGTGGGTGCCGCCGAGGCGTTCAGCGGCAGCGGCCGCCTGGTTCGCCGTCTCGGCCATCTCCGCCGGGTCGGCGCTGAGGATCGCGGTGAGGACCTCCCGCAGGGCTGCCTCCTCGGGGTGGGCGCCGAGGAGGTCGACGTACGGCTTGAGGGAGTCGACGCCGAGAGCCGCCATCGACTCGGCCGCCTCGGTGGGCCTGCGGAAGCCGCACAGGCCGGCGAAGGGGGTGAGCGCGCAGATCAGCTCGGGCTTGTGGTTCGCGTCCTTGTACGTGCGATGGGGTGCGTCGATCGGGACGGATCGGCGCTCCTCGTCCTCGTACCCCCGCTTTGCCTGTGCGAGGTCGGGGTGGACCTGGAGGGAGAGCGGGGCGCCCGCGGCGAGCAGTTTGAGAAGGAAGGGCAGGCGGGGGCCGAACTTCTCGACGGTGGGCCGGCCCAGTTCGTGCTCCGGGGCGGCGGAGATGACGTCGGTGAGGGGCTGCTCGCGGCCCGCCTCTCCGGTGCTGGATATACGGGTGAGGCGGGAGGGGGCTCCGGGGTGGGCGCCCATCCACATCTCGGCCTGGGGTTCGCCGGTGGGGGCGATGCCGAGCAGCTCGGGGATGGCCGTGGTGGAGCCCCAGGCGTAAGGGCGCACGGTGTTGGAGAGCCGGTCCATGAGTTCGTCCTCGTGAGATGCGTGGATCGGGGTGGTCAGGGGGCGGTCAGGCGCGGGCCGCCGACGCGAGTGCCAGGTAGACGGCGGCGAAGTCGGTGACCGCGAGGAGTTCGGCGAGGGCTTCGAGCTCGGTGCCCTCGTCCGGTTCGAGTTCGCTGATCGCCGTGCCGTGGCCGAGGGCCAGTTCGCGGGCGGCGGGCCCGGCGCTCAGGCCCCCGGTGGTGCGGTCGCGGAGCAGTACGACGCGGGCGTGCAGGGTCTCCGGCTCGTCGACCCGGTCGCGGAAGAAGTCGTCGGGGTCGGCCCCGGCGGCGAATGTGCCCGCCAGCAGTGCGCCGTGAGCGGGAAGCGCCTCGGGGAGCTCGGCGGCGAGCGCCGGACAACCGGACAGCTCGGCCAGGACGGCAGCGAATCTGCGTCCGACCGGGCCTGCGGCGTCGCCCTCCGTCCAGATGAGGGGCAGGCTGTCGGTGAGTTCGGCAGCGAGGGTCTTGGCCGGGTTGTTGTACGTGGCGATGGCCGGACCGCAGTGTTCCGCGGTGCGGTCGAGGCGGTCGGCGACGCCCTGCAGCGCCTCGGCGGGCGCGGTAACCAGGCCGACCCGGTCGAGCAGCGCGAGCAGCGGGGTGAACAGGGCCCAGAGAGTGCCGGGGCCGGCGGCCGACGTCTCGGCGTCGTACTCACCGTGCGGGGCGGAGGCCATCGGTACGACGAGTCCGTGCGCCCCGCCGATGGCCTCGCGCAGCGGTGATTGGCGGGGGGCGACGGCGACGACGCTGCAGCCGCGGCGGTACGCCTGTTCGGCGAGGAGGGAGAGGCCCGGCTCGGAACCGTCGGCCGTGACGATGAGCAGCAGGTCCACGGAGCCGGCCCAGCCGGGCAGCGTCCAGCGCATCGCGCCCGCGGCGGGGGCGACCCCGGTGGGGTGGATGCGGGTGACGGGCGCGCAGGCGCCTGCCAGGGCGGTGATCAGGTCGGCGACGCCGGACGCGGCGGTGCCGGAGCCCGCGACAAGTACGGCGCGGGGGCGGCCTTCCGGGTTCAGTCCGGCGATCCCGGCCTCCGCCGCGTGCAGGGCGGCGGTACGGACCCGGGCCCCGGCCTCGGCGGCGCCGCGGAGCAGGCCGCGGCGGTCGGCTCGGGCCAGGGCTTCCGGGGCGTCGAGCAGCGACTCGTCGAGCATGGGGACGGTCCTCCGATCACGTGCTGATCACCGTGCGGGGTGCGGATGCCGCTACGCGGGGCGGCGCGCCTCGTCGACGAGGAGGACAGGGATACCGTCCCGTACCGGGTAGGCCAGGCCGCAATCCGTGCCGGTGCAGACCAGCTCGGGGCTGTCGGCTGCCGACCGGTCGTCGAGCGGAGAGTGGCAGGCCGGGCAGGCGAGGATCTCCAGAAGGCCGGCTTCGAGCGGCATGGGGTGAGTCCCTTCAAGCATTCGAACAAGCGATTCGGGTTCGCGCGGATCGGGCGACATCAGCCTACCGCCGGGGTGGGGGGACGCGGCCCGGGCCGGGGTGGGGTGGCGGTGGGAGCCTGCGGCGGGCCTGTTCCCCTAGACCGACCGGCAAATGGGGGGCGGCGTCGCGGGGCTGGGCACGCACATCTGCCGCGTTGTCGTCAATCACCAACGCGCCTTCCCCAAACTCTC
>NZ_JBEOYU010000079.1:0-7256 GCF_040297265.1 Streptomyces sp. NPDC001832
CGGCAGGCAACGTTTGCCCGTCAAGGAGCGGCGTCCGGTGCGTGCTCTCGGCGTGCCGGGCGTCGCGACGGGGCGAACGTTGCCTGCCGCGGCACTAGCAGTTGCCAACCCCGTTCACGCGGCGGGTCGCGAGCGCAGCCCCTCCAGCAAGATGTCCAGAAGCCGGTTCGAAGCCGCAGCCTGCTGAGCCGCGTCGGGCAGCGAAGGCGCCGCTGTTGCGATGACCAGCAGCACATCCGCCACCGTCACGTCACGGCGCAGCTCACCGGCCGCCCGTGCCCGGTCCACCAGTCGGCCGACGACCTCCAGCAGTTCGTCGGCCCCCATGTCGTCGTCCTCGATGTCGGCCTGCTCCGAGCCCTGCCGCTGCTGAGGCACTCGTGTCTCGTCCTGACCACTGTCCGGGCCCGAGCCCGATATGGAGGCCGCTATGACCCCCGCCCCCCCGACCGCCTTCGAGTCGCCGGCATCGACATCGGCATCGACATCGACCCCGACCCGCAGCACCTGTGGCGGCAGCAGCCGCCCCGCGCCCGAGGCCACGGACGTCCGCAGGAAGCGCGACAGCGCCGACCACGGCTCTTCCTCCTGGCCCAGCGCGGTACGCGCCTGGTCCGTCAGCCGGGAGGTCTCCTCCTCGGCTATCCGTCGCACCAGCACGTCCTTGCTCGGGAATCGCCGGTACACCGTGCCGACTCCGACTCTGGCACGACGCGCCACGTCCTCCATCGGAGCCCCGTATCCCAGCTCGCCGAACACCTCGCGTGCGGCTCGCAGCACATGCTCCAGATTGCGCTGTGCGTCCACGCGGAGCGGAGCCGAGCGCCCGTTCGCCCCGTTCGCTCCGTTCGCCCCGGCCGTGCCTCCTGCTCCGGCCGCCGCGACCGTGCCCACCAGCCCCACTGCGTCCACTGTCCCCACCGCCCCGTTTCGTCCGCTTTCATCGGACGAATGGGACGTGACCGCAGCCGCGGTCTGCCAATGAGAATCCTGAATGTGCATAGCTTTCCCCCCGTTATGACGTCTCCCCCCGGAGACTTCCCGCCGTTTGAGTCAGAGAGTGGATCACGGCCCCGACCCGACACCCCGACGACATACGAACATAGTTGAGCCCGGGTCAATTCAGAAGGGGGTAGTTCCGCACGGAGCGCCCCCGATCGGAGCAAGGACCGGTTGGTCACTGATTCCGCCCCCGTCCGCCGCCCCCACTCCACCCCCTGACCTGCACAGCTTCCGTACCGCCGCCGCGATCAGCAGCAGCGGCCCGTCCAGAACCTCCGGTCACACAATGCGCCGGGGCTGTGGACAAACCCTTGAGCACGTTGCGTCATGGGGTGGTGATGGCTTCAGATTCCCGGGGAACACCCCCCGTCCCCCCGCCGGGGGTACGCATTCTCGTCGTCGGCGGCGGCTACGTCGGGATGTACACAGCGCTGCGTCTCCAGCGGAAGCTGAAGCAGAGACTCAGAAGCGGTGAGGCCGAGATCGTCGTCGTCACACCCGAGCCCTATATGACGTATCAGCCATTTCTGCCCGAAGCGGCGGCCGGTTCGATCTCACCGCGTCATGTCGTCGTGCCGCTCCGCCGGGTCCTGACGCACTGCAAGATCGTGATCGGTGAGGCACAGCGTATCGACCACGCCAAGCGCACCGCGACTGTCATCACCCTCACCACCGGGGAGGGCGGCACCGACGCCGTCGAGATCCCGTACGACGAACTCGTCCTGGCACCGGGCTCCGTCTCGCGCACCCTCCCGGTCCCCGGCCTCGCCGAGCACGGCATCGGGTTCAAGACCATCGAGGAGGCCATCGGCCTGCGCAACCATGTCATCGAGCAGATGGATATCGCCTCCACAACCCGCGACCCCGCCATCCGCGACGCCGCCCTCACCTTCGTCTTCGTCGGCGGCGGATACGCGGGCGTCGAGGCCCTGGCCGAGCTGGAGGACATGGCCCGCTACACCTCGCGGTATTACCACAACATCAAGGCAGAGGACCTGAAATGGATCCTCGTGGAGGCCTCGGGCCGCATCCTTCCCGAGGTCGGTGACGCCATGGGCACCTACGCGATCCGTGAGCTGCGCGGCCGCAACATCGACGTCCGCCTCGACACCCGGCTGGAGTCCTGCGAGGACCGGATCGCCGTCCTGAGCGACGGCTCCCGCTTCCCCACCCGCACTCTCGTGTGGACAGCGGGTGTCAAACCCGCACCGATCCTCGCCGCCACCGACCTGCCGCTCAACGAGCGCGGCAGGCTCACATGCATGGCGGAACTCACCGTCGAAGGGGTCGAGCACGCCTGGGCCGCCGGGGACGCCGCGGCCGTACCCGACCTGACCGCCGCGGAAACAGGCAAGGAGACCGCCCCCAACGCCCAGCATGCCGTGCGCCAGGCCAAAGTCCTCGCCGAGAATGTCCTCGCGTCGCTCAGCGGCGAACCCCTCAAGGAGTACCGGCACAGCTACGCGGGCTCCGTCGCCTCACTCGGTCTCCACAAGGGCGTCGCCCATGTCTACGGCCGTGAACTCAAGGGCTTTCCGGCCTGGCTGATGCACCGTACGTACCACCTCAGCCGTGTCCCGACGTTCAACCGGAAGGCCCGTGTCCTTGCCGAATGGACCCTTGCCGGGCTCTTCAAGCGCGAGATCGTCTCCCTCGGTTCGCTGGAACACCCGCGCGCCGAATTCGAACTCGCCGCAGGAGGCAAACGCCCCAGGCGGACCGGCCCGCCGAACACCGACGGCTCGCCGGGACCCGGCCGCCCACCAGGGCCCGACGGCCCGGCGGGGAACGGCGGCTGACTGCCCGTCGGCACCTGCCCGGGGCCCGGCCGTACCGACAGCTGTCAGTACGGTCCGTCACACTGGACGTGTGACCATAGGTGGGCCCACACCTGCACAGAGTGACCCGGCCGGCAGTGACCGACACCGAGCAGCCCGCCCGAGCGGACCAGACCGACACACGAGGCCAGAAATTCCGTGAACTTCACGCGTTGGAGCGCCCGCCTACCCGGAACGCAGCGCCGCGCCGCCGCACGGGACGACCGCAGTCCCGTGCCCTCGGCACGCGCCGAGTACACACAGCCCGAGACCGGGCCCCGCCCGCCGGACGGCGACGCGCGCAGTGACACGCCTGGCGGCAAGAGCGGCAACACGCACCACGACACGCACGGCGAACCTCCCAGGGACCGTGGCCCCGCCCTGAAGGATCTCTCCGCCTGTGACATCCTCGGTCAGCTGCCCGCCCTGGTGGCCCTGGTATGCGGCCCCGACCACCGGATCGCATACGTCAACGACGCCTACGCCGCCGCCTTCGGACCCCGCCCGGCCGGCGCCACCGCCGCCGAGGCCATGCCCGAGCTCACCGAGCTCAGCCTGCTGCCCCTCATGGACCAGGTCCTGCGCAGCGGCACACCCCGTACGGTCAAGTCCCGCAAGGTCCGCAGCGGCAATTCGTACACCGTGACCTGCACCCCTGTGCACAGGGACAGCGACGGAGACGGAGACAGGAACAAGAAACAGGGCAGAGGCAACAAGAGCAACAAAAGCAGGAACAAAGGCAGCAATGGCGGAGTGCTCGTGTACGCCGTCGACGTCACCGACCACGCCGAAGCGGCCGAACGACTCCGCGCCAGCGAGCGCCGCCACCGCGAAACGGCAGTCACTCTCCAGCGCTCCCTGCTTCCGCAGGAGCTGGAGCAGCCCGACGACCTGCGAATCGCCGCGACCTACCAGCCCGGCGGCACTGACGCCGCGGTCGGCGGTGACTGGTACGACGTCATCACGCTCGGCGCAGGCCGCACCGCTCTGGTCATCGGGGATGTGATGGGCCGTGGGGTGCGAGCCGCCGCCGTCATGGGCCAGCTCCGCACGGCCGTGCGCGCCTACGCGCGCCTCGACCTCCCACCGCACGAGGTGCTCCAGCTTCTCGACGGCCTCGCCGCCGAGATCGACGCCAGCCAGATCGCCACCTGCGTCTACGCGGTCCACGATCCGAACGAGGGCCGGCTCGTCTACGCCTCCGCCGGTCACCTCCCGATCCTGGTGCGCGACGAGGACGGTACGGTCCACCGCGCCGAGGACCCGACAGGCCCACCGCTCGGCACCGGCGGCTGGATCCACACATCGGGCACGATCGCGCTGCCGCCCGGCTCCACCGCGGTCCTCTACACGGATGGCCTGGTGGAGCGCCGCAGCGAGGACATCGACGAGGGCGTCGCCGCTCTGGAACGCGCCCTCTCCGGCGCAAAGGGTTCACCCCAGGTGGTCTGCGACCGGCTGATCCGCTCCCTCGGCGTCACCGCGGAACACGACGACGACGTGGCGGTGCTGGTGGTCCAGCACCCCGCCCGCACGGGGGCGGATGCGGAGCTGTTCCACAACGCCGCGCTCGATCTCCTCGGCGGAGTCGAAGCGGCCCCGCGCGCCCGCGCCTTCGCGACCGGCGTCCTGACGTCGTGGCGATTCCCGGTCGAACTCTGCGACCTGGGCGTACTGGCCGCCGGCGAACTCGTCGCGAACTCCCTCAAGCACGGCACCCCGCCGATGCGCCTGGGCCTGCGCCGCACCGACCGCCGCCTGATCATCGAGGTGACCGACGGCGACGACCACCTGCCGCGCCGCCGCCGCGCCGATCCGGCGGACGAAGCGGGCCGCGGCATCTCCATTGTCGCGACGATCGCCACGTCATGGGGCAGCCGCCGCACACCGGGCGGCGGCAAAGCGGTCTGGTGCGAATTCGCCCTGCCGCAGTAGGGGCCCTGCCGAAGCAGGACCCCTACTCATGCCTACTCACCCCTGCTGCCTCAGCGCGTGGTGACGGCGGAGGCGGCCACGGGCTCGGCCTCCGGCAGTGATACGGCCACCACCCTGGACGGCACCGTCTCGATCGAAGGCTGATCCTGTACGGGAGTGAGCCGCCGGCCGAGCCGCATCGCCAGGACCGTGATGCCCAGCGAGAACAGCACGAACGTCACGATGTACGGCCCGTGCAGCGTTGCCCCCATCGGCCCGCCCACGGCCGGACCGACCGCCAGCGCGAGCTGCTTGCACAGGGCGAACGCGGAGTTGTACTGCCCGACCATCGACTCCGGCGCCAGATCGGCGACCAGCGGCGCCACGGTCGGCGACAGCAGCGACTCGCCGAGCCCGAACAGCGCGTACGTGGAGATGAACGCGGCTGTCGCCATGGTCTGGCTGCCATGCCCGAGCCCCGCGTACCCCGCCACGACCCAGGCGAACGCCCAGATCAGACCGACCGAGGCGATGACCCGGCTGCGCCTGCGGCGCTCCACCAGACGCAGCACGACGAACTGCGCCACGACGATGGCGGCGGTGTTGGCGGCCAGCGCGATACCGAGCGTCGAAGGCTGGATGCCGGCGGCCTCGGTGCCGTATGCCGCAAGTCCGGACTCGAACTGTCCGTAGCAGGCGAAGAACAGCACGAAGCCCAGCACGCACAGCTGCACCATGGCCCGGTGCGAGAGCAGCGCCCGTAGCCCGCCCGGTGTCCTGGACCCGTCGGTGGACCTTGCGCCGGTGGGGGAAGGCGTACGGGACAGCCGCATCGTGGAGGCGACGACACCGAGCACGATGAACATCGCGGCCTCGATGAGGAACAGCAGGGTGAAGGTCTCAGGCCGGCTTGTGTCGACGATCTGCCCGCCGACCAGTCCGCCGATGCCGAGCCCGAGGTTCTGCAGGAAGAACTGCGTGGCGAAGGCGCGCGTACGGGTGGCGTTGCTGGAGCACCACACGAGCATGGTGGCGAGCGCCGGCTGCATGACCGCCGTACCTGCGCCGAGCACCGCGGCCGACAGCACGGCAGCGGTCACATCCGACGACAGACCGAGGGCGACCGCGCCCAGGGAAGCAAGGATCGAGGCGACGACGAGTACGGGCACCGGCCCGCGCCGGTCGATGGCACGCCCGGTGAAGGGCAGAACGGCGAGCGCTGCCATGGCGAAGGCCGCCAGCACGACTCCCGCCGTACCGGCACCCAGATCCCGTACCTGAGCCACATACACGTACAGATACGGAACGGTGAACCCCAGCCCGAACGCGCTCAGCGCGCTACCCAACTGGGTCCGCCGCAGTGCTGCACCCATCTCCCTGGTCACACTCACCTACCTCAAGGTGTCGAAGCGAATTGCCGAGTCACCCGAACGACTCGAACCCGAAGACTTTAGCACTAAAGTTAGAAGTTAAACAATTCAGGCTGAAGGACTTCGACGGCTTTGGAGGCGTGCCATACTGCCCGCCATGTCTGACACCACCGAGCAACCCGGCCCGCAGGAGCCGAGCCTCGACGAGCAGATCGCTGCCTATCAGCGCGAGTTCCGAGACCTGGACCCCCAGGTCGAGCAGGTCGTCTCGGCTCTGGGCCGACTGAACCGCCGGATGAACGTGGCGTACGGTCGCCAGCTCGCCGCCCTCGGCATCAGCAACGCCGAGTGGGAGGTCCTCAAGACCCTGGTCGTGTCCGGCTCCCCGTACCGCCTGGGCCCGGGAGAGCTGGCCAAGCGCCTCGGCCTCACCCCGGCGGCGATGACCCACCGCATCGACCGCATGGCGGGGGAGGGTCTGGTCACCCGCGACCGGGACGAGACCAACCGGGTGCGGGTGATCGTCGAGCTGACCGACGAGGGCCGTACGAAGTGGCTGGAGGCGATGCGCATGGCCTCCGACTTCGAGGCCGACTTGCTCCAAGACCTCGCGGGTGACGAACGTGGAGTCCTCGGCGACATGCTGATCCGCCTCCTGCGCCGCGTGGAACACGCCCAGCCGGACGCCGGCGGCCGCCTCACCGACCTGGACTGACCCCCTGTCGGACAGACAGGAAAACCGCTTGACCTGACGAGGTTGACACGCCCCTCCTCGATCCGTAAGGTACTTCGAGTTGCCACAGAGCCGGAACGGTTCTGCGGCAACCGATCCCGCCGCGAATGCGGCAACCAAAACTCAGCACGACCTCCCACTCGGGAAAATTTCGGCATGCCGAAATTGATTTCGAAGACTCGATTATGAGTCGCCGGGAAAATCCGCTAGAGTTTGGGCGTCGGAACGGCCCAACCGCCGGGAGGACAAACCCCGCTGACTGGGAATCAGGCCCGAAAGGATCTGATAGAGTCGGACTCGCCGGAAAGGGAAACGCGAAAGCGAAGAACTGGAAAGCGATCCCGTTTCGACCGGGAATCGGACACGAAAGAGTCTGATAGAGTCGGAAACGCAAGACCGAAGGGAAAAGCCCGGAGGAAA
>NZ_JBEOYU010000080.1:0-5858 GCF_040297265.1 Streptomyces sp. NPDC001832
GGGGCGAGGCGGAGGACTTGGGTTGCGACGATGCATTGACGGACATGGCGGAGGCACTCCTCGCGTTGTCGGCTCGATGAAGACCGGTCGGTCGCGTCAGATCGTGTTGCGGTAGGGCGGCATGAAACGCATGCGCGGCATCTGGTCGGCGAGAACTCCCCCGTCGACGACGATGCGCGCCCCGGTGAGATACGCCCCGGCGTCCGAGGCGAGCAGCAGCAGTGCGCCCACGCATTCGTCGGGTTGTGCGTACCTGCCGAGTGGGATGCGCTCGTGGTACGCGGATTCGAAGGCCTCCCGGTCGAAGGGGAATTCGCCGTCGATGGGGGTCTCGACCATGCCGGGGGCAAGGGTGTTGGCGGTGATGCCGTGCGGGGCGAGCTCGACCGCCAGGGTCTCGGTGAGCAGTTGGGCGGCGGCCTTGGAGGCGTTGTAGTGGGCCAGGCCCGCCTCCGCCACCAGGGCGTTCTTCGAGGTGACGGTGATGATGCGGCCGGCGACGGAGTCCGCCGTCATGTGTTCGGCGATGCGCTGGCTGAGGAAGAAGACGGCGTCGACGTTGACCCGCATGATGTGCGACCAGCTTGCGGGGGTGATCTCGTTGAAGCGTTCCAGGGCCGCCGTTCCCGCGTTGTTGACCAGGATGTGCAGCGGTCCTGCCTCGGCGCGTACGGCATCGACGAAGCCGGGCAGCGCGTCGATGTCCGCGAGGTCCTGTCCGTAGATGCGGACCTGTCGGCCGAGCTCCTCGACGGCCGCCGCGGTCTGGGCGACGCCGTCCGCACCGGGCAGATCCACAAGGACCAGATCGGCGCCCGCCTCGGCGAGCCCGATGGCGAAGGCCCGGCCGAGGCCCCGGGCGGCTCCGGTCACGACCGCGGTGCGGCCGGTCAGGTCGAAGCGGTCACTGCCGCGGGGCGGGGCGGCTGCGGTCATGGCGGGGTTCCTCCAGTCGGTCCAAGGGTGGGCCGCCGCGCAGGGACACAGGGGGGAGCGCGGCGGCCCGCTGCCGGTACGGCGCCCGGGCGCAGGGGGGCAGCCCGTGCGCAGTACCGGCAGGTCGGTGGGGACGGCCCGGTCAGCCGTTCAGGCCGAGCAGGTCCAGCGACGGCCGGTGGATGATCTCCTCCACCGCGTCCGCGTCCAGCGGCGGCAGTCCGGGGATGCCGGGGATGCGGGCGATCTCCCGCAGCCCCTTCACCGAGTCGTCGACCGTCGTGAACGGGTAGTCGCTGCCGAACATCAGCTTGTCGAAGACCCCGTAGTCCTGGACCAGCCGAAGGCTGTGCCAGAGCTGGAAGGGCCGGTAGTGCAGGGCGCTGATGTCCGCGTACACGTGCGGGTGCTTGCGGATGACCGCGATGCACTCGCCTTCGAAAGGGTGGCCGAGGTGGGCGAGGACCATCCGCAGTTCGGGGTGGCGGATGGCGACGGCGTCCAGGTGGCGGGGCATCGCCCATTCCAGCGGTGCGTTCGACACGAACGTGGTACCGGTGTGGACGAGGAGCGGAAGGCCGTGCCGTTCGGCGTAGCCGTACAGCTCGTCGTACTCCTCGGCGGCCGGGTCGAAGCCCGCGTACATCGGCATCAGCTTGATGCCGCGCAGGCCCAGTTCCTGGTGGCCGTAGCGGAGTTCTTCCTGCCAGCCGGGCTGGGTGGGGTCGAGCGAGAGGTAGCCGATCAGCCGGTCGGGGTGCTGTCCGGCGTACGAGGCGACGGCGGCGTCGTCGACCCAGAGCCCGCTGCGCCGCGCCTTGCCGCCGACGACGATTGTGCGGGTGCCCTCGGGTGCCGTTGCCGCGTACTCTTCCCACTTCACTGTGAGGTCGACCTCGCCCGCGTGGGCGCGGGCGGAGTCGGACTTGAACGGGTCGGTGAAGTCGTGGCTGTGCCGGAAAAGATGTGAGTGGACGTCGACGATCATGTCCGGTTCCGCTTCTCCCAGCCGTCCGCGAACATGTTCCAGAAGCGGTGGCTGGGCGGGTGTTCCTCGAAGACCTCGTCGACGAGCTCGACACCGAGTCCCGGGGCGGTCGGCAGGCCGATGTGGCCGTCGACGATCGGGAGAGTGCCCTTGAGCGCGTCGAAGACGTAGTCCTCAAGAAGTCCGTCGAAGGTTTCGAGGATCTTGAAGTTGGGGATTCCGAGCGTCGCGTGTACCGAGACGGTGGTGCAGAGCGGCGAGTTGGAGTTGTGAGGGGCCACGAGCATGCCGTGGGTATCGGCGATCGCGGCGAGCTTCCTGACCTCGGTGAAGCCGCCGGCCATCGAGAGGTCGGGCTGGATGATGTCGACCGCGTCGGTGGCGAAGAGCTGCTTGTACTCGTAGCGGTTGTGGAAGTGCTCGCCGCCGGAGATCGGGAACGCCGCGCGCCGGCGCAGTTCCGCGTACCGCTCGATGTGGGTCCAGGGCATCGGCTCCTCGAACCAGCCGATGTCGAATGGCTCCAGCTCCCGCACGAGGCGGGCGGCGGTCGGCATGGCGAACCGGGCGTGGCCCTCGATGAACAGGTCGATGTCCGGCCCGATGGCTTCGCGGACGGCGGCCACGAGCTCGACGGAGCGGCGCAGTTCGGAACGTTCCAGCTCGTGCAGTCCGGGGCCGAACGGGTCGAACTTGAGGGCCGTGAAGCCCTTGGCCACGGTCTCCTTCGCCTTGGCGGCGAAGGTCCCGGGCTCGCGTTCGCCGGTGTACCAGCCGTTGGCGTACACGCGTACGTTGTCCCGGCAGGCGCCGCCGGTCAGCCGGTACGCGGGCACGCCGAGCGCCTTGCCCATCAGGTCGTACATCGCCTGGTCGAGGCCGGACAGGGCGACGCCGCCCATGTCGCCGCCGCGCAGGAAGTCGCCCTGGTAGACGCGGAGCCAGAGTTCCTCGATGTCGAAGGGGTCGGCTCCGATGAGATGGCGCTGTGCGAGGGCCTCGGTGAGGGCGCAGACCTCGCTGACCCGGTACGGGTGGGTGATCTCGCCGATGCCGGACAGGCCCTCGTCGGTGTGGACCCGGACATAGCCGAAGTCGCGCCAGGAGGTGCCGAGCATCAGGGTCTCGACCCGGGTGATCCGTCCGGCGGGGCCTGCGGGACGGGTGCGGTTGACGGTGAGCATCAGCGGGTCGTTCCGCCCATGGTGGAGGTGTTCTCGAGGTCCTGGGCGCCGCCGTCGGCGAGGACGGCCTTGACCGCGGCCTCGGTGCCCTCGATGAGGCGGTCCACGTCGGCGTCGGTGTGGGCGTAGCTGATGTGGCTGCGCTTGAGGTTGAGTGGCAGCTCGAACAGGCCGTGGTCGAGGAGCCTTCGGCGGTAGCCGACGAACAGCGAGGCGTCGTTGTTCAGCAGGTCGGCGTAGGTGCGGGGGGTCTGGCCCGGCATGAAGTAGCTGACGAAGACGGAGCCGTAGCCGGTGACGACGGCGGGGACGCCGAGGCGCTCGTACAGTCCTGTCAGTTCGGTACGGACACGGTCGCCGAGCCGGAAGACGTGCTCGTGGACCGGTTCCTCGCGCAGCTTGCGCAGGGTGGCGAGGGCGGCGGCGACGACGGACGGGTGGCCGTTGTACGTGCCGGCGAAGAAGGCGGGGGCGCCGGGGCGGGTGGAGAAGAGGTCCATCAGGTCGGCACGGCCGCCGATCGCGCCGACGGGGGCGCCGTTGGCGATGGCCTTGCCGAGGGTGGTGAGGTCGGGGGTGATGCCGGAGATCTTCTGCCAGCCGCCGATGTCGTGGCGGAACCCGGTGATGACCTCGTCGAAGATCAGGATGCTGCCGGCCTTGGTGGTCTCCTCGCGCAGCGTGGTGAGGAACTCCTGGTACGGCAGGAGCGTGCCGACGTTGTGCGGGACGGGTTCGACGATGACGGCGGCGATGTCGGAGCCGTGCTCGGCGAAGGCGCGGCGGACGGCCTCACTGTCGTTGAAGGGCAGGACGAGGGTGGCTTCGAGGACCTCGGGCAGGATGCCGGTCGAGATCGGGTCGTGGCTGCCGACCATCGAAGGGGCGGAGATGACGTTGAGGCTGACCGCGTCGTGCCAGCCGTGGTAGCAGCCCTGGAACTTGACGACCAGGCGGCGGCCGGTGGCGGCGCGGGACACGCGCAGCGCGTGGAACGTGGCCTCGCTGCCGGTGCTGGTGAGCAGCACCTTCTCGATCGACGGGATCAGTTCGGTGAGCTGCTCGGCGAGGAGGACCTCGCCCTCGGTGACGCCGACGCCCATGTGGCCGAGGGTGGCGCCGGCCTCGGCGGTGGCGCGGGCCACGTCGGGGTCGTTGTGACCGAGCAGCGGCGGGCCGAACGCCGAGTGGAAGTCGGTGTACTCGCGTCCGTCGGCGGTACGGAACCGTGCGCCGTCGGTTCCGGTGACGACCAGGTCGGTCAGTCCGGGAACGCTGCGCTGACCGCTGTTCACACCGCCGGGTACGACCTGGCGGGCGCGCTCGGCGAGTCGGGCTCCGGATTCGTTGCCTACCGGGCCTGAACTCATATCTCTTACTCCTTGCGTCGAGAGTCGTCGGTCTTCTCAGGCCCTGCCCGGCCCGAGAGTCCCTGGCGCCATCCGCCCGGCAGTCGCCGCAGGAAGAGGGGTGATCCGTGGTGCTTGGGTGGTGCGTTTCGCTTTACTGAACGCTGTTCTGTAGAGCAGAACAGTGCTGGATATTACGTGCGGCGCCAGGACCGGTCAACCCCTTCCCGGACACCAGAAGGCCCGTTCCCAGGCTTACTTCGGAGAGACAGCGCAACCAACCTCCCCCGGAGGCACTAGGCTGTTCTGCTATGACGAACGGTGCTGCCCCAGAAGAACCGAAGTACTGGGTCAAGAGCGTGGCCAGGGCAGCGGACATCCTCGAAGCGCTCGCCGCCCCCGCACAGGGGAACGGCCTGAGCGTCACGGAGGTCGGGCAGGCCTGCTCCATCTCCAAGAGCGCCGCGTTCGGCATGCTCCAGACCCTTCGCGCCTACGGCCTCGTCTCGGACGACGGCGAGGGCATGAACCGCCGCTACCGGCTCGGCATGAGCCTGGCCCGGCTCGGCGACCGGGCCCGTTCCCAGGTGTCCCTGCGCGGGGTCGCCCACCCCGTCCTGCGCGAGCTCACCCGGACCACCGGCATGGCGTCGAGGCTCGCCGTGCCCGAGGACGGCCATGCGGTCGTCGTGGACCAGGTCGAGCTCGACCAGCGCGTCCGGCTCGATCTGCGGATGGGGCAACGCGAACTGCCGCACTGCACGGGCCTGGGCAAGGCACTGCTCTCCGCCGTGCCGCAGAGCGAGGCCGCCGCAGTCGTCGCGCGGTTCGGGCTGCCCCGGCGCACGTCCCGCACGATCACCGACCCGGCCACCTTCCTGTCGCATCTGCGCGACATCGCCCGGGTCGGCTACGCCCTGGACGACGAGGAGGACGCCGAGGGCATCATCTGCATCGGCGCGCCGGTATTCGACGACCGTTCGGTGTGCGCCGGAGCCATCTCCATCACCGGCCTCAAGCTCGGTCTGCCGGCCTGGCGCTACCAGGAACTGGGCGGCCAGGTACGAGACGCAGCCCAGCGGATCAGCGTCTCGCTGGGCTGGATCGACAACGCGGAGGACGACACATCCGGCACCGGCACATCGCATTCCGACGGATTCGGGTCTTGACCAATCGGCGCAAGCCGCCGTAGGTTCCCTGCCAACCGCGGTGACACTCACCCGTCACCAGCGATTTACCCCTTCCGGTCTGCTTCCGGCGCCTGCCCACCGCTCCGTGAACATCCGACGACCGGACCCTTTCAGCCATCCGCCTCATGGCAGTCCACCGCAGGAACGATTCCTCATTTTCGGCACTTCTCGGAAGGCGAAGTCCGCATGAGCGTTCCGCACCAACACACCT
>NZ_JBEOYU010000081.1:0-5421 GCF_040297265.1 Streptomyces sp. NPDC001832
TACGAGGACGACCCTCCGCCTTGCGATCGCACGCACCAGACGCCGCGGGGCCCGCCCTTCGGGCGGACGACGGGACTTTCGAAACACGCCCTAGAACGAGGCGATGACGCGGTCGGCGAGGATGTAGACGTTTTCCTTGCCGCAGGAGAAGGTCAGGGCGTACGCGCCGGAGACGCCGGAGCCGCCCAGCAGCACCGGGTGCTCACCTGCGAGCAGCGACTCGGCGAGGCGCTCGGCCGTCTCGCGGTGGCCGGGGGTCATACAGAGCGTGGTGCCGTCGGCGAAGACATAGACGTCGAGGGTGCCGAGCGGGCCGGGGCGCACATCGGCGAGTTCCGTATGGCTGTCGGCGAGCTCTTCGAGGCGGTTCACGGTGCGCTCGTGGTCGGTGACGACCGGGGTCTGCACCGGAACGAAGTCGGGGTGCGAGGGGTGACGGCGGCGAGCCGCGGCCAGCTCGGGGGAGTCCTCGGCGAACTCCGCCGTCTCAGGCAGCTCGGTGATGTCCGCCAGCTCGGCCAGCTCCGTCAGCTCTTCGAGCGCCTCGGTGGCGTCGAGGTCCATCGCATCGAGGCCCGCGAAGTCTGCCTGGCGCGGCATGAAGAACGGCGCGTCCT
Organism: Streptomyces sp. NPDC001832; assembly: GCF_040297265.1. Taxonomy (NCBI): domain Bacteria; kingdom Bacillati; phylum Actinomycetota; class Actinomycetes; order Kitasatosporales; family Streptomycetaceae; genus Streptomyces; species Streptomyces sp. NPDC001832. The sequence goes on from NZ_JBEOYU010000081.1 coordinate 618, forward strand.
CGCCGATCCCGGTCAGGCCGCCCAGCAGGGACGGGGTGTCGGCGGCATCGCGCGCTTCCTGGGTGGCCCAGAAGGCGCGGGCCTCGGCGAGCTCGCGCTCACGCTCCTCGGCGAGTGCTTCGGCCACGGCCGCGCGTATCTCGGCAGCCGGGGTCACGTCGTTGCGGCTCTGTGCGGGTACGGCGGCACCATGGGCGCGGGCCACGGTCAGCTCCGTACGAAGGGCCGTGATCTGCTTGCGCAGCCCGTGAGCAGCGCACAGAGCAGCAGCGCCGACGGCCGTGGCAGCGACGGTGGTCAGCAACAGGGCAAGAGGCATGGCGCTCACTGACGTACTCCCGGATTCAATCGATTCCCCGACTTCCTACCTCAGCTTGTCCTCTGTCTGCGCCTGGTGTCAGTGCATTACGTCACGAATTGGACAGTTCTTTGGGTTTGGGGTTTAACCACGTTACGGGCGTGACCTGCGGGAATGGCTCTCCCCCAGGAGATAAATCACATCCTGGGGGAGATTCGGTCACGATTGGGGCTCGGAAGCAGGGGTGGCCTGAGGTGCGAAGACGACCCCTACCCTCCGCTGCAGCTCAGCTCAGCCGCTCGATCACCATCGCCATGCCCTGGCCGCCGCCCACGCACATGGTCTCCAGACCGAACTGCTTGTCGTGGAACTGCAGGCTGTTGATCAGCGTGCCGGTGATCCGGGCGCCGGTCATGCCGAAGGGGTGGCCGACGGCGATGGCACCACCGTTGACGTTGACCTTCTCCAGCGGCAGGCCGAGGTCGCGGTAGGAGGGGATCACCTGGGCGGCGAACGCCTCGTTGATCTCGGCCAGGTCGATGTCGTCGATGGTCAGCCCGGCGCGCTTCAGCGCCTGCTTGCTGGCCTCCACCGGGCCGTAACCCATGATCTCGGGGGAGAGGCCGGAGACGCCGGTCGAGACGATCCGGGCCAGCGGGGTCAGGCCCAGCTCGCGCGCCTTGGTGTCGGACATGATCACGAGCGCGGCGGCGCCGTCGTTGAGCGGGCAGCAGTTGCCCGCGGTGACCAGGCCGTCGGGGCGGAAGACCGGCTTCAGGCCCTGCACGCCCTCCAGGGTGACGCCCGCGCGCGGGCCGTCGTCCTTCGAGACGACCGTGCCGTCCGGGGTGGTGACCGGGGTGATCTCGCGCTCCCAGAAGCCGTTCTTGATGGCTTCCTCGGCGAGGTTCTGCGAGCGGACGCCGAACTCGTCCATGTCCTGGCGGGTGACGCCCTTGAGCCGGGCCAGGTTCTCCGCGGTCTGCCCCATCGCGATGTAGGCGTCCGGGACCAGGCCGTCCTCGCGCGGGTCGTGCCAGTCCTCGCCGCCCTGCTCGGCGCGGGCCGCGGTGCGGGCCTCGGCGTCGGCGAACAGCGGGTTGTGCGTGTCCGGCAGGCTGTCGGAGTTGCCCTTCACGAAGCGGGACACCATCTCGACGCCGGCCGAGATGAAGACGTCGCCCTCGCCGGCCTTGATGGCGTGCAGCGCCATCCTGCTGGTCTGGAGGGACGACGAGCAGTAGCGGGTGACCGTACAGCCGGGAAGGTGGTCCATCCCCATCTGTATGGCGACGATGCGGCCCATGTTGTTGCCCTGCTCGCCGCCCGGGAGGCCGCAGCCGAGCATCAGGTCGTCGATGTCCTTCGGGTCCAGCTCGGGCACCTTGGCCAGCGCGGTCCGGATGACCGTGGCGGTCAGGTCGTCCGCGCGCAGGTCCTTCAGTGAACCCTTGAAGGCCCGGCCGATGGGGGAACGGGCAGCAGAGACGATCACGGCTTCGGGCATCACGCGGCTCCATGAGGGCTGGAAGGCGGGTTCTGGCAGGTGCTGACTTGGAAGTTACCTGGACGTAGATGCTGGGTCACCGGGCAGCGCATGTGACGCCGACCTCTTTTCTAAGCGACCGCTCAGTCGATCAATTGGCGGGCAGGTTGCGCGGCTCCTCGTGCGACTCCCCATACGGCTCCTCGCGCGACTCTCCGTACGGCTCCTCGTGTGCCTCCTTGTGAGAGTCCACCCGTGGCTCCCCGAGCGCCTCCGGAGGTGCCTCCCCGAGCGTCTCCGGCTGCGGCTGGGGCTCCGTGGCCGCGGGCAGACGCCGCCGCCTGCGGTGCTTGAGCAGCGCCCAGGGCGCCCGCGCCCCCGTGACCTCCGTACCGGCCTCACTGGCCGCCTGGGAGGCCGCCTCGGCCACCGGCAGCATGTCCTCGCGCCGGGCCCCGTCCAGACGGTCGGACTCCGGCCACAGCCCCAGCACCGCACAGAGCGTGGGCAGGACCGCCATCGCCGCCGTGGCGTACCCCTCCGCCGACGGGTGGTAGTTGTCCGGACCGAACAGCTCCCGCGGATTCGCCTCGAACTCCGGCCCCAGCAGGTCGCCCAGCGACACCGTGCGCCCGCCCTGCTCCACCGAACCGATCGTCTGGGCCGCCGCCAGTTGCCGGCTCACCCGCCGGGCCAGCCAGCGCAACGGCTGGTACACCGGCTCGATGGTGCCGAGATCCGGGCATGTGCCGACCACCACCTCGGCACCCGCCGTACGGAGCCTGCGCACCGCGGTGGTCAGGCAGCGAACCGACTGGGTGGCGGGCATCCGGTGCGTCACATCGTTCGCCCCGATCATGATCACGCAGACGTCAGGCGTGAGGGACGGGTCGGCGAGCAGCAGCGAGACCTGCCGCTCCAGATCGTCCGACCGGGCGCCCGGCTGCGCCACATTGCGCAGATCCACCGGCCGCTCCGACACCGCCGCGAGCCCCGATGCGAGCAGCGCCCCCGGTGTCTGCCCGGCCCGGCGCACCCCCTGCCCGGCCGCCGTCGAATCACCCAGCAACCCCAGCCGCAACGGGTCCGCGGGACCGGTGAACGCCACCCCGTACCGCCCGTCCGCGCTCGGCGGAACCGGTGCGATACCGCCGCCCACCTGCCGTTTCGCAAGCTGGACCTCCGTCAGCAGGACGCCTACCGCCGCCGCGCCGAGCAGCCCGATGCTGCCGCCACCGTAGGCCGCACCCGCTGCGATCCGCCGTGCCACCCTTGCCCTCGACACAGTCCGGTCCACCTCCTCGTTGCTGTACCGCCGTACATACAGCTAACTGCCCCGCAGCGACCGTTGCTCAATCGCCTTGCCCAATCCCGTGCCCGTACGCATACGCTTGCCGCACCATCTCGGAAACCCGGAGTACACGGTGCAATTCCACGATTCGATGATCAGTCTCGTAGGCAATACCCCGCTGGTGAGACTGCACAGTGTGGCGGCCGGCATCCAGGCGACGGTCCTGGCCAAGGTCGAGTACTTCAATCCCGGCGGTTCGGTCAAGGACCGCATCGCCCTGCGCATGATCGAGGCCGCCGAACAGAGCGGCGAGCTGCAGCCTGGCGGCACGATCGTCGAGCCGACCAGCGGCAATACGGGCGTCGGCCTGGCGATCGTCGCCCAGCAGAAGGGATACAAGTGCATCTTTGTCTGCCCGGACAAGGTGTCCACGGACAAGATCAATGTGCTGCGTGCCTACGGTGCCGAGGTCGTCGTCTGCCCGACGGCTGTTGACCCCGAGCACCCCGACTCGTACTACAACGTCTCCGACCGGCTGGTCCGCGAGACGCCGGGAGCCTGGAAGCCCGACCAGTACTCCAACCCGAACAACCCGCGCTCGCACTACGAGACCACCGGTCCGGAGCTGTGGGAGCAGACGGACGGGAAGATCACCCACTTCGTCGCGGGCGTGGGCACGGGCGGCACGATCAGCGGCACCGGCCGGTATCTGAAGGAGATCAGCGGCGGCTCGGTCAAGGTCGTCGGCGCGGACCCGGAGGGCTCGGTCTACTCCGGCGGCTCCGGGCGCCCGTACCTCGTCGAGGGTGTCGGCGAGGACTTCTGGCCGAGCGCGTACGACCGGACGGTCACGGATGAGATCGTCGCCGTGTCCGACAAGGACTCCTTCCAGATGACCCGCCGCCTCGCCAAGGAGGAGGGCCTGCTGGTCGGGGGCTCCTGCGGCATGGCGGTCGTCGCCGCCCTGGAGGTCGCGAAGCGACTGGGCCCGGACGACGTGGTCGTCGTCCTGCTGCCCGACAGCGGCCGCGGCTACCTGAGCAAGATCTTCAACGACGAGTGGATGGCCGACTACGGCTTCCTGGAGGACACCGGCCCGTCCGCACGCGTCGGGGACGTACTCGACTACAAGGACGGCCCGATCCCGACGCTCGTCCACATGCACCCCGAGGAGACCGTCGGCGAGGCGATCGAGGTCCTGCGTGAGTACGGCGTCTCGCAAATGCCGATCGTGAAGCCGGGCGCGGGCCACCCGGACGTGATGGCCGCCGAGGTCATCGGTTCGGTGGTGGAGCGGGAACTGCTGAACGCGCTGTTCGCGCAGCGCGCCTCGCTCTCCGACCCGCTGGAGAAGCACATGTCGCCGCCGCTGCCGCAGGTCGGCTCCGGCGAACCGGTCGAGGACCTGATGGCGGTGCTCGGCGGCACGAATGCGGCGGACGCGGCGATCGTGCTGGTGGAGGGCAAGCCGAAGGGCGTCGTCAGCAGGCAGGACCTGCTGGCGTTCCTCGCCAAGGACGCGGGTGCCGGCAAGCCGTAACGGTCCGGGACGCCGGGCTTCGCGAAAACGGTACAAGTGGGATACGTACACGTACGCGCAGCACCGGCTTAACACGGCTCCGGGCACATTGGTGGGTGTCGGCAGGGAAGCCCAGGACAGTGGAGCGCGGCGAGCAGCCGCCCGTGGGCTCCGAGCCTGTCGGGTGACCTCCGCCCGGTCGGAGGTCAC
>NZ_JBEOYU010000082.1:0-1391 GCF_040297265.1 Streptomyces sp. NPDC001832
AACACAGTGGACGCGAGCAACTGAGGACAAGCCCTCGGCCTATTAGTACCAGTCAGCTCCACCCGTTACCGGGCTTCCACATCTGGCCTATCAACCCAGTCGTCTACTGGGAGCCTTAACCAATCAAGTTGGTGGGAATACTCATCTCGAAGCAGGCTTCCCGCTTAGATGCTTTCAGCGGTTATCCTTTCCGAACGTAGCCAACCAGCCATGCCCTTGGCAGAACAACTGGCACACCAGAGGTTCGTCCGTCCCGGTCCTCTCGTACTAGGGACAGCCCTTCTCAATATTCCTACGCGCACAGCGGATAGGGACCGAACTGTCTCACGACGTTCTAAACCCAGCTCGCGTACCGCTTTAATGGGCGAACAGCCCAACCCTTGGGACCGACTCCAGCCCCAGGATGCGACGAGCCGACATCGAGGTGCCAAACCATCCCGTCGATATGGACTCTTGGGGAAGATCAGCCTGTTATCCCCGGGGTACCTTTTATCCGTTGAGCGACAGCGCTTCCACAAGCCACTGCCGGATCACTAGTCCCGACTTTCGTCCCTGCTCGACCCGTCGGTCTCACAGTCAAGCTCCCTTGTGCACTTACACTCAACACCTGATTGCCAACCAGGCTGAGGGAACCTTTGGGCGCCTCCGTTACCCTTTAGGAGGCAACCGCCCCAGTTAAACTACCCATCAGACACTGTCCCTGATCCGGATCACGGACCCAGGTTAGACATCCAGCACGACCAGAGTGGTATTTCAACGACGACTCCACAACCACTGGCGTGGCCGCTTCAAAGTCTCCCACCTATCCTACACAAGCCGAACCGAACACCAATATCAAACTGTAGTAAAGGTCCCGGGGTCTTTCCGTCCTGCTGCGCGAAACGAGCATCTTTACTCGTAATGCAATTTCACCGGGCCTATGGTTGAGACAGTCGAGAAGTCGTTACGCCATTCGTGCAGGTCGGAACTTACCCGACAAGGAATTTCGCTACCTTAGGATGGTTATAGTTACCACCGCCGTTTACTGGCGCTTAAGTTCTCAGCTTCGCCAACCCGAAAGTCAGCTAACCGGTCCCCTTAACGTTCCAGCACCGGGCAGGCGTCAGTCCGTATACATCGCCTTACGGCTTCGCACGGACCTGTGTTTTTAGTAAACAGTCGCTTCTCGCTGGTCTCTGCGGCCACCCCCAGCTCAAGACGTAAAGCCCATCACCAGGAATGGCCCCCCTTCTCCCGAAGTTACGGGGGCATTTTGCCGAGTTCCTTAACCATAGTTCACCCGAACGCCTCGGTATTCTCTACCTGACCACCTGAGTCGGTTTAGGGTACGGGCCGCCATGAAACTCGCTAGAGGCTTTTCTCGACAGCATAGGATCATCCACTTCACCACA
>NZ_JBEOYU010000082.1:1485-3266 GCF_040297265.1 Streptomyces sp. NPDC001832
CTTATGTGTGACGGATTTACCTACCACACGGCCTACACCCTTACCCCGGGACAACCACCGCCCGGGCTGGACTACCTTCCTGCGTCACCCCATCGCTTACCTACTACAAGTCTGGTTCGTCGGCTCCACCACTACCCTCAACTCCGAAGAGATCGGGCCGGCTTCACGGACTAAGCATCGCCTGATTCAGTATTGGGCGTTTCAAAGCGGGTACCGGAATATCAACCGGTTGTCCATCGACTACGCCTGTCGGCCTCGCCTTAGGTCCCGACTTACCCTGGGCAGATCAGCTTGACCCAGGAACCCTTAGTCAATCGGCGCACACGTTTCTCACGTGTGTATCGCTACTCATGCCTGCATTCTCACTCGTGAACCGTCCACAACTCGCTTCCACGGCTGCTTCACCCGGCACACGACGCTCCCCTACCCATCCGTACTCCCGTTAGAGATACATGTACGAATGACACGACTTCGGCGGTACGCTTGAGCCCCGCTACATTGTCGGCGCGGAATCACTTGACCAGTGAGCTATTACGCACTCTTTCAAGGATGGCTGCTTCTAAGCCAACCTCCTGGTTGTCTCTGCGACTCCACATCCTTTCCCACTTAGCGTACGCTTAGGGGCCTTAGTCGATGCTCTGGGCTGTTTCCCTCTCGACCATGGAGCTTATCCCCCACAGTCTCACTGCCGCGCTCTCACTTACCGGCATTCGGAGTTTGGCTAAGGTCAGTAACCCGGTAGGGCCCATCGCCTATCCAGTGCTCTACCTCCGGCAAGAAACACACGACGCTGCACCTAAATGCATTTCGGGGAGAACCAGCTATCACGGAGTTTGATTGGCCTTTCACCCCTAACCACAGGTCATCCCCCAGGTTTTCAACCCTGGTGGGTTCGGTCCTCCACGAAGTCTTACCTCCGCTTCAACCTGCCCATGGCTAGATCACTCCGCTTCGGGTCTTGAGCGTGCTACTCAACCGCCCTATTCGGACTCGCTTTCGCTACGGCTTCCCCACACGGGTTAACCTCGCAACACACCGCAAACTCGCAGGCTCATTCTTCAAAAGGCACGCAGTCACGACTGTTGATCCGAAGAACAACAGCGACGCTCCCACGGCTTGTAGGCACACGGTTTCAGGTACTATTTCACTCCGCTCCCGCGGTACTTTTCACCATTCCCTCACGGTACTATCCGCTATCGGTCACCAGGGAATATTTAGGCTTAGCGGGTGGTCCCGCCAGATTCACACGGGATTTCTCGGGCCCCGTGCTACTTGGGTGTCTCTCAAACGAGCCGTCAATGTTTCAGCTACGGGGGTCTTACCCTCTACGCCGGACCTTTCGCATGTCCTTCGCCTACATCAACGGTTTCTGACTCGCCTCACGGCCGGCAGACCATGAACAAGAGATCCCACAACCCCACATGCGCAACCCCTGCCGGGTATCACACGCATACGGTTTGGCCTCATCCAGTTTCGCTCGCCACTACTCCCGGAATCACGGTTGTTTTCTCTTCCTGAGGGTACTGAGATGTTTCACTTCCCCTCGTTCCCTCCACACTGCCTATGTGTTCAGCAGCGGGTGACAGCCCATGACGACTGCCGGGTTTCCCCATTCGGACACCCCCGGATCAAAGCTCGGTTGACAGCTCCCCGGGGCCTATCGCGGCCTCCCACGTCCTTCATCGGTTCCTGGTGCCAAGGCATCCACCGTGCGCCCTTAAAAACTTGGCCACAGATGCTCGCGTCCACTGTGCAGTTCTCAAACAACGACCAGCCACCCA
>NZ_JBEOYU010000083.1:0-5125 GCF_040297265.1 Streptomyces sp. NPDC001832
CGAGGACGACCCTCCGCCTTGCGATCGCACGCACCAGACGCCGCGGGGCCCGCCCTTCGGGCGGACGACGGGACTTTCGAAACACGCCCTGGGCGGCACCGGGCTGAGACCTGTGTCACCTGCTTGACCTGCAGAGACGTCGAACGCAATGAATCGCTGCCACAGGGCGTCGGCGCGCAATGGATCGACGGTGCACGCGCAACGGTCGCGCCTTGTCCGGTTCGAGTGACGGACCGTACCGTCAATACGTCCCCGCCCCACCCGCACCGCCCGAGGTCAGCCATGCCGCCGTTGCGCACCGCCCTGCTCCAGAGCTCCGGACGACCCGGGCATGTGGACGAGAACATCAAGGTGCTCGACGCAGCGGCGCGGCGGGCGGCGGACGCCGGGGCCCGGCTGCTGGTCTGCCCCGAGCTGTTCCTGACCGGGTACGCGATCGGGGCCGATGTGCCACGGCTGGCCGAGCCGGCCGACGGGCCCTGTGCCCGGGCCGTCGCCGAGATCGCCGTAAGGCACAGGCTCGCGGTCCTCTACGGCTATCCGGAGCGCGCGGGCGAGCAGATCTTCAACGCCGCGCAGCTCATCGGGCCGGACGGGGTGGCGCTCGCGAACTACCGCAAGACCCATCTCTTCGGCTGTTTCGAGCAGGAGTGGTTCACCCCCGGCGAGCAGTCCGTCGTCCAGGCCGAGCTGGACGGCGTACGCATCGGCATCATGATCTGCTACGACGTCGAATTCCCGGAGAACGTCCGCTCGCACGCCCTCGCCGGCACCGATCTGCTGCTGGTGCCCACCGCGCAGATGCACCCCTTCCAGTTCGTTGCCGAGTCCGTCGTACCGGTCCGCGCGTTCGAGAGCCAGCTGTACGTGGCGTACGTCAACAGGACCGGTCCGGAAGGCGAGTTCGAGTTCGTCGGGCTGAGCTGCCTGGCCGGTCCCGACGGTACCGTCCGCACCCGCGCCGGACGCGACGAGGAGCTGGTCATCGGTGAGGTCGATCCTGAGTTCCTGAGCGCGTCGCGCGCCGCCAACCCGTATCTGCACGACCGCCGCCCCGGTCTGTACGGCTCCCTCGTCTGAGTGCCTGCCGGGCCGTGGCCGCCCGGTCAGAGGTCACTCGACAGGCTCTGAGCCCGCCACTCCCGTTCCACCCATTTTTGTGCAAGGAGTCCGTACCCCATGACGTCCACGGTGCCCAACGCCGTCCAGCACACCGACGCGGCCGAGCCGATCACGATGTTCGGGCCGGACTTCCCCTACGCGTACGACGACTTCCTGGCGCACCCCGCGGGGATCGGGCAGATTCCGGCGACCGAGCACGGCACCGAGGTCGCCGTCATCGGTGGCGGGCTCTCAGGCATCGTCGCCGCCTACGAGCTGATGAAGATGGGGCTCAAGCCCGTCGTCTACGAAGCGGACGAGATCGGCGGCCGACTGCGTACCGTCGGATTCGACGGCTGCGGCCCGGAACTCACCGCGGAGATGGGCGCGATGCGCTTCCCGCCGTCCTCGACCGCGCTCCAGCACTACATCGACCTGGTCGGTCTGGAGACGAAGCCGTTCCCCAACCCGCTCTCCCCAGCCACCCCGTCGACCGTCGTCGACCTCAAGGGCGAGTCGCACTACGCGCGGACCATCGCCGATCTGCCGCAGGTCTACCGCGATGTGATGGACGCATGGAACCGGTGTCTCGAAGAGGGCGCGGACTTCTGCGACATGAACCGCGCGATGCGCGAACGCGATGTGCCGCGCATCCGCGAGATCTGGGCGAAGCTCGTCCAGAAGCTCGACAACCAGACCTTCTACGGATTCCTCTGTGAATCCGACGCCTTCACGTCGTTCCGGCACCGTGAGATCTTCGGCCAGGTCGGTTTCGGCACCGGCGGCTGGGACACCGACTTCCCCAACTCCATCCTGGAAATCCTGCGCGTCGTCTACACCGAGGCGGACGACCACCACCGGGGCATCGTCGGCGGCAGCCAACAGCTCCCACTGCGGCTCTGGGACCGCGAACCGCAAAAGATCGTCCACTGGCCGCTCGGTACGTCGCTGTCCTCGCTGCACAACGGCGAGCCGCGCCCCGCCGTGACCCGGCTGAACCGCACCGCCGGAAACCGGATCACCGTCACCGACGCCACCGGTGACATCCGCACCTACCCGGCCGCGATCTTCACCGGGCAGTCCTGGCTGCTGCTCTCGAAGATCGACTGCGACGACGCGCTTTTCCCGATCGACCACTGGACGGCGATGGAACGCACCCACTACATGGAGTCGTCCAAGCTGTTCGTCCCCGTCGACCGGCCGTTCTGGCTGGACAAGGACGAGATCACCGGGCGGGACACCATGTCGATGACGCTCACCGACCGGATGACCCGGGGGACGTACCTCCTGGACGACGGACCCGACCGGCCCGCCGTCATCTGCCTCTCCTACACCTGGTGCGACGACAGCCTGAAGTGGCTGCCGCTCTCCCCGGACGAGCGCATGGACGTCATGCTCAAGTCGCTCGGCGAGATCTACCCGAACGTCGACATCAGGAAGCACATCATCGGCAACCCGGTGACGGTCTCATGGGAGAACGAGCCGTATTTCATGGGTGCCTTCAAGGCCAATCTGCCGGGTCACTACCGCTACCAGCGGCGGCTGTTCACCCACTTCATGCAGGACCGGCTGCCCGCCGACCGGCGGGGTCTGTTCCTCGCGGGCGACGACATCTCCTGGACGGCCGGATGGGCCGAGGGCGCCGTACAGACCGCGCTCAACGCCGTGTGGGGTGTGATGACCCAGTTCGGCGGCGCGACCGATGCGACGAACCCCGGCCCCGGCGATGTCTTCGACGACATCGCCCCGGTCGAACTCCCGGAGGACTGAGAGGCTGTCGGGCGGCCCACATGCGGACAGCAGCAGCATGCGGGCCACACGCGAAGTGGACTCCAGCTCGAACAAGTGGGCTGGGAGAAGGCCGTGCTTGCGCAGATACGCGGCGATCCGGCGGGTGGGGGACCGGATGATGCTGGACGGCAGATGTTCGCCGCCCGGTATCGCCCCGCGCACCGCCTCCCACTCGTCGGCCGCCGAGCTTCCTCGGGTGCAGCACCTCCACGGTGACGCCGTACACGGCGAACAGGCGCTTGAGCCAGCCGACCCCGAACCTCGCGAGCCGGTCCTCGTGCGTCACCCGGACCACGGTCACGGAGCCGTCCGACACCATCGCCAACAGTCGCCGCCACCCTCGATGAGCGTCCCAACAGCCCCGGAAGTTGGGTCGGTTCGGCTTCGGCCTGCGTGTGGTTGGCTGGAAAGTGGTTGCTGGTGTTTGGAGTTGACGTGCGAAAAGCGTTCACTTTTACATTTTTGACACTTCGTCAACACATTTGACAGTTTGCCTCTGTGCGTCAACCGGGCTGAGCGGACGTCATCTCCCTTATCACGGAATGGTGTTCATGCGGTTGGTTTACGACGAACTTGGGTCACCGGCGGACTGTGCAGCTAGTCAGATCTTCTCGCGCGGCAGTGTGGCTAGCATGATCAGGTACCCGGTCGGAAGATCGTCGTCCTCTTGGCGACCCCCTTTCCGACCTGCGGCCGCCGTGAGTCGGCTGCCCCGTTGCTTCTGATCTCATGGACCGAGGGACCGCGGAATGTCAGTGCCTGCACCGCTCAGTCAGCACCGGCCGGCGAAGGCGTCGCGCACCTCGCCGACCACGCCCCTGGTCGTGCTGGTGGTGAGTGCCGCGGCCGGCGGCGTGGCGGTCGCCCTGGCGCTGTCCGGCGCCCGCACCTGGGCGCTGACCGTGGCGGCGGTCGCCTGGGTGTGCGTGGCCGCGGCCGTCCTCGTCAGCCACCGGCTTGTCCAGCGGGCCCGGCGCACGGCCGCCGCGCAGACCTCCGAGACCGGCCGTCTCAAGGCGCAGTCGGCGCAGCTGTCGGCGGAGACCGCGCACCTGGTCAACGTGACGCTGCCCGCCATGGCCAAGCAGTTGCGGGACGGCACGAGCGCGGCCGACGCGCTGGGCAGCGTGCCCCCTCCGTCCGACCCGCAGCTGGGCCGGATCGTGCACACCTTCGCCGCCGCCGTCGAGGAAGGCGTGCAGCACGCGGCCGCCCTGGACGGCGAGCGCCGGCAGGCCCAGTACGAGCTGAACGAGGCGGCCGCCGCGCTGGAGCGGCTGGCGAAGGAGACCCTGCCCGCCGCGGTCGCCCGGCTGCGCGAGGGCCAGTCTGCCGAGACGGTGCTCGCCGAACTCGACCTGCCACGGCTGCCCATGGTCCGCACCCCGACCGAGTCGTTCGTCCGCGAACTCGCCCACGGCGAGCGGCGCGCCGCCGCGGCAGAGGCGGCCTCTGCCAGGGCGCTCAGCCGCGTCCAGGCCAAGTCCGTCAGCATGCTTGCCGACCTGCGGGACATGCAGGAGCGACACGGCGAGGAGGTCTTCGGCGACCTGCTGAAGCTGGACCACAGCACCTCCCAGCTCGGCCTGATGACCGACCGGCTCGCGCTGCTCATGGGCGGCCGGTCCAGCCGCGCCTGGAACAAGCCGATCGTGATGGAGAGCATTCTGCGCGGCGCCGTCGGCCGAATCGCCGCCTACCAGCGGGTGCGTCTGCACTGCTCCACCACCGCCGCGATCTCCGGCTTCGCCGCCGAGGGCGTCATGCATCTGCTCGCCGAACTGATGGACAACGCCGCGAACTTCTCCCCGCCCGTCGACGAGGTGCACGTCTACGTCGAGGACCGCAGCGCCGGCATGGTCGTCACCATCGAGGACAGCGGCCTGAAGATGGCCGACGCGGCCCTGCGCCACGCCGAGGAGGCGGTGTCCGGTCACATGACCGACCTCGCCTCGCTTCAGGGCACCCGGCTCGGCCTCGCCGTGGTCGGACGGCTCGCGGTGAAGTACGGCATCAGCGTCAACTACCGCCCCTCGTCGCGCGGCGGCACCGGCGCCGTCGTCCTGCTGCCCCAGCAACTGCTCGCTCAGCAGCGCGAGTCCGTGTTGCGCGGGGCGGCCGGCCGCCCCGCCGCGGGGACCGCGCCCGCCCCCGCGCGCGCCCCCGCGACGACGCCCGGCCCCGGTCCCGGCGCCGGGCGCGCCCCGGCACCGGCGCCCGAGCGCACCTCGGG
>NZ_JBEOYU010000084.1:0-4974 GCF_040297265.1 Streptomyces sp. NPDC001832
GCCGCGTTGTCGTCAATCACCAACGCGCCGCGTTGGCTCAATCCTCCGCCTTGCAGCTGCACGCACCCAGCCCCGCTCCTTCTCCCACCCCCCATTTGCCGGTCGGTCTTAGCCCTCGGTCCAGCCGTGGTTCTTGGCGAACTGCAGCAACCCGCTCCGGACCTGCAGGATCTGAGCCCCTGTCAGCGACGGTGCCGACTCCAGCAGGACGTCGGTCACCTCCTTGGTGTACTCGGCCGCACTGAGCACATCGCACAAGGCGTCGTCGTCCGCGGCCCGGGAAACGTGGACCACAGCGGGCCTGGGAGGTGTCAGCGGCTTCCCGTCGGGACCCTCGGCGAGCCGGACGGATGACGCCTTCAGCCCGCGGTCACCGTCCTCGATCTCGAACTCGACCGCCGTACCCGTGCGTACGTAGGACTCCGGGATCAACATGTCGTTCACATGGAGAAACACATCCTCACCACCGTGATCGGGTGAGATGAAGCCGTATCCCCGTGCGCCGTCGAACCGCACCACGCGACCAGAAACCACACCGACCCCCAAGAAAGTTCCGGGCCCCTTGCCCATTTGCCACACATGGCTCGAGCGGAGAATAGCCCTGCGCAGTCGGCGGCGCGACCCGATCGCGGGGAATCGCCCGGAGCGGGCCAGGGCTTCCGGCGGGGGTTGGACAACAGCTTCTGAGCCCCCGCCTTCGCACTACGGCAGCAGTCCCGCCCGCCGTGCCGCCACCACCGCCTCCAGACGTGTGCGCGCGCCCAGCTTGCGCATCGCCGAGCGCAGATACCCCTTCACCGTCTCGGGCCGCAGCCCCAGCCGTTCCGCCGCCACCGCGTTCGTCGTCCCCGCCGCCACGCAGGCCAGCACGTCCACCTCGCGCGGCGCCAGGTGCACCCCGCAGGGCTTCGGCGCGCGGGCCCCGGCCGCCGAGGCGAGCCGCCCGCACACCGAGAGCAACTCGTCGCGCAGCGCCGGGTCGACGATCTTCGGGATCAGGGCACGCAGTTCGCGATGGGCCTCGCGGACGTCCTCCCAGGCCTCCGGCGCCGCCCTCGGGTCTGTGACCTGCTCCCGGGCCACGGCCAGGAACTGCTGCACCTCGTCCCGTACGACCAGGGTCTGTTCCACATCGCGGGCAGCGGCGACCGCCGCGTCGAACGTACGGTCCCCGAGCGAGAGCGGCTCTCGCAGCGCCCCGTACAGCACGCCGCGTACCTTACGCCGTACGACGACGGGCACCGCGACCACCGAGCGCAGGCCCTCCGCCGCCACCGCCATGTCGTACTCGTGGCTGATATGGCGCGAGGAGCGGTAGTCGGTCACCGTGCACGGCCGGGACAGGGCGATCGCCTTGCCACCGAGCCCGCTGCCCGCCGAGATCACGAGCCCCCGCAGGACGGCGGTCTGCGCACCGTGCAACTCGGCGATCCGGGCATGCCGGGCATCCGAGAGCAGCCCACCGAAGGCCACGGGCAGCCCACTGGCCCGGCGCAGCCGCAGCAGCGCTGCTTGCATCTCGACCGCATCGACGGACTCCGGCACGCTGCCGCCTCTCTGCCTGGTCCCTGCCCGGCTGCGGGGCTCGACAGCCGTGTTCGCTGTACCCCCGTTCGGGGGTGGTGAGACCTGGATCACTGTTTACATCATGTTAAGCGACCGGTCCGGTCCGCAAAGAGGAGGGCACATGTCGGCAACCAGCGCGACGGAGACGTTCCGGGCCGCCCGGGACTTTCTGCTGCAGCACCGCGAGGACTACCACGCGGCCTACGAGGGCTTTCGCTGGCCCCGGACCGACCATTTCAACTGGGCGCTCGACTGGTTCGACGCCATCGCCGAGAACAACGACCGCACCGCCCTGCACATCGTGGAGGAGGACGGCGCCCGCACCGAGGTGTCCTTCGCCCAGATGTCCGCCCGCTCCAACCAGGCCGCGAACTGGCTCCGTGCCCAGGGAGTGCGGGCCGGGGACCGCATCCTCGTCATGCTCGGCAACCAGGTCGAGCTGTGGGAGACGGCCCTCGCCGCCATGAAGCTGCGCGCCGTCGTCATCCCCGCCACCCCGCTCCTCGGCCCGGTCGACCTGCGCGACCGGGTGGAGCGCGGACGGGTCCGGCACGTCCTGGTACGGGACACCGACACCGCCAAGTTCGACGAGGTGCCCGGCGACTACACCCGGATCTCGGTCGGCGCCGACGTGCCCGGCTGGCTGTCGTACACCGGCGCCGACGACCAGCCGGAGACCTTCGGGGCGGACCGGGAGACCGACGCCGATGAGCCGCTGATGCTCTACTTCACCTCCGGTACGACCGCCAGCCCCAAGCTCGTCGAGCACACACATGTCTCCTACCCCGTGGGCCACTTGTCGACGATGTACTGGATCGGCCTCAAGCCCGGGGACGTCCACCTCAACATCTCCTCGCCCGGCTGGGCCAAGCACGCCTGGTCGAATCTCTTCGCACCCTGGAGCGCCGAGGCGACCGTCTTCATCTTCAACTACACCCGCTTCGACGCGGGCCGGCTGATGGCCGAGATGGACCGCTCGGGCGTCACCAGCTTCTGCGCCCCGCCCACTGTCTGGCGGATGCTGATCCAGGCCGACCTCTCCCAGCTGAAGACCCCGCCGCGCGAGGTCGTCGCGGCCGGTGAGCCGCTGAACCCGGAGGTCATCGAGACGGTGCGGCGCACCTGGGGCGTCACCATCCGGGACGGCTTCGGCCAGACGGAGACCTCGGTCCAGGTCGCCAACACCCCGGGCCAGCTGCTGAAGGCCGGTTCGATGGGCCGGCCCAGTCCCGGCTTCAAGGTCGAACTCCTCGACCCGGTCACCGGTGAGCCCGGCGCGGCCGAGGGTGAGATCTCCCTCGATCTGTCGGACCGTCCGGTGGGTCTGATGACCGGCTACCACGGCGACCCGGACCGGACCGCCCAGGCCATGGCGGGCGGCTACTACCGCACCGGTGACATCGGCTCCCGCGACGAGGACGGCTACATCACCTATGTCGGCCGCGCCGACGACGTCTTCAAGGCATCCGACTACAAGATCTCGCCCTTCGAGCTGGAGAGCGCCCTGCTGGAGCACGAGGCGGTCGCCGAGGCCGCCGTCGTCCCGGCCCCCGATCCGGTACGGCTCGCGGTGCCGAAGGCGTACATCGTGCTCGCGGAGGGCTGGGAGCCCGGACCGGACACGGCCAAGGTGCTCTTCGAGCACTCCCGGGCCGTCCTCGCCCCGTACAAGCGGGTCCGCCGACTGGAGTTCGCCGAGCTGCCCAAGACCGTCTCCGGCAAGATCCGCCGCATAGAACTGCGCGAGCGCACGGCCCAGGGCACCGGCACCGAGTACGACGAGGGGGATCTGCGTTGAGCAAGCAGTCCTACGCGCACGGCACCAGCACCACGGCACTGCTCGGCGACACCATAGGACGCAATCTCGACCGCGCGGTCGAGACGTTCGGTGAGCGCGAGGCGCTCGTCGACGTCGCATCGGGGCGACGCTGGACGTACGCCGAATTCGGCACGGCGGTCGACGAGCTGGCGCGAGCGCTGATGGCGTCGGGGGTGGCCAAGGGGGACCGGGTGGGGATCTGGGCGATCAACTGCCCCGAGTGGGTGCTCGTGCAGTACGCCACCGCCCGCATCGGCGCCGTCATGGTCAACCTCAACCCGGCCTACCGGGCGCACGAGCTGGAGTACGTGCTGAAGCAGGCCGGGATCTCCCTCCTGATCGCTTCGCTCTCGCATCGCACCAGTGACTACCGCGCCTGGTCGACCAGGGCCGCGCGGGCTGCCCAGCCCTGCGCGCCGCGCACTACATCGGTGACCCGTCTTGGGACGAGCTGCTGGCCATGTCCGGAGCTGTGACGGCGGAGCAACTTGCTGGCCGGGAAGCCGAGTTGCCCTGCGACGACCCGATCAACATCCAGTACACCTCCGGCACCACCGGCTTCCCCAAGGGCGTCACCCTCTCCCACCACAGCATCCTCAACAATGGCTACTTCGTGGGGGAGCTGGTCGCCTACACCGAACAGGACCGGGTCTGTCTGCGTCGGCCGGATCAAGGACATGATCATCCGCGGCGGTGAGAACGTATATCCCTGGGAGATCGAAGAGTTCCTCCACGGCCACCCGAAGATCGCAGATGTGCAGGTGGTGGGCGTACCGGACGACACCTACGGCGCGGAGATCCTGGCCTGCGTCATCCCGAGGGACCCGGCGAACCCGCCGACCCTGGAAGAGGTGACAGGCTACTGCCGCGAGCAGTTGGCGCACTACTAGATTCCGCGGCAGCTGCAGATCCTGGAGGCCTTCCCGATGACGGTCAGCGGGAAGGTTCGGAAGATCGAACTGCGGGCGGGCTGCGGCCAGTAGGACCGGATCGCCCCGGGCGCTGTCAGGCGGCCTCGATGATGTCGGCGGAAGCGCCCCGGGTCGCGGCCGCCCATTCGATCAGCAGCACCTCGTAGGCTGCGGACTCCACGGAGGACCAGTCCTGTCCGGCTCGAGCGTCGACAAGGGCCCGTATCGCTTCGTTCGCCTCGGCGGCGGACGGGGGCGTCGGGCGGGTCGTGCGCGGCGGGTCGACAGGTGGTGTGTTCCGTGGAGTTAAAGCCATGTTCCCTACCTTAAAGCCCGCCACTGACAACCGGCCGAACATTTGTGGCCCTGGGCCCGAACGTGACCGATTGCACTTACAGTTGTCGGTCGGTTCCGCTGAGGTACAGGTCGTTTCCGGCGCGCGGGATCTCGCGCCGCATGCAGACCCTCGGCCAGCGGTCCAGGCCGTGCTCCGCCTCCTCCGCCCTGATCTTCGTCAGCCCGTCGGTGAGTTCGGCTACGCCCAGCGTGCGGAAGCCGAGGCGTGCGTAGTACGGCGCGTTCCGTGACTCCTCCACCCCGTGGACGGGGTGGCTTCTCGCTATGCCTGGTTGGCGTTGCGACGGACCAGCCCGGCCCGTAGAACGTTGAGTGCCCCGA
>NZ_JBEOYU010000085.1:0-4900 GCF_040297265.1 Streptomyces sp. NPDC001832
CCCTTCGTCATCGCCCTCAACGGCTTCGACGGACACCAGCCCTACACCCCCGACGAAGTCCGCGAAGCACTCCAGATCGGACCCGACACCCCGATCATCACGACGGACGCGCGGCACCGCGCGGATGCCAAGAGCGGCCTCATCACGCTGGTGGAGCACGCTCTGATGGCGCGGCTGAAGTAGACACAAGTCTGTATTGGCATACGCCAGTTACGGCAACAGGACGGGGGTGGACTGTGTCCTTTGACACGATCCACCCCCGGGTTCATAACGTTTCGACAGAGAATTGCCCCGCGTTCAACACCCGATGCATTCATTCGGTACCGCTGTGCTCACATGAGCCCCGCCTTTTGACGGGGCTCGCTCTGTATGCCCGTTTTATCTGAGGCCTGTACCACTCGGAATGGCTGGTTCCGACTGTTTGGAACGCAGCCGGTCCCCGTGCTGGAATTCGAAGAACTCCCCAGTAGTACGGCCCTGAACAAAAACGGCACAATGTAGGTGCCGACGCCGAGAGGTTGTTGGTCGAGTGAGGCGTAGCAACGAGGGCTCCGCGGCGCGGGGCAACTTCACCCCGCCGCCGCGCGCCGCGGCGTCGCCTGGCGGTGCGTCCAAGGCGGTGACGTCCCGCGGCAGCAGCAGCCGGATGTCACCGCGCAACTGGCGGGTGCCGACCCGGCTGAACGCGATTCTCCTCATCCCGGTGCTGGTCGGCCTGGTCATGGGCGGCTTCCAGGTGACGGAGTCGGTCGACACCTGGCGGGAGGCGCAGGAGGCCGAGAAGACCGCGCGGATCGTGCGCGCGGCCTCCGAGTACGGCCAGGCGCTCCTCAATGAGCGTGACCTCACCGCACAGCCCATGCTTTCGAACGAGCGTGACGCCGCTGTCGTCAGCCAGGCCCGGGCCGCCACCGACGCGGCCGCGGCCAAGTTCGACAAGGCCGTGCAGGACCTACCGAAGAATCAGGGCCTGGAGCGGCGTCTTCAGCTGTTCCGGCTGGAGGAGCCCAAACTCCCCGACCTGCGCAAGGCCGCCTACACCGAGGCCATGGACCCGGTGAAGACGGAAGAGGGCTACGTCGAGGTGCAGCACTACCTGATGCAGTTCTCCAACGAGCTGGGGCTGGGCACCAGCAACATCACCAGCTATGGCCGTACTCTCTACGCGATCCAACTCGCCAAAGCTGCAGAATCGCTTCAGCGCTCCATCGGCATGCACCTCCTGGTGCGTCCGAGCCAGGAGAGCGCCAAGTTCGAGGCCCAGGTCAAGGCCTTCGGCTCATACAACTACCTGGAACAGATCGCACTCGACGAGTTCATCTCCGGTGGTACGGAGGCCGACGCCGCCCGGCTGAAGCAGGTCATGGCCGCCAAGTCGGCCGACGGCGCGAAGAAGCTGAAGAAGGCCAAGGAGGAGGCCGACGCCGCGGGTGTCCCGTTCGTCACGCCTCCCAGTGTCGACGGCTCGGTCTTCGACGGCATGGCCCAGCAGATCGGGCAGGGCAAGTCGCCCGAGAAGCTGGCTGCGAAGGGCATCACGCCCGAGACCTGGATGGCGGCCGCCACCGCCAAGTTCGACGCCTACACCACGGTCGAGAACGAACTCGTCGACAAGGCGGTGGCCGAGGCCGCGGAAATCTCGTCCAGCGCCAAGAAAGCCGCCGTCGTCAACGCCGCAGTCGTGATCGTCGCCCTGCTGGCCGCCTTCGTCCTGGCATGGCTGATGGCCCGGCAGATGAGCCGCTCGATGCGCCGGCTGCGTACAGCCGCCTTCCAGGTCGCCGAGCAGCGGCTGCCCATGCTGGTCGACCAGCTCTCCAGGACCGATCCAGGCCGGGTCGACACCCGCGTCCAGCCGATCCCGATCGACACCCGTGACGAGATCGGTGAGGTCGCCCGCGCCTTCGACCAGGTGCACCGCGAGGCGGTCCGTCTGGCGGCCGAGCAGGCCATGCTGCGAAGCAACGTCAACGCGATCTTCACCAACCTGTCGCGTCGCAACCAGTCGCTGATCGAGGGCCAGCTGACCCTCATCACCGACCTGGAGAACAACGAGGCCGACCCGGACCAGCTGGAGAGCCTCTTCCGGCTGGACCACCTGGCCACCCGTATGCGCCGCAACGGCGAGAACCTCCTCGTCCTCGCCGGCGAGGAGCCGGGCCGCCGCTGGAACCAGCCGGTCCCGCTGGTCGACGTGTTGCGGGCCGCCGCCTCCGAGGTGGAGTCGTACGAGCGCATCGAGCTCTCCGGGGTGCCGGAGACCGAGATCCACGGCCAGTCCGTCACCGACCTCGTGCACCTGCTGGCCGAGCTGCTGGAGAACGCCACCACGTTCTCCTCGCCGCAGACCAAGGTGCGGGTCACGGCGACCCGGCTGCCCGACAGGCGCGTGGTGATCGAGATCCACGACAAGGGCATCGGCCTCACCGCCGAGGACTTCGCCGACATCAACCACAAGCTGGCCAACCCGCCGACCGTGGACGCCGCGGTCTCCCAGCGAATGGGTCTGTTCGTGGTCGGACGGCTCGCCGACCGGCACGGCATCCGGGTCCAGCTGCGCCCCTCGGGCGAACAGGCCGGAACGACCTCGCTGGTCATGCTGCCGGATGCGATCACCCACGGTGGTGGTGGTGAACCAGCCGCCGCGCAGTCCGACTTCACCGTCTCCTCGATCATTCCGCAGCAGCAGACTTTCGAACAGCCGCCGTCCCAGCCGCAGATGCGCACGGCGGCGGAGCTCGGCTTCGACGACTCGCGCTTCGAGCAGCCGTCGGTGGACGCCGCGCAACTGGACCCGGTGGGCCGCTCGCTGAAGCGTGAGGAGCGCCGGGCCGCGCTGGGGGCGCAGACGGCCGGTGAGCGCCCGCAGTTCCCGCGGGAGCAGTACGCCGCGAACCAGACCGTCGGCCACGAGTACGCCGAGAACGGGTACGCCCAGGAGCCGCAACAGGGCCTGCAGCAGGAGCAGTACGAGCAGGCTTCGTACGAGGGCGGCTACGACTCCTACCGCGGTGACGCGGGCTTTGCCGAGCAGCCCGACCACGCTCATCAGGTCGGCTATGCGGAGGCCGCGTATGCGGCCGGTGGGGCCCCGCAGCCGTCGTACGAGGAGCAGTTCGCCCCCCAGCCCCACCAGGACGAGTGGCCGGATCAGAGCGCGCACCAGGGCGCTTTCGAGCCGCAGGCAGATGTCGAAGCGGAATCTGCCCCGAGCGCCCCCGCCGAGCCGCAGGAACGCGTAGGCTTCGACCGTCCGGGATCCACCCCGCACGAGCTGACCGAAGCCGGTCTGCCGCGCCGGGGCGGTCAGCAGCACTGGCAGCCCACCGGCCGCGGGAACAACCGGCCCGTCGCCGCGCAGCAACAGCCGCAACAGCAGCAGGAGCAGCAGCCGCAACCGTCCGCGCAGCAGGGCGGGAACGGCTCCGACGACTGGCACTCGGCGAACGACGAGCGCTGGCAGCGGGCCGAAAAGCTCCGTGAGCCGAAGGCGGGCGGGGTCACCCCGTCCGGACTTCCCCGGCGGGTACCCAAGGCCAACCTGGTCGAGGGCACGGCGGAGCAGACCCTGCAGGACGGCCCTCAGGTCTCCCGCGCCCCCGAGGACATCCGCGGCAGGTTGAGCAACCTGCGGCGGGGTGTGCTGCGGGGACGTAACGCGGGTTCGGACGCAAGTAATACCTACAACCAGGAGCGTTAGTGTGAGCCCGATGAGCCAGGCGGCGCAGAATCTGAACTGGTTGATCACCAACTTCGTGGACAACACCCCCGGGGTGTCGCACACGGTGGTGGTCTCCGCCGACGGACTCCTGCTGGCCATGTCCGAAGGATTTCCACGCGACCGCGCGGACCAGTTGGCGGCTGTCGCCTCCGGTCTGACCTCGCTGACCGCGGGCGCCTCCCGGATCTTCGAAGGCGGCGCCGTGAATCAGACAGTTGTAGAGATGGAGCACGGATTCCTCTTCATCATGTCCATCTCCGACGGATCTTCGCTGGCCGTTCTCGCACATCCGGACGCCGACATCGGTCTGGTCGGGTACGAAATGGCCCTTCTTGTCGATCGTGCGGGCACCGTCCTCACCCCGGACCTCCGCGCCGAACTCCAGGGAAGTCTTCTTAACTAGTAGACAGACAGTGCGTTGCGCGCCACCGAGCCATAAGGTGCGGTGGCGCGGCCCCACTGGGATCGGGGCCTGCAGGTGGAGGAGGAATCGTGGAAACACCCCCAGGCGGACACCGGTACGACGGTGGCCAGAACATGCCGGGTGAGCACGGGGACTATCGTTTCGACTTCCCCTCCACACCCAGCGGACAGGGCGCACAGCAGGGTCCTGGGTGGCCGCCGCAGCGGCCGCACCGCTACGACTGGCCCCAGTCACCCCGCATTCAGCCGGTACAGCCGCGGCAGGCCCCCGATCCGGCCGCACCACCGGCGCACAATCCGCTGGTCCGTCCGTACGCCATGACCGGCGGCCGGACCCGACCGCGCTACCAACTCGCCATTGAGGCGTTGGTCAGTACCACGGCCGATCCGTCACGGCTGCAAGGGCAGTTGCCCGAGCACCAGCGGATCTGCCGACTGTGCTTCGAGATCAAGTCGGTCGCCGAGATTTCGGCACTGCTCTCGATCCCGCTCGGCGTTGCCCGGATCCTCGTAGCCGACCTGGCAGAGGCCGGACTCGTCGCTATCCATCAGCCCGGCGGCGACGAGTCCGCCGGCGGTCAGCCAGATGTGACACTGCTCGAAAGGGTGCTCAGTGGACTTCGCAAGCTCTAGCGGCGGAGCAGCCCGCTCCACTACCTCCGCGAAGATCGTGGTGGCAGGGGGCTTCGGCGTGGGTAAGACCACGTTCGTCGGTGCCGTTTCGGAGATCAACCCGCTGCGCACCGAAGCCGTGAT
>NZ_JBEOYU010000086.1:0-4623 GCF_040297265.1 Streptomyces sp. NPDC001832
CGCTCGCCCCACCGTCGAGCGCGTGGTCCAGCCCGTACGGCGACCGGAGGGCAGGGAGGTGGACGGTGAGACGGGGGCGGAGTGTGCCGGGGCGGTGGGCGGGGGCGGCTGCGATTGCGGGGCGCCCCGGGGAGGCACCGGCGCGGTGGCGGCCGGTACAGGGGCCGAGGATCAGCCTCGCCAGCCATGCGGTGATCCGGCGGATAAGGTCGTACATGTCGATGCTCCTTGTTCAGCGTTGGCCATGCCCCGGGAGGTCTAGTCCACCTCGCCGGGGTCCTCTTTGTTTACCTCTAGAGGCTACAGCTAGATACAGCCCTCTACATACAAGTACAGAGGGATTCACCCGAGCGTGCAGGGCGGGTGCTCTCTACGTTGGAGGTATGAGCGATGCGGACGCCGTAGAGACAGCCTTGGATCCCATGAGCGCGAAACCGCTCTACATGCAGTTGGCCGACGCCATTGCCGCCAAGATCAGTTCCGGCGCGCTGGCGCCTGACAGGCCAATCCCCTCGGAGAACCACCTCGCCGACGAGTACGGCGTTGCACGGCTCACCGCCCGACGTGCTGCGCAGGAACTCCGCGAACGAGGCTTGATCATCACCGTTCGCGGCAAGGGCTCGTTCGTCGTAAAGCAGCCGCCCACCGAAAAGGGCAGCCCACCTGACGACCACTGAACACGGATGGCCGCCAGGTGACCACCTTCCGCCGCTACACGGCGGCCTTCTTCCGGCCGGCCCTCTTCTTCTCCGGGCGCCAGGCGCGGAGGTCGTCCTGTGACAGGTTGCGGTCCGCACGGCCACGGTTCAGCGCGGTCTGGAATTCCTGGGCGGGGTTGTCACCCCACTCCTCGTCGTACGCGTCGTACCACTGGTGGACCCACGGCATGATCTCCTGAAGCCCGGCAAGCAGCGGAACGAAGCGCGGATCGTCCTTGCTCCAACCGTCCACCGAGGAACGGTCCATGAGCAGGTTCACCAGAGCCTCGGCCTGGTCTCGGTGATTCCAGCCGGCCCAACCAAGCAGGAGGGACGGGTCGTTGTCCGTGGAAGCACCGGGATACGAGACGAACCGTTCCTTGGGCACGTCGAGCTTCCCGCGGTTCGACCAGTACGAGTGCTTGAGGAAATCGGCACCGGTGTACTTCGGCGGAACCTTGATGTCCAGCCGCTCCCCAGTCCGGTCCTCCTCCCTCTGCCGCTCCCACACACGCTCCCACTGCTCACGCTTGCGCAGGCCGGGCTCCTTGTAACGGAGAGCGGCGAGGTAGGGGACGCGCAAAAACGGCTGTACCCCCCTGAGACCCGAACGCAGATCGCCCCAGGCTGGGAGACCTACTCCTTCGCCCAGTGCTGGGTCGACTTCGACGGCTCGCAGGACGCCAGGACCGGCCAGGTGGCGCTCTCGTCGAGACACTGGCTGCTGTACAGGTTCACGATGGTGCTGCTGGTGCCCGTGCGCCAGTTCTGGCCGGTTTTGGAGCCGCAGTCGGCCAGGTACAGCACGTTGGCGTCGACAGTCAGACACTTGCCGGCGGACTCATTGTACAGCATGTAGGAACCGCCCGAACCGGCCTTTGCGGTCCAGTTGGCCACCGGGCTGTCCGTGCAGGTGGCGAACACGACGTTGAGGTAGCTCGCGGCCAGGCACTGGCCGTAGCCGACATCCCTGAGCCGGAAGTGGCCGCTGGGCGCGGGGGTTTTCGGCGAGGTCGCGCCGGACGCCCCACCGGAACCGCCGGAGCCGCCCGCGTCACCCGACCCGCCCGTGGCGTTCCCGCCGGTCGCGTTGCCGCCCGTGGCGTCCCCGCCGGTCGCGTTGCCGCCCGCGGCGTCCCCGCCGGTCGCGTTGCCGCCCGCGGCGTCCCCTCCGGTGGCGTTGCCACCCGTGGCATTGCCGCCCGTGGCGTTCCCGCCGGTGGCGTTCCCACCGGATGAGTTGCCGCCGTGCGCGGGTCCGCCCCCGGCTGCGGGGAGCGTCGCGGAGGTTCCGGCCGAAGGGGTGCCGCTGCCGGAGGTGCCCTTGGCATCGTCACGGTCGCCGTACAGCTGGGTGCCGGCGTAGACGGCGAGGGAGACGACCAGGGCCCCGGCTGCGACCAGGGCGAGGACGAGTCCCCGCCGCTTGGTGCCACGGCCAGGGGGCGTGGCCGGTCTCACGTGCGGGGCGAGTTCGGGAACTTCCTTCAGCAGCGTTCTCACCCGCAGGACGAACGCCTGCTGAGCCTCACGTACCGGCTGCGCCGCCACCACCATCCCGACGGCGGCGCCCAGTTCGTTGTCCCAGACAGGACTTCCACTGAAGCCTCCCTTGACATACACGGCCTCACCGTTGGCACGCGAGAGCTGGATCCATCCCTGGCGCGTGGGCCCACGGAACCTGCCGCTGTGCCAGATTCCATCCGGGTTGTCGTCGGTGAAGCCCACTGCACGCGCGTCGTGGTCCCATACACCGCGCTGCGGGTCGATCACGGGAAGCGGACGGGCTCCGGGAATCCGGTTACGTAACCGCAGCACGGCGATATCACCGGTCTGGTCGGGCCTGACCGGGATCCAGCGCTGGACCTCGGCACCGTGGTCGCCCCCGTCGACGCCGTCGGCGTTCCCGGCCAGCGGCACGTCGACCGTTACCTCGGTGCCAGCCTCAACCGTGGCCTCCCGGAGCCGGTCCAGCGCGTCCGACACCACATGTGCGCACGTCAGCACCAGGTTTGGAGCGATGAGGAAGCCCGCGCCGCCGATCGCGCCGTCCGGCCCCTTGACTCGGACAACCGCCGAGACCAGCGCCGGCTCCGCCTCCTCGGCATCCCGCTCCTGAATCCCCGTCACCGTGACCTCCGCGCTACCGAGTCCCCGTTGCGTGTCCTGGCCGGATCAACCACCCTGCAACGTGTCTCCGTTGGAGTCTCTCGCATCCCCCCTGTTCCAGGTCAGGTTTACGGAGAAATTGGCGGCTGCAGCGGTGATCCCCTCGCGGGCCGAGGAACGGTCGACGACAGCGGTCTCTCCCAAAGCCGCCTGCATGACACCGAACCCCTGGGCTGCCAGCATCCTGCCTGCCGGCAGCACCGCCTCCCGCCCGAAGGTCAGTGGACCTGCAGGGGATGCGTCAACGACCGTAGGAATTAAGGGGGTTGCGGCGTAAGTGTCCCTTCGGGCACTGCCCTGGCGGGCAGCGCCCGAAGGGGCAATGAATTTCGTGCCCATGACAATCGACATCCGGGCCGTGCGAAATGCAGAGCGTCGAAACGGTGCGGGGTGTCCTGCGCGCAGGCGGCATCAAGGGATACCGGCCGCGCCGCGGAGGCAGGACCGAAGGCACGCTCGGGCAGGCCGCAATGGGGGGCCTGCAGGCACGGAGTTCGTCAGGCGCTCAGGGCAGCAGTGAGGAAGATCGGGTACAGCACGCTCAGGGATCCGGTGGCGAGGCCGATGACACACAGGCCTCGGTTGAGCTTGCGGGCCAGGCCGAGGAGCGCGAAGGTGACGGCGAGGCTGCCGAACAGAAGCGGGATCGCGATCCCGAGGAAGCCGGCGAACACTGCGGCAATCAGAGCAACCGTACCGAGGACGAGCGAGGCGGGCCCGTAGAGAGTCGCGGGGCTGTCTGCGGATCCGGGGGCCATGTCGTGCTCCTCGCTACGGCATGTCGGCCTCTCCGACACGCAGATATGAAGATTCCCGCACTTTCATCATGGCACTTCTGATCGTCCCGGATCCTAGGGGTCCTTCGCCGTGACCAGCTCAGCGCGGGCCGCGTCGATCATCTTCCGCACATGCTCGGGCAGGTGCATCACGGGCGGCCTGGGCCTTGAGCGTCCAGTCCATCTGCCAGGGCGGGCCCATGAACCCGTCATCGGTCACTCGCCGGGCTCCATTCGAAGTGCCTGGTGGCGAATGTTGGACGCCTCCTCAAGCAGCGCTTTGGCCTCGGCCAGGTCCGTGCAATCGGCGGCGCGAGCTTCGAGGTCTGCCACATGGGCGTCGAGTCCGGGATCGCGGGCGATGGCGTACTCACCCCACCAGCGGGCCATGAACGCGGGCACGGTGCTGATGTCGTACGCGTCGGCGACGGCCCACTTCCAGTGCTCGTCGAAGTCGGGAAGCAGTTGGGGAGCGTGCTGCGTGATCGCCGCGCGCAGCGCCTTCGGGTTCCGCTCGGGCATGGTCGGGACGACCGGCGTGGGCTCTGCGGCATGGACAGTCATGACCGATGTACTCCTTTGTGCTCCTTCGGCGCGCCGTGTCTACGACCATAACCCGCCTCAACGGCCCGGCGTGGGCTGTTCGCGGCCGGGGCACTTCTGCTGGGCTCCACTGCCGGGCAGCCCGGAAGTTCTTGACGCCCAGCTCAGGGATGGCCGTGTCCGTGGAACCCGGTCCGGCCCGCCGGCCAGGCAGGCCGGACCGGGAGTCCCAAGGGCCGTTGCGGTCACGCTTCGCAGGTTCCGGCACCCCGGGCGTCCCCGGCATCGTCGATGTCCGTTACGGGCAGGCGCATGCCGCGCGACTCGGCGACCCGCAGCGCGTCACTCAGGCACTCGGCGAGCCTGATCCCGGCGTACCGCACCTCGCTGTGCGGGGACATGATGTCCCCCAGTACCTCGCGGGCACGGTCGAGGAT
>NZ_JBEOYU010000087.1:0-1998 GCF_040297265.1 Streptomyces sp. NPDC001832
AGATCGTCGCCAATACCCGCGCGGCCCGCTTCACTTCCGTGAACCCCAGGTAGAGCGGCGTGAATCCGAACCGCAGCACGTCAGGCGCACTGAAGTCGCCGGCGACACCCTCCGCGATCAGACGCCCCATCACCTCGCCGGCGTCCGCACACCGCAGCGCGACCTGGCATGACGTTGTTGCCGAAGGCGCTGGTGTAGTCGCAGCACTCCCAGGACGAAGACGGTCTCCTTCACCGTGGCTGCGGACCAGCCGAGGATGCGCCGGGAGAAGGTGTCCACGACGAACGCGACATACACGGTCGCGGACCAGGTCTTCACGTGGGTGAAGTCCGCCACCCAGCACCGGTTCGGGGCCTGGGCGACGAAGTTACGGTCGAGGCGGTCCGGAGCCCGGTCGACCTGCCCGCCGGGGAGCGTGGTGACCACGTGTTTGCCGCGGATCGCGCCCTGGATGCCGAGTTCGCGCATGAGACGCTCGACGGTGCAGCGTCGCATGGCCCTGCCGGTTCAGTGGCCGGCGACCCGACGCCGCATGCGGCGGCCCACCTCCAGCTGCCTTGGCTTGGGGGGCCTCCGCGCGTATCAGGACGGTTGATCCGGCCGTCACGCGTGTGAGATCAGCTGTTGTCCCATACGCCCGGGGGACATGCCGCTAGAACTGGGGGGACACGGACCGTCAGAGGGGGCGTAGATGAGCGACATCCCGGCGAGCCAGCGGCGTGGGTTCTCAAGGCGGGCCAGTGGAGCCTTGCTCAGGACTCAGTCGCGGAGCAAGCCGATGAGTACCGCGACTACACAGAAGCACTCAAGGCCGCCGGTTACACCGTATGGACCGGGGCGGGCGAGGTGTACATGGTCCCGCTGACGCTGACGGTGTGGGCGCGTCCCGGGGAGCCCTCGTTCCTGTTCGATCTGGAGGGGGCAGAGCAGACGCAGGCCGTCTACGCCGCCTCGCTGCCCGACGCACTCACGCTGCTGAACCAGCTGGCCCCACATTGCAGGCTCTCGAAGATCGTACAGAGCCTCCTGGAATCGTTCCCCGCCGAGTGAGAGCACCTCGGAGCACCGGTCGGCGGCCCGGCCGATGCGACCAGGCGCATGCGGCAGCGGTAATCCGCCCGGTGACCGCGGGGTTTGCGGAGAGGGCAGGATTCGAACCTGCGTGGACCCTTGCGGATCCGACCCCGAGCCGTGCTCGCCGCTCCCCGATCAACCACTCCGGGCACCTCTCCTCGCTCCGGGCTCCGGGGCGGTGCTTGGTGCCGTTCACAGGGAAGAGACTGCCAGGCAGCGTTGACACGGCGCTGACGGGCCCGGCGGCGCAGGCCACCCCAGCCGCTACTCCCGCCCGGTTCCGGCCCGTTGGTTAGGCCTATCCGCCCGCCTTGTCACAGGAATGTCACAGCGTCGGCTGCCGCGCAACTGGGGTCACGACGGCTCTGTCTGGATAGTCGCAAGGCCCGCTCACCAGGAGCGGGACCCATCCCAAGGGGGAAACTGATGCGCGTTCGCACGTTCTCGATGCTCGCTGTCGCCGGTGTGGCCGCCGGTCTGTCGCTCACGGCCTGTAGCGGCAGCGGCTCGGACAGCGCCTCGTCCTCCTCCAGCCCTTCCAGCACCGTCAGTTCGTCGGCCGGCTCCGCGAACGGTGCCCAGCCCGGTTCCTCCGCCGCCAAGACCGGCGACGGCTCCGCCGGCACCACGGGGTCGGGCACCGCGAAGAAGCCCGGGGCGAGCTGCACCAACCAGATCGATTACGCGGGCGACCCGCGCTCGAACGCGGAGATCAACAGCATCGGCGAGCAGACGGGTCACTGCCCGGCGCCGGAGAAGGGCACCAAGCCCGCGGGCACGCCGAAGAAGCCCGGGGCGAGCTGCACCAACCAGATCGATTACGCCGGTGACCCGCGCTCGAACGCGGAGATCAACAGCATCGGCGAGCAGACGGGTCACTGCCCGGCGCCGGAGAAGGGCACCAAGCCCGCGGGCACGCCGAAG
>NZ_JBEOYU010000087.1:2093-4153 GCF_040297265.1 Streptomyces sp. NPDC001832
CGAAGAAGCCCGGGGCGAGCTGCACCAACCAGATCGATTACGCCGGTGACCCGCGCTCGAACGCGGAGATCAACAGCATCGGTGAGCAGACCGGCTACTGCCCGCCGGTCCAGCACTGAGGAACCCCGGCCGACGGCCGGCGGACCGTGCGCGCCGCGGTGCTCTACGACTGGCAGGACTCGGTCGACATGTTCGCCGACGACGAGGACGACGGCGGGGCGGGGAAGTGGTGGCACCTCAACCCGACCCCGTCGGTGGCGAAGATGCTCGACTGGTACGTCCGGCACTTTTCCGGCGAGGCGTACTCCACCATCGGGGAGATCCAGCAGCAGGCCCACACCAAGTGGGACGTGCCCGCGGCCGACACCCTGACCGCGCTGCGGTCGGCGCTCGACCTCGACGGCGAGCTGACCGAGCAGCAGCGCACGACGTACTTCGCGCTGCTCGAACCGCATGAGGACACCGACTGGCCGTCCCTGCCTGCCGGATGAAGGGGGCCGGAGCCAATGCCAGTGGCTCCGGCCTCCTTCGCGTGGACTGTAGCGGGGACCGGCCGGTGACCGCTCTCATTCAATCGAGGCGTTTACTCAGCGAATCCAGTCGTTCGGCCTTCCGTCTCAGTGAACCTAGTCGTGCAGGCAATCGCACTGGGGGTTCTGGTGGCCGTACCGGCCCGGACTTCGACGCCAGACCTGCTCCACGACCTGCCGCCAGGAGGCGCTCCGCCTGCGCAAACAGGCTCCGCTCGACGCCGAGAGACCGGCGCAGCAGGCTCACTCAATCCACAGTCCGTGAGGCGACCGCGTCAATCCCTGATGCCCGCCCCCCGGTTCCCGCTAGGGCTAGGCCGTGTCCGTCTTCGCCCACGGTTTGACGCCGAGCTTTCCGGTGGTTCCGAGGTCGAGACCCGGGGTTACCGTGACTGGGGCGGCGCCCGCCTTCGCCCGGACCCGCACATAGGGCACGTTCACTGGCGTGCCGGACTCGGTGGTGTTGCGCCACACCAGGCTGGCGGTCGCCGACTCGCCGGGCTTGAGCGTGACGGGCCGGGGCTTCTCGTCTGGCCCGGCAGCGGTGGTGATCTCGCTGCTGCCGTGGAGAATCTTGATGTCGTGGACGGTCTTGAGGTCGCTGTCCAGGAGTTCCAGCAGCGGGTAGCCCTCGACGGTGTAGTTGCGCGTGCCGCAGTTGTCGAGATGCAGACCCACGACGCGCAGTCCCATAGCCGCGTCGCCCTTGTCGGCGCTGACGCGGATCCCGGAGGTGGGGCACGCGCCGGGCTCGGACGGCGTCTCGTCCGCGGGGACCTTGGTCACTTTGAGGACCTTGGCCTGTGTCACCCGTGGCGCGGAGGGCGGCAGTTGTCCGGCCCGGACCGTGCCCCTTGCGGTTTTCCCGGGGCCGACGTCGCGCACGGTCGCGGTTTGATTGGCCATCGCCCCGCCATCACTGCTCATGAAGGTGACGGTGACCGAGTAGGTCAGGGTCTCGGTGCCCTCGTTGGTGACCTCAAAGGAGGCAACGATCCCTGAGTCTGTGGTGAGGCTGTCGGCGGAGACGGAAGTGCTGCGGGTGGGCGCGGGGGAGGCCGACGGGAGGGTCAGTGAGGTGATCCGTACGCCGTCCTCGCCCGGATTGTCGACCTGTGTGCGGGACGGCGGTACGGACGCGGGGGCGACGGAGTACCCGGCGCCCCCGCGTTCCGTCCCGCAGGCCGTGAGTAACAGGGCGGTCGCGGCGAGAGTCGACAAGAGGGAAGCACGTCTTCGCATTCGGTCACCTCACCAGGGCGTGGGCCACGCCCATGTGATGGAGGCCATAATTCCGGTCACAGGAGTGTCACAAGCGAGGTCACCTCGACGGGGTGCCGACCTGAGCATCTCGGTGATCGGTACGACGCTGCGGCACTCGACATCCAGGCCGCGTGCCGTCGTAATCTGCGGACGTGACTCCTCCACCCCGTGAACGGGGTGGCTTCTCGCTATGCCTGGTTGGCGTTGCGACGGACCAGCCCGGCCCGTAGAACGTTGAGTGCCCCGACCTTGTCGGCATGCGCTTGG
>NZ_JBEOYU010000088.1:0-3314 GCF_040297265.1 Streptomyces sp. NPDC001832
TGCGCACCGAAGGCATCGAGAAGAACACCCACGACAACCCCTTCGGCGCCGTCCTCTCCTTCCGCGGCACCGTCACCGACACCACCGTCAAGCACCCGCTCTCCGGCAAGGTCATCGAGCTCACCGACACCTTCCCGGTCCCGGACGCCGAGGCGTTCGAGGTCGGGCAGTGGTGGGCCGTGCAGGTCGACCCGGTCGCGGGCGGCGGCGGTGACGAACGCGAGCTGCAGAAGCTGGTCGAGATCACCGAGATCGTCGACGCGAGCCACATCCGGATCGGCTACCTCAACGGCTGGGAACTCGCCGCGGGCCGCACCCTCACCTGGACCCGCATCGAGCCGGTCCGCAGCACCCACGTCCGCAATCTGGTCTTCGAGGGCGCCGGCCCCGACGAGTACACCGGCTCCCACCCGGTCAGCTTCGAATACGCCGTCGGCTGCGACGTCTCCGGGATCCACGCCACCGGCACCTTCTGGCCGGTCATCATGCGCCGTTGGTGCACCCGGTTCCGTACCGAGGACTGCTCCCTGAAGAACCCGCCCACCGTCGAGTACGGCGGCGCGGGCTATCTCACCCAGCAGATCTACTGCCTCTACGGACGGGTCGCGGACTGCACGACCAGTAATGTGCGCCACCTCAACGACCTCACCGCCTCCGCCTACTGCACCGTCGTGAACTGTCACGGCGACGGGGACGACGCGGGCGGCAACCCCTTCACGACACACGGGCAGTACGAGCACGATCTGCTCTTCGACGGTAACTCCGGACTGATGGACATAGCCAACTCCGGTTCGCAGTGGGGGATGTCCGCCAAGCGGATCACCGTGCGCAGACATGTCTGCTCCTGGTTCACCGCCAATACCAAGATCACCGATCTCACCCTCGAAGACATCACAGTGATCGCGCGCCCCACCTTCGACCAGGCCGGTACCCTCACCGTCAACGCCGACGGAGCCCAGGTGCGCGGCTGCACCGCCAAGACCTTCGCCGTCGCCCAACGCTCCGCACGCTCCACGCGGCCGACCACCATCAGCGACTGCTCCTTCGAGCCACCCGCGGGCGCCGTCCTCGTCCAGACCCCGGTCACCACTCCCGTCCACTTCGTACGCTGCACCTTCAAGGGCGTCGACGGCGCGATCCTGCGCGGTGCGGGGCCCGTCCACTTCACCGACTGCACCGTCACCGGCGCCGAGAACGCGGCCCCGCTCTCGGTCGGATCGGCGGATCTGCGGATCGACGGCGGTAGCTACGACAACACCGGCATCGAACTCAGCGCCGCGCGCGACCAGCGGATCAGCGTCACCGGTGGCACCCGCCTCACCGGCAGCAACAAGGCCAAGGTGCTTCTCGGCCGCGCGGCCGGTCCCGGGAAGGTGACCTGGGACATCAACGCGCTCGGCAGCGCCGCCTCTGGACCGGACACCGCCCATGTGCGCATCACCGACGGCACGAACCACTACGCGGCGACCGGCAGCCGCTTCACCGGCGGCACCCTCCACCTCGCCCCGGACGCCCTGGATTCGGTCCTGCACACCGCGTGCGTGGAGGACGGTACGAAGCGCAGCGCGATGCCCGCGAACAGCGACTCGGTGCGCACGGACGGGAACCTGACCCTGTGACCGCCGTCATCAGGACCGCGACCGCAGCCGACGATCCGGCTCTGGCCCATCTGTGGCAGCTGTGTTTCGACGCCCTGCACATCGCCGACCTGCATGCCCTCGACCCGGACCGCCACCGCCATACGTTCATTGCGCAGAACGGTCCGGGAGGAGGGATCGACGCGGTCGTCGTCTACGTACCGAGGCTGATTCGCGACGCGTACGGCACCCCGCAGCGGGTCGGCGGCATCGGCAGCGTCGCCACCCGTCCCGAGGCCCGGGGCCAGGGGCTGGTACGGCGGCTGCTGGTGGAGGCGGAGCGTGCCATGATGGCCGAACAATGTGCCTGGTCACTGCTGTTCACCGGGACGCCCGGCGTCTACCGGGGCTCGGGATGGCAGGAATTCGGCAGTACGTACAGCGAAGGGACGCTCGCCGACGTGGCCGCCCCCGGTGCCTTCCGGGTCCGCGCGGCCTCGGCAAAGGACGCCATCGAGGTGGCCGCCCTGCACCACGCGTACAACGCGAACAGGCCGCTCAGCTCGCTGCGGGCTCCGGAGGACTGGGCGGTGCGCGTGCCCGCCTGGTACGGCGCGCTCGACCGGTCGCTCGTGGCCAAGGACCCCGGATCGGGGGCGCTCGTCGGCTGGATCGTGGCCCAGCACGAGGGGGAGTGCGTGGAGGTGCGCGAATTCGCGGGCGCGCCCGAGTGCCTGGGAGAGCTGTTCGCCGCCGTCGGCGAACGGGCCCGGGCCGCGGGACTGAGCCGGGCCCGGGTCCGGATTCCCGACGGTCCCGAGGTCAGGTCAGCACTGCCGGCTTTGCTGGCGTACCCCCGGTCGGTGGAGGAGCACGTGGGCATGGCGCGCCCGTTGCATGCCACCGCCGACTCGGTTCGGGCCACGGTCACGGCGCCCGGCGCCGTCCACTGGTACGGCGACTGCTTCTGACTGGAACGGCGCGGTTGTTTCCAGGAGTCAGGGGGCGCCGCCAGCAACAGGGACGGCGAATACTGCACCAGTCACCACGGCGCTGCTGCCGCCGCTCGCCCGGATTGTCGCGGCGGCCCCGACGAAGGAGAGCGAACAGCCGAGGTAGCTGGGCACCCGGCCGCGCGTGGCCAGCAGGAAGATGGCCGTCGCGACACCCGACACCGTGATCGCCAGGTTCGGGTCCAGGCCCATGAGCACCGGGGCGACGAAGCCGTATTCATACCGATCCTCGAGCTTGGGGATCGAACAGGGTACCGGCTGCGCGGACAGGTCCCGATGAGCGAGGGCTGTCTCGCCGAGCCGACCGCGGGGATCATCGACTCGCAGTCACTGCGGGTCCCGAAGCCACCGGGCGCACGATCACCCACGCACGCGACGGCATGCACGCCCGCGCCGCCGACGCGCGGGAGGCGAGTGCCCTGGGGCTCCCCGTCGGCTCCTCGATTCTGGCCGGCGCCCGCCGGCAGGGCTGTTGCAAGGTCGGATTTCAGGCATGAATGTGCAGGTCGCAGGGGATGCCGAAGAGTTCGAGTGGGGCGGTGTGTGGTGCGAGGGCGAGCTGTCGACGTGCGTCGGCGATGGAACTTCCCGACCTGCGCAGGAAGTTCATGGTGACCGACCTCAACGTAGCCATGTTCTGTGGCCCGTGGCCGGTACGGATGCGTGAGGCGTCCTCCCCGAAGGCCACATCCCGCACGTAATGGATCTTGTTCTCGATGCCCCA
>NZ_JBEOYU010000089.1:0-2796 GCF_040297265.1 Streptomyces sp. NPDC001832
GAATATTCTAAGCACAATATCGCTAAGTATTTGAAGAAAGCAATCGAGCAATATCTACCTACGGTTAAAAGGCAGGACTTATGATGAGTGAAAAGTTAAAGACAATTAAAGTGGACTAATGTCAAATATTTAGACACAAAATGAGCTATATTTTCTTAAAATAATTTTCTTCTTTCTGATTTGGAGTTAAACCCTTGTTGGCGGAATGAGGATTATAATTGTTATAAAATTGTTCGATGTATTCAAAGCAAGAGAGTTGAACTTCTTAAATGGAGTGATAAGTTCATAATTACATTAACGCAAAAAAATATGTTCAAACTTTGACCGAAGATGAAGTTAAAAATTTGTGTTTTGAAGTCAAAGATTGATACGAAGATGTCTTAAAAGAATTTGAAATTAAGCTCTAATTTTTTTCAAAAAGGGGGATTGGGGGACACCACCAAAAATAAAAAGATTCGTCTGAAACGAACAAAAATAAAATTGGAAATTTTAGATTTTGTGAGTGAAAGATGAATACTTTTTACTGTACTTGGGTACCCAAGTGCGAAGTTCACTAAAGACACTAACCCCCTATTTTGAGCTTTTAGAGTTGACAGTAGTTTGAAAGGTTGACAAGATGAAAAAAACCAAAAATCGTGAGAGAAATATTTTAAAAAGGTTCTTCGTAAATGAAAAAGAGAACGAAAGAATTAAATTGATGATGAGAAAAACTGGTATCACTAATTTTTCTATTTTTGCTAGACGAGCCTGTTGCAATAAAGAGATTTTTTCTATTGATTTTTCAGAATATAAAAATATTATTTCTGAAATTTCTGCGACAAAATCTGAACTAAAACGTATCGGAAATAATATCAATCAAATTGCTAAACATTTAAACGAAAATAAAAATAATCAGACAAAAGAATTGATGTCTGATTATCAAAAGCAATTAGAAAATTTGGAAGATAAAATTCAAAAAGTGGTTCATTTTATTTCGGAGGGGGAGTAAAAATGACAGTGATTTATATGCCAAAACAATCGAACGGAACAGTTCATTCTTCAACAGTTGTGAGCTGTTTTTTGAATGCTGATGAATAGTGAGATTAGAGCAGGTCATAAATAAGGGTCATATTTAAAAGCTAAAATTGTACGTTTTAGTCAATTACATACAAGGGTTCTGTTGCAAAGTTTTAAATAAAGAATAAAATCCCTTACGGTATCTATGATTTAGGCTGTTATTCCCATTAATACCTTGATTTCAGTAGACACCGAAAAGCCGAAGAGCGTTCCATTTCTTCGGTTCTTTTTATATATTCCTCGAAGGGTCTCCATGCCCTTAATCGTGGAAGAGGCTGTACGGAGACTTTGATAAAATTTATTCCGTCGTTTAATAGGTCGATGGTCTTGTTCTATTAAATTGTTAAGATACTTCACAGTTCGGTGCTCTGTCTTAGTATATAAACCCACACTCTGTAACTTTCTAAAGGCGGAGCCAAGAGAAGGTGCTTTATCGGTCACAATTGCTTTCGGCTCACCAAACTGTTTATGGAGTCGTTTTAAGAAAGCATAGGCTGCTTGCGTATCCCGTTTCTTTCGTAACCAGATATCTAAGGTTAAGCCGTCCGCATCAAGTGCACGATAAAGATAATGCCAACGTCCCTTAATTTTGATATAGGTTTCGTCCATTTTCCATGAATAGAAGGATTGTCTATTTTTCTTCTTCCAAAGATAATAGAGGACTTTGCTGTACTCTTTCACCCAACGATAAATCGTAGTATGACAAACATTTATTCCACGATCATATAACAATTCCTGAACTTCACGATAGCTTAGATTGTAACGCAGGTAGTAACCAACAGCGACAATAATGACGTCTTTTTTGAATTGTTTGCCTTTAAAATGATTCATTACTCTGTCCTCTCTGTCTTTTTTCTCAATTTTACACTAAAATAGATTTTTTGGAAAACTTTGCAACAGAACCTATTGGAGAATTCAAGGAAATCACAAAGAATTACGTCGATTGGTTTAACAATCGACGAATATCACAGAAAACAAAAGGCATGACTCCCTGCGAATACAGGGAACATGCCTTAGCAGTTTAAAAATATTCAATTTTGTCTTGCACTTTACGGCTCATGCTGTTTTAGACTCTTTTTTATGCAATTTTGTCTTAGTTTTTAATAATTTAATGCGCTTTAAAGTAGTTTTTTATAATTTGCTTTTTATTAATTTGCTGGCTTTAATGAAATCTCGTTGTATCCAGAATGAGATTAGCAGTGCCAATAGATCAATCAAAATAAAGGCAGCTAATGTCAAAGTATAATTGTGGAACAGTTGATGTGTTAATGATAATAGTAATGGTCCAACAACTCCGGCAGCAGCCCATGCTGTCAGTACATATCCATGAACAGCTCCTAATTCTTTAGTACCAAAGACATCACCTAAGTAGGCTGGGATGACAGAAAAGCCTGCTCCATAACAAGACATCAACAAGCATAATGCAATGACAAATAGGAGCGGTAATTTGAAGATGAGCATGGCTGAAAGCATTACAATATCGAGAATAAAAATGGTACTGAAAGTAGCAGGGCGCCCGATATAATCAGACAAAGTTGCCCATATCAAACGTCCAAAGCCATTGAAAAGGCCTATGATTCCAACCATAATTGCGGCTGTTTGGACAGACATGCCGGTCATACTTTGAGCCATGGGGGATGCAGCAGAGACAAGGCCTAACCCGCATGTAATATAGATAAATAACAATATCCAAAGAAAAGTGAAAGATTTAGTAAACAGGGCTTGTGAAGAGATCGGAAG
>NZ_JBEOYU010000090.1:0-2428 GCF_040297265.1 Streptomyces sp. NPDC001832
GATTTGTTGGTGCGGGCTTCGTTGGTGCGGGTGTCTGCGCGGGAGCACGTGCTGGTGCTGGTGATGCATCACACGGTGTGTGACGGCTGGTCGATAGGGCCGTTGCTGCGGGATCTGGAGGCGGCGTACAACGCGCGGGTGGCGGGTGGTATCCCCGGGTGGGAGCCGTTGCCGGTGCAGTATGCGGACTACACCTTGTGGCAGCGGGAGTTGCTGGGTGACGAGAGTGATCCGGAGAGTGTGGTCAGTCGTCAGCTGGCGTACTGGCGCGAGGCGCTGGAGGGGCTGCCGGAGGAACTGGCCCTGCCCTACGACCGGCCCCGACCCCACGCGGCCAGCAACCGTGGCGACGTCGTCCGCTTCCCCGTCTCCCCCGAGGTCCACTCGGGGCTCGTCGAGATCGCCCGCCAGTCGCAGGCGACGCTGTTCATGGTGGTGCAGGCCGCCGTCGCGGCTCTTCTGTCGCGTCTCGGGGCGGGCAGCGACATCCCGCTCGGCACCTCCATCGCAGGCCGCACCGACGAGGCGCTCGACGATCTGGTCGGATTCTTCGTCAACACCCTCGTCCTGCGCGCCGAACTGACCGGCGACCCGACGTTCCTCGACCTCGTCGAGCGGGTCCGGGACTTCTCCTTCGCCGCCTACGCGCACCAGGACCTGCCCTTCGAGCGGCTCGTCGAGGAGCTGAACCCGACCCGCACTCGCTCGCGCCACCCCGTCTTCCAGGTCAACGTCGAACTGCACGAGGCCGGCACGCCGCAGCTGCGGCTCACCGGGCTCGACACCTACGTCGAGGTGTTCGGCACCCCGACCGCCAAGTTCGACCTCTCGTGGGACTTCGTCGAGGCCTCCCCCACTGCGGGCCGCGAGCACGGTCTGACCGGCCACCTCAGCTACGCCACCGATCTCTTCGACCGGGCGACGGCCGAACGGCTTGGTGAGTGGACCCTGCGGCTCCTTGCTGCGGTCGCTGCCCGGCCCTCGGACTCCGTACGCAGCATCGGCCTGCTCGACGCGGCCGAGGAGCGGGACCTGCTTGACGAGGCGCGGCCCGCCCACGAGACCATCGAGACCGGCGTCGTGGAGCGGATGCGACGGCACGCGGCCGAATGCCCCGGTGCCACGGCAGTGATCGACGACCGGGGTCCGGTCTGCTACGGCGAACTCGTCGGACGCGCCAGTGGCCTCGCCCGCACACTAGCCTCGACGGGCGTAGAGGTCGGGACCGTCGTCGCCGTCCTCGCCCACCGGGGGGCACAGGCCGTCACCGCGATCCTCGGGATCACAACGGCGGGCGGCGTGTACCTGCCTGTCGATCCCAAGGCGCCGCCTGCCCGCACCCTCGGCCTGCTGCGCGACGCCGGCTGCTCACTGATTCTGGCGGACGCGGCCCACCTGGAAGCGGCACGGCGACTGGCCGCCGAGGACACCGACCAGGCCCTGCGCGTCCTGCCGGCCGACGCTCCGGCCGACCCGCTCGACGGACTTGTTCCGATCGCGGGCGGCCCCGATGACCTCGCCTACGTCATCTATACCTCGGGCTCCACAGGGCGCCCCAAGGGGGCGATGGTCCACCGGCGCGGCATGATGAACAACCTCCTGTGCGAGGCCGAGGCCATCGGTATCGACGGCCCCCGCACCGTGGCCTCAACCGCGCCCCTCACCTTCGACATCTCCGTATGGCAGATGTTCGTGCCCCTCGTCTTCGGCGGTACGGTGCGGGCGGTGCCCGACGAGATCGTGCGCGACCCGAGCAGCCTTTTCGCGCTCGCCGCGGACGAAGGCATCGATGTCCTCCAGGTCGTGCCCAGCCTGCTGCAGGCAGCGGTCGATGCGTGGGACGACGGCGCGCCGCCGCCCGCGCTGCGTCTCCAGTGCCTCGCCGTGACCGGCGAGTCACTCCCGGCGGCGCTGTGCTTCCACTGGGGCGCCCGCTACCCCCGCATCCCGCTCGTCAACTGCTACGGCCCCACGGAGTGTTCGGACGACGTCACGCACGCCGTGATCAACGCGGCCGACCTGCCCGCTGACTACCGCACGCCCATCGGGCGCGCCGTTCGCGGCAGTCGGCTGTACGTGCTCAACGACGCGCTCCGCCTGACACCGTCCGGAGTCGTGGGCGAGTTGTACGTCGGCGGCGTCGTGGTCGGCCGCGGCTACCTCGGCGACCCTCTGCGTACGGCGAGCACCTTCGTGGCCGACCCGTTCTCCCCGGAACCGGGACGCCGGATGTACCGCACTGGTGACCTCGTCCGCCGCCGTGAGGACGGTCAGCTGGAGTTCCTTGGCCGCCGTGACCACCAGGTCAAGATCCGCGGCCAGCGCATCGAACTCGGCGAGATCGAGCACGCGCTGCAGGCGACCGGCCTGGTCCGTGGCGTCGCTGTGGTGGTGCGTGAGGACGTGGTGGGGGACAAGCGGTTGGTGG
>NZ_JBEOYU010000091.1:0-2251 GCF_040297265.1 Streptomyces sp. NPDC001832
GGGTGGGAGCCGTTGCCGGTGCAGTATGCGGACTACACCTTGTGGCAGCGGGAGTTGCTGGGTGACGAGAGTGATCCGGAGAGTGTGGTCAGTCGCCAGCTGGCGTACTGGCGCGAGGCGCTGGAGGGGCTGCCGGAGGAACTGGCCCTGCCCTACGACCGGCCCCGACCCACAGCCCCCACCTACCACGGCGCCCGGATCTCCTTCGACGTCCCTTCCGAGGTCCACTCGGGGCTCGTCGAGATCGCCCGCCAGTCGCAGGCGACGCTGTTCATGGTGGTGCAGGCCGCAGTCGCGGCTCTTCTGTCGCGTCTCGGGGCGGGCAGCGACATCCCGCTCGGCACCTCCATCGCAGGCCGCACCGACAAGGCACTCAACGACCTCGTCGGCTGTTTCATTAACACCCTCGTCCTGCGCACCGACGTCTCCGGCCGCCCCACCTTCCGCGAACTCGTCCACCGCGTACGGGACGCCGACCTGTCTGCCTACACCCACCAGGACGTTCCCTTCGAGCGCATCGTCGAGGAGATCAACCCGACCCGGGTGCGCTCGCGCCACCCCCTCTTCCAGGTCGGTGTGGAGCTGTTCAGCGGCAAACTCACCCTCGACCTCCACGGACTCACCACCGAGGTCGAGCAGCGCAACATGGAGGTCGCCAAGTTCGACCTGTCAGTTGTCCTCAAGGAGCGGATCGCCCTGGAGGGAACCCAGCAGGGGATCTCCGGCACGCTGGAATACGCGACCGACCTCTTCGACGAGACCACGGCCGCAGCCTTCGCGGACCGTCTCGTCCGCCTCCTCGGCGACCTTGTCGCCGACCCCGATCGCGACGT
Organism: Streptomyces sp. NPDC001832; assembly: GCF_040297265.1. NCBI lineage: Bacteria > Bacillati > Actinomycetota > Actinomycetes > Kitasatosporales > Streptomycetaceae > Streptomyces > Streptomyces sp. NPDC001832. The sequence goes on from NZ_JBEOYU010000091.1 coordinate 834, forward strand.
GACGGCCATCGACATCCTCACGCCCGGTGAGCGGGAACTCCTCGCCGGGTGGACCGGCGCCACGCGCGAACTGCCTCACACGCCGGTTACCACCGTCTTCGAACAGCGCGCCCGGCAGACCCCGGACGTGATCGCCCTGGTCAGTGGTGAAACGAAGCTCACCTACGCCCGGTTGAACACCTGGGTCAACCGCCTCGCGCACCACCTCATCGGCCTCGGGGTCGGCCCCGACGACCTGGTGGCGGTCGCCATGCCCCGTACCGCCGAAGCCGTGGTCGCCTGGCTGGCCGTCTGCAAGTCGGGCGGCGTCTACACCCCGATCGACCCGCAGCTTCCGCCCGAGCGCATCCGGACCGTCCTGAAGGACGCGAAACCCGCCGTCCTGGTCACCACCGACGCCCTCGTCGCGCGCATCGGCCACACCTCCGCGCTGCCGGCGCTGGTCACCGAGCACACGCTCGAGGACGCCCCGGACCACGACCCGACCGACGCGGACCGCCATTCACCGCTGCGCCCGGGCCACGCCGCGTACATCATCTACACCTCCGGTTCGACCGGCACGCCCAAGGGCGTGACCGTGCTGCACCGGGCCCTCGCGAACCTGCTGGACTTCCACAGCGGAATCACGTTCCCGACGCCCCGGAGCCCCGAGGAGCGGCGACGCGTGGTCCTGTCGGCCTCGCTCGCCTTCGACACCTCGTGGGAGGGCGTCCTCGCCATGATCGCCGGGCACGAGCTGCACCTCCTCGACGAGGAGACCCGCCGCGATCCGGCCCACATGGTGCGCTACATCGCCGAGCACGGCATCGACCAGCTCGACGTCACCCCGAGCGTCGCCCAGCAGCTGCTGGCGGAGGGCCTGCTCGCCCCCGGCACCGCACCGCGCACGCTGATGCTCGGCGGCGAAGCGGTCCCCGAGGCGCTGTGGAGAGAACTGCGCACCGCCGACAGCACCCGCGTCTTCAACTACTATGGGCCCAGCGAGTTCTGCATCGAGGCATCGGGTTGCGCACTGAGCGAGAGCCCCCGGGCGACCATCGGTCGGCCCGTGCACAACGCCCGTGTCCATGTGCTCGACGAGCACCTCAACCCCGTCCCGCCGGGTGTCCTCGGGGAGATCTACTTGGCGGGCGCCAACCTCGGTCGCGGCTACCTCGGCCGCGCGGCCCTCACCGCCGAACGCTTCGTCGCCGACCCGTTCGGCGCCCCCGGCACCCGTATGTACCGCAGTGGGGACCTGGGCCGCTGGACCGCGGACGGCTACCTGCTGTACGCCGGCCGCTCCGACGACCAGGTGAAGCTGCGTGGCCTGCGCATCGAGCCCGGCGAGATCGAGCACGCGCTGCAGGCGACCGGCCTGGTCCGTGGCGTCGCTGTGGTGGTGCGTGAGGACGTGGTGGGGGACAAGCGGTTGGTGG
>NZ_JBEOYU010000092.1:0-2054 GCF_040297265.1 Streptomyces sp. NPDC001832
CCGCGCACGCCACTGTTCCACGAGGCTCGCCACCTCCTCGACGAGGAGACCGGTCCCTGGAACCGCGGGACTTGTCACTCCGTACTCGCCGCCCTACAACCTTCGGTTCATCAAACTGCTTCACTAACCGCTTAAGAAAAGCATAGGCTGCTTGTGTGTCCCGTTTTTTACGTAACCAAATATCCAAGGTTAAACCATCTGCATCGATGGCTCGATACAAATAATGCCATTTTCCTTTAATTTTGATGTACGTTTCATCCATTTTCCATGAATAAAAGGATTTTTTATTTTTCTTTTTCCAAATTTGATAGAGTAGTTTACCATATTCTTGTACCCAACGATAAATCGTCGTATGAGAAACGTTAATGCCACGATCATATAAGATTTCTTGAACTTCACGATAGCTAAGGTTATAACGAAGATAGTAGCCCACGGCTACAATAATCACATCCTGCTGAAATTGCTTTTCTTTAAAATGATTCATCGTCATTCCTCCTGCTATCTTTTTCTATTATTCTACCTTATTTGATAGTAGATTTAAAACTTTGCAACAGAACCCTATATTCGTTACAATGGTTATGGGAAGTTTTTCAAAAGGTTAAGAAAAGCTTACGGGGGTTTTTGAAATCAAAAAGTAGTAGGGGACGATAAAATGAAACATACACACAAAATCATATTGGCTGTCACTTCTGTATGCACTGTTATTATTCTAGGTGTAAGTATCTTTTTTGTTACACAAGCAGTAACAAACAATAAATTAGAAAACACTAGTCAAACAACTCAACACTCAAGCAGCAGCTCAAAACCTGTTGAAGATAAACAAACGACGAAACAGCTTGATCAAGCAAAACAGCTTGCTGCAAGTTATCATTATGATGAAGCCATCGCCTTACTTGAAAAAGACGACGCCAAAGAAGCGCAACAATTGTTAGCAACTTTGAAAAAAGAAAAAGAATCCTTGGTAAAATGGGAAGACCCGACCAAAATCTCACACGTCTTCTTTCATAGTCTGATTGTTGATCCAGCTAAGGCTTTTCATACCCAGCAAGCACAAGGGTATAAAGATTATATGGTCACTATTTCCGAATTCAATAAAACCATTGATCAGTTATATAAAAATAACTATGTTCTTGTTAATCTAAATGGATTAGTCAAAAAAGGAACAGATGGAAAACTGACCTTTACAGGTGTTTCTCTTCCAGAAGGAAAGAAACCGTTAATTCTTTCGCAAGACGATGTCAGCTATTATGAATACATGGACAATTCAGGATTTCCAAGTAAGTTGATTGTCGATAAACAGAACCAAATCAAGAATATTTATATCGACAATAAGAAGGAAACTGTTGGTGACTATGATATGGTTCCATTGATCGATTCATTCATTAAAAAACATCCCGATTTTTCTTATCAAGGCGCCAAAGGAACATTAGCTTTAACAGGCTATAATGGTGTATTAGGTTACCGTACATCAAAATCAGAATATGGTGATAACGAAAAAACAAACAAAGAAATCGAAGCAGCCAAAAAAGTTGCTGATCAATTAAAGAAAGATGGTTGGAGTTTTGCTTCTCATACTTGGGGACACTTGAATATGACACAAGCTTCTTTAGCCGATATCCAACAAGATAATGAACGTTGGCAAAATGAAGTTGCACCTATTTTAGGCAAAACAAATATTTTGATCTACCCATTTGGCGCTGACATCAGCGATTGGCAACCTTATTCTGAAGCAAATCAAAAATTTGCTTACTTGAAACAACAAGGATTTGATATCTTCTGCAATGTCGATGCCTCAACTCCTGCATGGGGACAACTAGGAACTGACTACTACCGTAACGCCAGAATCAATATTGACGGTATCCGTTTCGAAGCTGACCTAAAAGGAGAAAATCCAATACTTGATCAATTTATCAACGTCAAAGAAGTGTATGACCAAAAAGATCGAGGATAGAGGTTGTGAAAGAAGCGTCCAGCTCCGAGCAAATAAGAACTAGATTTCTAAAATAGTTTCTCATATTTTGGAAATCTAGCGCTTATTGCTGAGGAGTTGGATC
>NZ_JBEOYU010000093.1:0-1623 GCF_040297265.1 Streptomyces sp. NPDC001832
AGTTTATTATATAAAACAAAACCTGTTAATGCAAGTGAATGTATGGGTTTCAAATTTTAAACTGCAAGAAATTTTACGTATAAATAAAGATATAAGTTTAATCATTTAGTATGGTTTTTCAACTTTACTTTCAGAAAAATTACAATTTTTCAGAAATACATCAAGCAATACTTTTATATACCCGAATTGCTAGTTAATTTCATTGGAAAATAAATAAGTCGTGCTATCCTAATCTTAAACCACTAAGCATTAGAAAGCGCACGACTTATATGACTTATAATAGCACACTTCCAAAAGTTTTTGTTTATTTACTGACAACCATTGAGACGCTTTATCAAACGAGTGTTCCCCTTGAGGTTCAAAACCGAAAGAACGTCCATCTCGCAACATCAGATTGCTTAGTTATCGCTTGTTACCTATGGGGCGTACTGCATTTTAGTGAAACGCTTAAAGCTAAGCACCAACTGGCTCAAAGTTTATTTCCTAATTTCCTAGAATATTCTCGCTTTGTCCGCCGTTGTAATGCCCTCTTACCGAGTATCCAAGTCATTCGCCAAGCACTCGTCTTTAAAGAGGTTGAAGGAATGAGTGTATCCATTATTGACAGCTTCCCCATTCCTTTGTGTCAGCCTATTCGTAACTTCAGAAGCAAAGTTCTTGGAGATTATGCCAATGTTGGCTACAATGCTACAAAGGGACAGTACTTCTATGGATGTAAATGTCATGCTTTAGTCAGTGAATCAGGCTATGTCATAGACTACACAATTACTCCTGCTTCAATGGCTGATAGTTCAATGACCGAGGAAGTGTTGAGTCAATTTGGGACACCAACAGTCCTTGGAGATATGGGATATTTAGGTCAGTCACTGCATGAAAGGCTGGAATTAGAAGGAATTGATCTAATTACACCTGTCAGGAAGAACATGAAGCAAAAGAAAATCCTTTTCCCTAATTTTTCAAAACATAGAAAAGTGATTGAGCGAGTTTTCTCTTTTTTGACAAATCTAGGAGCTGAGCGTTGTAAAAGTCGTTCGCCTCAAGGTTTTCAATTGAAATTAGAGATGATACTTTTAGCGTATTCTTTACTGTTAAAATCAGCTAAATCACTGGAACCAGAGACTTTAAGATATTCTATCGGGTATCAAGTCATGGCTAAATAATCAACTAGCAATTCGGGTATTTTAAAAAAAGAAAATTGGGACTCCTTAGAGTCCCTTTTAATTATTTTATATTATATATTTTGTCTTTTGTTCTTTTGCGAAAAAAAAAATATAGTGTTTGCAAGGGGTAACAGGATTATAGTCCTACAAAAAACTGTGCATAGTCCTACAAAAAACTGTGTATAGTCCTACAAAAAACTGTGTATAGTCCTACAAATTATTTGTGTTTGTAGGTGCTTTGTGTTATTATTTATTTAAATCATAAAAGGAGTGGATTATGCAAGAGATAGACACAGGAGAAAGAAATAAACAAATACAGGAAATAAGTTCAAGGAAGGTGGCAGAGCATAACGATTTAATTAGCTCAGTTGCAAAAATGGATAAGACACCATTAAAAATGTTTGAGCTAGCTGTTTCATGTATAGATACTGATGCTCCTCCTAAAGTTAATATAGTATTCTTG
>NZ_JBEOYU010000094.1:0-1571 GCF_040297265.1 Streptomyces sp. NPDC001832
AGCTTGACGTTTAAGGTGCTTGATCCTTTCCCGCGTTCCGCCGGGTGTTCGTTTGGGGTGGTTTGCCCACATGGTGGTGGGGTGCGGGGCGTCGGTTCTTGGAGCCGGGTGGGCGTCCGGGGCCGGGCTTCCCGGGTTTCGGTGCGGCTGCCGGCTGGGACAGTCGGTGGTGGAGGTGGCGAAACCCGCGTCGGACACGGGCGGGGGTGAGCTTGCCTGGTGGGGCGGGTCTTTCCCAGGGGCGGCGGAGGTCGTCGGTGAGGTTGCGGGCGAGTCTGAGCTGGGTGTAGGCGACGATGACGGCCCAGCTCCAGCGGTCGGCCGCGCGCGGGTCGCGGAGCTGGGGCACGGTCCAGCCGAGGGTCTGTTTGAACATGCGGAAGGTGTGTTCCAGGTCGAACCTTCGGAGGAAGGTGTGCCACCAGCGTGTGATGTCGTCGGTGGTGGCGCTGGTGGCCGAGGACCACAGCCACAGGGGCTTGGGGGTCCTCTCTCCGGGAAGGTGGTCGACTTCCAGGCGGATCACGGTGCCCTCCACGATGGGCAGTTCGCCGTCGTGGTCTTCCCAGCCGGCCCGGTGGGTCAGGGCGGGATGCAGCGGGCTCCAGGCCAGGGCAACGGCCTCGCCGTAGTGGTCGGTGTGCTCGGCCGTCGCCCGGCCAGGGGCAGGCCAGGTGGTGTCGTCGGCGAACTTGAACGCCGCCCCGTACCTGGGCGGGCGTCCGTTCCTGCCGCGTGCCCGGGGCGGGGGCGGGAAGTACAGCACCCGGTCCGAGCGCAGTCGTCCGACCAGCTCGATGGGCAGGTCCGCCAGGAGAAAGGAGAGCCGGACGACGTCGTATCCGGCGTCGAGAACGACCACGATCTTCGGGTCTCCCTGGCTCCACTGCCCCGCCTCGGTCAGCCGGGAGAAGAGTTCGCGCAGCTGGGCGGCGGTGACCGTGGTGACATCGTCGGCCGGGGTGAGCCGCAGGATGTCCAGTGGCGCGGTCCAGGAAGTGGGCCCGCTCTCCAGGGCTGCGACGACGGAGTACGGCCATCCCGGGATCATCTGTGCGTTTCCGCGACCACGCCCGTAGCAGTGACAGAACAGTCGTTGGGGGCTGCAGGGCGCGTCCGGCCTCAGCCAGTTGCTGATGTCCACGGCGATCCGCAGACGTCCCTCACTGTCGCGGGGCAACGGCGAAGAGGCCAGCGACCTGCGCAGACGGGACACGTCCAGGCGGCCGTGGTTGATTCCGTCGTACAACGACCCGTGCCCGCGCCGGTGCTCGGGAGCCAGCGACAGATCCACCAGTGTCCTGACCGGTCCGTCCGTACACAGCAGGGCGTCGGCAAGCTCGAACAACTCGTCCCCGCGACGGGACAGGCAGGCGTAGAAGTCGTTCCGGAATTCGGATAACACGGACAAGGGGTGGACAGGAACGGAGGAGACGGGAAAGCTCATGGCAGCGGCCGTTCTGTTGCATCTCGAGGCTCAACACTTCGAGCATCACAGGCGGCCGCGCCTGCTGTCCGGCGCATGACGAACCCCGACAAGACATGATCTTGCCGGGGTTAAACGTCAAGCT
>NZ_JBEOYU010000095.1:0-1528 GCF_040297265.1 Streptomyces sp. NPDC001832
CCCTCTCTGACAGCCTTGACTGAGACGCCCGCTTTGCCGGGTTAGGCTGGAAGGGCGAGAACAGGAGTACACCCCGGCATGGCCAGCACCACCCCCCGTAGCTCCGGATCGGACCCGGCGCCCCGTCCGAAGCGGCGGACGTTTTCCGCGGAGTACAAGCTGCGGATCGTTGCCGAGTACGACGCCGCCCCGACTGGGGAGAAAGGGGCGATCCTACGGCGTGAGCGGCTGTACCACTCGCACGTGATCGAGTGGCGCCAGGCCCGCGACGCCGGCGCCCTGGATGCCCTGACCGACCAGCGGACCTCTCCGGTCCGGCCGAAGAAGGCGGCCGAGCAGACCGAGCTGGAACGGCTGCGCAAGAAGGTCGCCCGGCTGGAGAAGGACCTGGCCCGCCGGGACGCGGCCCTCGAAGTAATGGGAAAAGCCAACGCGCTCTTGGAACTGCTCTCCGAGAGCGCGGACTGAAGCACGCCGCCGCACCGGTGATCGACGAAGCTTTCTCAGGTGTCCAGGGGCAGTTGGGGACCACGGCGGCCTGCCGGCTGACCGGACGCTCGCGCGCCACCCACTACCGTCACATCAGCCCGAAGCCGAAGCCCGCACTGTCCCCAAGACCCACGTCCGCTTCGGCCCTCTCACCGGCCGAGCGGGCCCAGGTCCTGGCACTGCTGAACCGGCCGGAGTACGTCGACCTGCCACCCGCCCAGGTCTGGGCACGTGAGCTGGACGCAGGGAACTACTGGTGTTCGGAGAGGACGATGTACCGGATCCTGTCCGCCGCCGGGCAGAACGGCGACCGCCGCCGCCAGGCCACCCACCCGCCCAGGACGATCCCCGAACTCGTCGCGACCGGACCCTCGCAGGTTTTCACCTGGGACATCACCCGACTGCCCGGTCCGGCCAAGGGCATCTGGTTCCACGCCTACGTGATCATCGACATCTTCAGCCGCTACATCGTCGGGCACACCGTCGAACTCGCCGAAACGGCGCAGCGCGCCGAGGAGTTGATCCGCGAGGCCATCGAACGCAACGGCGTTGTGCCCCACACCGTCCACGCGGACCGCGGCACCTCCATGACCAGCAAGAAGGTCTCCCAGCTACTGATCGACCTCGGCGTCACCCGGAGCCATTCCCGCCCCAGAGTGAGCAACGACAACCCCTTCAGCGAAAGCCAGTTCCGCACCACCAAGTACGCACCCGACTACCCCGAGCGCTTCGACTCCCTGGCACACGCCCGGGAGTGGATGGACGCGTTCATCAGCTACTACAACCACGAGCACCGGCACTCCGGGATCGGTCTGCACACCCCCGCCTCGGTCCACTTCGGCACCGCCCACGAAGTGAGGGACCAGCGGTCTGTCGCCCTCGCCAACGCTTACAAACGCCACCCCGAGCGCTTCGCCCGGCGACCGAAACCACCCGAGATACCCGGCCAGGTCTGGATCAACGACCCCGCCAAACGAGCGCAACCCGAACCACAAAGCTCATAGCGACGTAAATGTCTCATTTGACTTGACAACTACCG
>NZ_JBEOYU010000096.1:0-1310 GCF_040297265.1 Streptomyces sp. NPDC001832
GGTCAGCCCTTGCGGGACTTGACCTCCTCGGTGAGCTGGGGCACGACCTGGAAGAGGTCGCCGACGATGCCGTAGTCGACGAGGTCGAAGATCGGGGCCTCGGCGTCCTTGTTGATCGCGACGATCGTCTTGGACGTCTGCATGCCCGCCCGGTGCTGGATCGCGCCGGAGATGCCGGAGGCGATGTACAGCTGCGGGGAGACGGACTTGCCGGTCTGGCCGACCTGGCTGGAGTGCGGGTACCAGCCGGCGTCGACCGCGGCACGCGAGGCACCGACGGCCGCACCGAGCGAGTCGGCGAGCGCCTCGATGATCGCGAAGTTCTCCGCACCGTTGACGCCACGGCCGCCGGACACGACGATCGCGGCCTCGGTCAGCTCCGGACGCCCCGTCGACTCGCGCGGCGTGCGGGACAGCACCTTCGTGCCGGTGGCCTGCGCACAGAACGACACCGCCAGCGCCTCGACCGCACCCGCGGCCGGAGCAGCCTCGACCGGAGCCGAGTTCGGCTTGACCGTGATGACCGGGGTCCCCCTGGAGACACGGGACTTGGTGGTGAACGACGCGGCGAACGCGGACTGCGTGGCGACCGGGCCCTGCTCACCGGCCTCCAGGTCGACGGCGTCGGTGATCAGGCCCGACCCGATCCGGACCGCGAGACGGGCAGCGATCTCCTTGCCCTCCGCGGACGACGGAACCAGCACCGCGGCCGGGCGGACCGCCTCGTGCGCGGCCTGCAGCGCGTCGACCTTCGGCACGACGAGATAGTCGGCGAACTCCGGCGCATCGGCGGTCAGGACCCTCACCGCACCGTGCTCGGCCAGCACACCAGCAGTGCCGGCAGCACCGCTGCCGACCGCCACCGCGACCGGCTCACCGATACGACGCGCCAGCGTCAACAGCTCCAGAGTGGGCTTACGGACGGCACCGTCCACGTGATCGACAAAGACGAGAACTTCAGCCATGGGACTTCAATCTCCTGCGAGTTGCGAAGAAACTACGGGGAAACAAGCGCGGGGTCAGATGAACTTCTGACCCGCAAGGAACTCGGCCAGCTGCCTGCCGCCCTCGCCCTCGTCCTTGACGATCGTGCCCGCCGTACGGGCCGGACGCTCCGCCGCCGAGTCGACCGCGGTCCAGGCACCCGCCAGACCCACCTCGTCCGCCTCGATCTCCAGATCCTCCAGATCCAGTGACTCAACCGGCTTCTTCTTCGCCGCCATGATGCCCTTGAACGACGGATAACGCGCCTCACCCGACTGATCCGTCACCGACACCACCGCCGGCAGCGACGCCTCCAACTGCTCGGA
>NZ_JBEOYU010000097.1:0-1202 GCF_040297265.1 Streptomyces sp. NPDC001832
TATAGTTGAACATTTTTCTTGGATAATGGTTCATCCAATACTCGATAGCGGCGACTTCTTCAGGGGTCGTCTTTGTTGTGCCTTTTGGCAGATGCCTACGAATCATTCGGTTATGGTTTTCATTCGTCCCTCGCTCAAAGCTCGCGTAGGCGTGTGCATAGTAAACTGGACAGCTTACGACCTCAGAGAGCCTTGCAAATTCATGGCCATTGTCAGGGGTAATGGATTTGAAGTCATAACTTTTTTGAAGTTCCACCAGCTCATCATTGACCGCCTGTGCTGTTTTCCCATCAATCAAGCGAATGATCTCCGTGCGGTATTTTCGCTCTGTGAGCGTCAAAAGCACCTTGTTCTTAGCTCTCGTAAGAATGACCGTGTCAATCTCGTAATGCCCCACTTCTAAGCGATTGTTAATGAACTCAGGCCGTTCTTCAATAGACTTACCAAAAGGATGCTTTGGCGCACGAGGTTTGATTTTCTTTGCCGCCTTATACTGCGGATAGAAAAGATGATGACGCTTGGCTTCTAACCAGCCCCAGTTGACCCAATTGTAGAGGCTGCTCAGAGAAACTCCTTTTAGAGCCTGATGAATGACTTCCAAAGAGTCCTTGTCTTCTTTAAGACGTGTACTCACATAACAATCAATCTCAGTCGTGAGTTTACTCGGACGAACACTGTGAGCCCTCAATCCTTCATAATTTTCTTGAGCCTTTTTAGCAGAGTATTTTACCTTCCGCTTGAGCTGGATTTCCCCTCGCTTCATCTCTCTGTCAATCGTCCCATGAGCTTTATTCAATAAGCGCGCAATCTCACGGTTGCTCAGTCCTTCTTTATTGTGCCAACGTTCAATGTTTAAACGGTCTTGATTGGTCAGGTGTTTCCCTTTGCTCTGGCTTGTGATAGAATAGTCTTGCATCTGAATTTCCTTTTTATACTATTTGGTCGAACTTCTAGTATAAGAGATTCAGATGTTTTTTGCTTGACTCAAGGTGGCTAACTTCATTTTACAATTTGCGGATTTTTCTTTAATTAAATTTGGAACAAATAGTAATATCAAAATACTAATAATAGCTAGTACAATTAACATCTCTATCAAACTAAAAGCTTTTAGCTCTTTCTGACGGCATTTTTTTTCACAAATTTTAACGAATAAAAATATTTTTTGTATTTTTTTTAAAATAAACTTCTTTGTTCTTTCCATT
>NZ_JBEOYU010000098.1:0-1069 GCF_040297265.1 Streptomyces sp. NPDC001832
GTCGCCTGCTGGCCGACCCGGCGGTGACCACCGTAGTGGTGGAGCACAAAGACCGGTTGGGCCGTATGAACGTCGAACTTGTCGAGGCCGCTCTGGCCGCGACCGGCCGTCGGCTCGTGGTGCTGGATGACGGCGAGGTCGAAGACGGCCTGGTGCGCGACATGGTGGAGGTTCTGACCTCGTTCTGTGCCCGCCTGTACGGCCGCCGGAGTGCGAAGAGCCGTGCCAGGAAGGCACTGGAAGCGGCGGCTGCCGATGGGTGACAAGAAGGAGCGGCTGCGTACCATCGACGCGCCGTTCGTTGCTGCCGGCCCGTCCGGTGTGGCGTTACGCGACCGCCTCAAGCACCTCACCCCGCAGGACGAGAAGGTGTTGCGTCTGGTCGGCGAGCACCAGGGCCGCCTGGCCTCTCTCGATCTCAAGGCCCGTTGCGAAGCCGGGCACGAGCACGACAACAGTGCGTGGGCATCCCGCAAGCGTGACCTGACCGGGCAGTCGTCGTCGCGTATCGCGGGTGCGATCACGAAGGCCACGCACAACCAGTACGGCCTGGCCCGACGCTGCCTGCTCGCACATATCCAGAACCTTGAGGCCAGTATCCGCACGCTGCGACACCGCCTGTCCCTCCCGATCGGAGAGAAAGGCAGCAAGCGGGCGGCGGGCGGGTACCGCTCCCGGGCCGAGTGGTTCTACAAGTCCCGCCGCCTGGCCAGCCTGGAACACCGGCTCGACGTGGCCCGCGACGATTGGAAGACCGGGCGCGTCCGTGTCGTTCGCGGTGGCCGGCGGCTGCTCAAGAACCGGCACAACCTTCAGGCCGCACAGCTCACCGAGCGCGAGTGGCGTGAACGTTGGGAAGCTGAGCGCTGGTTCCTTGCCGCAGACGGCGAGTCGGGAAAACGCTTCGGGAACGAGACGATCCGCGTCACCCCTGACGGCGAAGTGTCGATCAAGATGCCCGCCCCGCTCGCCCACCTGGCCAACAGCAAACACGGCCGGTACGTTCTCGCCTCCAAGGTCGCCTTCGCGCACCGCGGGGACGAGTGGCGCGACCGCACCGAGGCCAACC
>NZ_JBEOYU010000099.1:0-1067 GCF_040297265.1 Streptomyces sp. NPDC001832
GCCGACGCCCCAATCGCAGTGAACTCGGCGATGTGATCATTCGGTGAGCCTAGGCGCGTTTGAGCCAATCCTTGTTGAGTAGGAATATAAGTAATGTCGGTTGACCAAACCTTATTTTTCTTTGTAGGTTCAGTCTGTATAAGATTTTTTCGATTGATGTGATCACTTAGTGAGTATCCAGGCTTAAATTTCTTAATGACTACAGACTTGAGTTGAAGTTGCTTCATTAGCTTCTGTACCAGTTTTAACCCGACTTTTTCCCCTTGTTTAAGTAGAAGATGATGAATTTTAGTAGCACCATAGATTCCTCGGTTAGCATTGAAGAGTTGAGAAATTTTGAGTGACAGGTATTGTCTCCTTAATTGAGTTTTAGATGGATGTCGGTTAATCTGTTCATAATAACTTGATTCAGGAACATCAAGGAGTTGACAGCTTAGTCTGACATTGAGTGCTAAAGTTTGTATGGTTTGAGCCATATCCGCAGCACTCACTTCTTTTTCTCGGCGAATATGGTCAATACTTTTTTTAAGATGTCTCGTTCTTCCTTAACTTTAGCCAGTTGTCTTTTTAATTCTAGAAAATCAGCTTTAGAGACGGAGCTTTCATTAGATTTAGAGTAGAGGTCTATCCATTTATAAATTGTTGCAGGGGCCACGTCGTATTCTTTAGACAGCTGGGTGACGGATTGACCAGAATGATAGAAGGCGATAAGGGTTTCTTTAAATTCTTTTGAGTAGCGTTTTTGCATGTTTTTGTCCTTTGTCTAAATTATACAATAGTGACTCTAAGATTTAAGGATAACATCACTCACAACTTAGGGTTATTAATAGAGGTCAAAATATGAAAATTGGGTATGCACGTGTCAGTACTTTTGAACAAAAATTAGAATCTCAAATTGAAGTTCTGAAAGAAGCAGGAGCAGAAGAAGTTTTCCAAGAAAAGTTTACTGGAACTAATGTCGAACGTCCACAATTTAATCTAGTATTTAAAAAGTTAAAGGATGGTGACACTTTAATTGTGACAAAGTTAGACCGATTAGCCAGGAACACTAGAGAAGTTTTAGAAAT